>JAPSKX010000264.1 GCA_031181325.1 Paenibacillus sp.
TTCTCGCATCGGCTGTCGATCTGCATGACGGATCAGACGGACATGCGGGAGCTCATCCTGCGCGCGGGGCGGCCGATGGTGCTGCTGAAGCCGGCGCTGCAGCAGCTTGCGGCGCAATGGGGGAACGACCAACGCGAGGCGATTCTCGCATTCAAGGACGCTGTGGCCATATCGGAGGCGTATCCGCTCGTCAACGCGTTCGCGGCGGTCAGCCGGGCGAAGTCCAAGGACGTGAAGCGGTTGCTGGCTGAGCATGCGAAGAGCATCGACGCGACGCTCGAAGCCGAATTGTCCAAGCGGATCGAGAACGCCCCGATCTGGATCAGCTTTTACATCATGATTCCGTTCCTCGTGTGCTTGGTGCTATTCGTGTACCCGTGGCTGTTGACCGTGCTGGAGCAGCTGACGGTGAGCTTTACGGCCTGAACGACGGTAGCGGCGGGACCGTCGGAATCGGAAGAAGGAACGGGAGAGGGGAAGTGCGATGGGCAAGTTGGTAACGACGCTGGCGCTTGCGGTATTGATCTTAGGCGCGGCGATTTATACGTTCGGGGAACTCATCGTACCCGCGGCGGGCGATGCGGGGCGTTCGACGGCGGCGCAGATCGAAGCGGCGTTCTAAGCGGGTCCGTAATGCAGTGATTGTACTTAAGTTCGATAGGAGGACATCAAAATGAGTAAAATCGGTGTAGCCTTGGCGCTGTGCGTATTATTGTTGGGAGCGGTATTGGTCGTAGGCGATAACGTCGCGACGCAGGTCGTCGACCGGGGGCGCGACATCGGAACCTCGCTGACGAACGGCAGTCTCGGGGTCAACGACGACGGCACGGTAAATACGGAGACGCCGTAAGCGATGTCGAAGCTGCTGGTTTCGTTGGCGCTGCTAGTTTTGATCTTCGGCATCGCGTTATATGTTTTTCAAGGCGGCGCCGGCGTGACGGACGCGGTACGCGGCGGGCACGATTCGATTCTAGAGACGGTGAGAGGATTCGATTACGTCTCGGATTAACGGCGGTGGGGAGACAAGGTGATGCGCATGAACGAGAGAGGCGGCGCGGATACGCTGCTGGTGACGCTGTTCGTTTTTCCGTTATTGTTGTTCCTTTGCTTCGCCGGGGTCCCGTTTTTCGTATATATCATGAAGGGAAGCCACTTGAACGTCGCGGCGAACCACGCGCTGAAGGAAGCGGAGGCGGTCGGTTACGTCAGTCCGGCGGTCATCGAGGCGACTATCGCGCGATTGTCGGAGCTTGGGCTCGAGCCGACGACGCGCGACGGCGTCGCGTACCCCTCGTTCGAGGGCAGCACGGCGAGCAAGGTGCTGCGCGACGATCCGGACGGGGTCGTAACGCTCGCCGTTACGTATCCGGCTCCGAACGTCACTCGCTTGCTTGGCCTGTTAGGCGGAGCGGCGGAGGAAGACGCGGGCTTGTACCGCGTCGTTTTGCACGGGAAGAGCGAGGCGTATGAGTAAGCGCAGGCGCGTTCGGCCTTGGCTGCCGCCGCGTTCGGACGAGCGCGGCGGGGCCCATGTATTGCTCTTCGCGATGCTCGCCGCGACGTGCGCGGTGTTGCTGTTGGTCACGTCCGTCGGCTGGATGACGCAATCCGCCAACAAGACGAAGTCGAAGCTGGCGCTGGACCGCGCGACGCATGCGGCGGCGCTGCACATTGATCGTATGGAGGCGGCGTACGGCCGGCTGGTTTGGGTCGAAGCGGCCGGCCGCGCGGAGTTCGAACGGTTCCTGCGGTTGAATTTCGGATTGGACGCTGCCGGAGAGCCGCTGGCGGGCGGACGCTTGGAAGCCGCGCCGGTCGTGCACCGGCTGGAATTCGTGACGGCGGCGAGTTATCCCGCAACGATCCGACGGGAGGTCGTCGCTCGGGCCGGGACGGCGCAAGAGACGACGAGGCGCGTCGACGTCACCGTATACGGCCCGTCCGTCGTCGCGATCGTCGAGGTGCATCAGCGCATTCGCGGCGAACTCGAGCCGATCGTGCTCTCGAGCGTCGCGAGCGTTCGCTTCCGTTGACGAAGGAAAGCGCCCTCCGGCAGCGAAGGGCGCTTCCTTATCCGTCGGCGTACCGACCTCCGGGGAGGCGAATCGCCGGTGCGAGCCCGAGGGACCGGCCGAAATTCGCCGACCGCGGCGGGCCGGGCGGCATGCGTCTCCGGGGGCGTCGCGGGCCGCTCCGGGACCCGTTTTCCGTGGGGATATGTCGGTTTTCGAGCGAAATTACCCACATGAAAAAACGTTAATTTAACGGTATGAAATATAAGTTATGCACATTATCCACAGTTAGTTACCCCGAAATTGTGGATAACGTGTGCAACTTATTGCATTAACGATTCCCATTCCTCGTACCATGCCGACAGCTGGGACTTTCGAGCTTCGATCGTCGATTGCAGTTCCTGAACCGCTACATAATCGTTATAGACGGCCGGGTCGGTCAACCGTTCTTCCATGCCCGCAATGTCGGCCTCTGTCGCAGCGATCTCCGCTTCGAGCTGCTCGATGCGACGCTGGCGCTGGCGTTCCTCGCGTTTGTTTTGCTTTTCCGCCTCGTAGGAAGAGGCCGGAGCGGCGGAATCGGCCGCGTTCGAGTTCGATTGTGCCGAGGTTGTCGACGCAGGGGCCGTCTTTGTCGAAGCGCCGGCTTTCATGCTGGCCATTTCCGCCAGTTCCTGCTGCTTTTCGAGATAATCGTCGTAATTTCCCAGGAAATGTCGAACGCCGTCCGGCCGAAGCTCCACGACTTGCTCGGCCATCCGGTTCAAGAAGTACCGGTCATGCGAGATGAATAGCAGCGTTCCTTCATAATCCAGCAGCGCCGATTCCAACACTTCCTTGCTGACCAGGTCGAGGTGGTTCGTCGGCTCGTCCAGAATGAGGACGTTCGCGTTCTTCAGCATGAGCTTTGCGAGCGCGACGCGAGCCTTTTCTCCGCCGCTGAGGGCCGAAATTTTCTTCGTCACGTCTTCTCCGCTGAACAGGAAGTTCCCCAATACGGTGCGGATGCGCACTTCCTCAAGCTGCGGATAGTCGTTCCACAGCTCCTCCATGACCGAGTTGCTCGGCGTCAGGCCGGTCTGTTCTTGGTCGTAATAACCGATCGTTACGTTCGTTCCCCAGTGAACCGCTCCCGCGGCAGGCTTCATGTCGCCGACCAACGCCTTCAGCAGCGTCGACTTGCCGATTCCGTTCGGACCGATGATGGCGACGGCGTCGCCGCGGCGCACCTCGAAGCTGACGCCCCGGAACAGCTTCGTCTCTCCGTCGTACGACATGGCGAGATCCCGTACCTCGAGAACGTCTTTCCCCGACATGCGATCGACCTCGAAGCTGAAGGACGCCTTCTTGAGCTCGCCGCCCGGGCGGTCGATCCGCTCCATGCGTTCGAGCTGCTTGCGTCGGCTTTGCGCCCGCTTGGTCGTAGACGCCCGCACGATGTTGCGGCGGACGAAGTCCTCGAGTCTCGCGATTTCGTCTTGCTGCTTCTCGTACAGCTTCATGTTGCGTTCGTAGTCCGCAGCTTTGAGTTCTACGAATTTGGAGTAGTTGCCGACGTAACGCTTGGACGAAGTGCGTTCGATCTCGTAGATGATCTCGACGAGGGCGTCGAGGAAGTATCGGTCGTGCGAGACGACCAGCACCGCGCCGGGATACCCGCGCAGGTATGACTCTAACCAGGTGAGCGTCTCGATGTCGAGGTAGTTCGTCGGCTCGTCCAGCATGAGCAGGTCGGGCTTCTGCAGCAGCAGTCGGGCTAACGCGAGGCGCGTCTTCTGTCCGCCGCTCAGCGTGGAGACGATCGTCTCCGGCGGCGTGTCGCCGAAGCCCATGCCGTGCAAAACGCCGCGAATCGTCGCTTCGATCGCGTAGCCGTCGCGTTCCCGGAACGTCTCGGACAGGGACGCGTACCGCGCGAGCACTTGCTCGTATGCCGCCGCGTCGTCCGCGAGCCTCGGGTCGGCCATGCGCGCCTCGAGCTCGCGCAGCTCTTGCTCCATGGCGAGCAGCTCCGCGAAGACCGCGCGCATCTCGTGGATGATCGACCGATCGGATTGAAGACCGCTGTCTTGGGCAAGGTAGCCGAGGGTCGCGCCTTTGGCATAAAACAACTGCCCGCCGTCGTAGGACGATTCGCCCGCCAGGATGCGCAGCAGCGTCGACTTGCCCGCGCCGTTGGCGCCGACGAGGCCGATGCGCTCCCGCTCGCCGACCTGTACATAAATATTCGATAGAATGACCGTGGCGCCGTATTGTTTGCCGATGCCGGATGCTTGCAATAGCATAAGATGTCCCTCCGCGAAAATAAAGCGAAAACCGTTGCTTTCAGTGTATCGGAATCGCCGCGAACGCGCCAGTCGCAACCGCTTGCCGGAAACGCGACTCGGGTTCGATTGCAGCCCCTGACCCTTTGTATGTTACAATATGTAGAAAGAACGGGATGACGCGACGTTATGTTCGTCATCGGGAGGGCGGCGGATGAGTACGATAGCGGAGCGCAAGCGTGCGCTGCGCGCGCGCATGGCCGCGGCGCGGGACGCGATCCCGCCGGCGGAACGGGCGGCGCGCTCGGAAGCGATCTCGCGGCACGCGATCGCGGCATGGGAGGCGGGCGCGTTCGCTTGGGGCGCCCCGCCGGACGGCGAGCGGCCGCTGCGTCTCGCGTGGTACGCGGCGTTCCGCTCGGAGGCGGACGCGGCCGATTTGGCGCGCTGGTGCTGGGCGCGAGGCATTCCCGTGGCGGCGCCGCGGGTGGACGCCGCCGCGCGGACGATGACCCTGCGCGACGTCGCAGGGGAGGACGAGCTGATGCCGGGGGCCTACGGCATCCTGGAGCCGCCGCCGCATGCGCGGGAGGCGGCGCCGGCCCGGGGGACGCTGCTGCTCGTCCCCGGGCTCGCCTTCGACGCCCGCGGCGGGCGTCTCGGCTACGGGGGGGGCTACTACGAGCGCCACCGTGGGCCGATTCGCGCCGCGCTCGACGCCGGCGCGCGGA
>JAPSKX010000265.1 GCA_031181325.1 Paenibacillus sp.
GGACGATCGCGCGGCCCAAGGCGACGCGCTGGCGCTGACCGCCGGAGAGCGCCTTCGGCTTCCGCTCGAGCAAGTGCTCGATGTCGAGGATCTTCGCCGCTTCGCGGACGCGCTTGTCGATGTCGGCTTTCTTGAACTTCCGGAGCTTCAAGCCGAAAGCCATGTTCTGATATACGTTCATGTGCGGGTAGAGGGCGTAGGACTGGAATACCATCGCGATGTCGCGATCCTTCGGAGCGACGTCGTTCACGACGCGGTCGCCGATGTAGAGCGTGCCTTCCGAGATTTCTTCGAGACCGGCGATCATCCGCAGCGTCGTCGATTTACCGCAGCCGGACGGACCGACGAGCACCAAAAATTCTTTATCTGCAATATCCAAGTGGAAATCGGTAACGGATGCGGTTTCGGAACCCGGGTATTTTTTATAAACGTGCTCTAAGCGTACTCCTGCCATGATTGAAGTCCCCCTTACACAAATTGTTGTAGCTGATAATCCCATTCTACCTCAGCCGGAGGAGGACGACTATGCACAAGGTTTACAAAAAAACTATCTCCTTTTCGTTACTTTATACAAGAGCAGCGCCAAACGTACGAGTACCGCGTGTTCGAAGTCCCGGACGTCCATCTCCGTCTCTTGTTTGAACTTATCTAATCGGTATAATAGCGTATTTCGGTGAATATATAAGCGCTTGGCCGTGTCGCTCACATTGCAGTTCTCATTGAAGAACGCCTCGAGCGTCTGCAGCATCTCCGGATCGAACGACGGCTCCGCGCGTCGGAGCACGCCTTCCAAGAATCGGTTCTTCGCCCGCTTCGGCACCGCGTCGAGCAGCGTCTCGAGCCGAAGCTCCCACGGCAAGTGAATGTTGGACGATTGCCGGAAGTTTCTCCCGAGCTCGATCGTCTCGCGCAGCGTGGCGACCGTGTGGACGAGCGAACCCGCCGGGGAAAAGGGGTACGTCGTCGCGACATGACATTCGCCGACCCACTCGCTGGCCGCCATATCCTGCAACCCCGACGCCAATGCCGACAGCGCCTCCTCGATCGACTCTTCTTCTCCCTCCCGCGCCTCCGTCAGAAGCGAAGCGTCGGCCAGAATCAGCCACATCTTGTTATGTAACGGAATGAGCGCGACCTCCGCCTCGAAGAACGTTCTCAACAGCTTCTTAAGATCGACGTACGAGCTCGACGGCAGCCGCTCCGGATAATCCCCGTATACGAGCAGCGGCACCTTCAATCCCGCCAGCATCGGCCATCGCGCGAACGCCTCCGGCAGATCGGCTTCCTGATCGCCCTGCTCCAAGCGCTCGACGATCCAAGCCGCGAGCGCCTCGGACAACCGCTCGTTGTCCGTTCCGGAGACGCTCCTGCTTTCGACTCTTCGCCCGTCGTCGAGAAGCAGCGCGACCAGCTCCCGTTCCGACGGCGTCAGCTCGCCGTGCACGACAAGGACGTCCCTCCCGTTCCCGACGACGAACGCCTCCCCGGCCGCAGTCTTCTCCCCCTCGGCATGCGTCGTGACTTTTTTCCCGAAGATCGTCTCAAGTTTCCCGCGTAGCTGCTCCAGTTCCATCCTCGTCTCCTCAGCCTGTCCGTTTTTCTTATTGTAGCACAGTCAACCAAGGGTTAAGAGCAAAACGATCGAAAGCAGCGAAAAAACGGCCCCGATCAAGTACAGGAACGTCACCGTCTGGCGTTGGTTCAACCCCCAGTGCAGCAAACTATGATGCGTGTGCAGCTTATCGGCGCGATGCAATCCTCTGCCTGAAAGCAATCTGCGCGAGAACACGATCGTCGTGTCGAGAATCGGTACGCCGAGCGCCAGGAGCGGCACGAAGAGCGACAGCGCCGCCGCGCTCTTGAACGCGCCGTCGACCGCGATCACCGCGAACGCGTAGCCGAGGAAGGTCGCGCCGGCGTCTCCCATGAACATTTTCGCAGGATAGAAATTGTATGTCAGGAACCCGAGCGCAGCCCCGGCGACGATCGCGGCCGCTACGGCGGACGGCCCTTGCCCCTTGAGCAGCGCGACCGCAAGCAGCGTAAGCGACGAGATGACCGCGATGCCCGATGCCAATCCGTCCACCCCGTCGATGAAATTCATCATGTTGATTAACGCGAACACCCACAGCATCGTCGCCATCGCGCTCCAGCCGCCTCCGTCGAACATCCACATTCGATCCCCGCCGAAGCGGATCCCCGCGATCTCGATGCCGAACCATAACGGAATCGAGGAGACGATCGTATAGACGATTACGCGCGGCCATACGGGGAATTCCTTGCCCATCGTCTTATATGCGTCGTCGACGAGCCCCACGACCATCAACGCCGCGCCGCCAAGCCCGATCGTGGCCGTCAGCGGCGTCCATCCGACGAACGCGAACAACGCCGCGATGCAGCCCAGGAAGATCGCAACTCCGCCCAGTAACGGGATCGGAGACCGATGAATCTTGCGCGGCGCGGGTCGATCGACGAATCCCCATCGAAGCGCCGCAAGCCGGATCGGGGGAACGAGGAAGTACACGGTTCCAAGCGCAGTTAACATTGCGATCGCGTATCGCATTACGATCCCTCCTTATTCGTAACCGTAGGGTATCCCGGAATGATTCGCTCGAATAGCGGAAATAATTAGGTCCATCGAAGAAGGAGGTGATCCCGTGCGGCTTGCCTACGGAACCGAGGAACTAACGATCGCTTGGCCTTCCGGCACGCCCGACCAGATCTCGTATCGATCCCCCGCCGTCGCCGACGAGGAGCTCGATGCGACGCTGCGGAACGCGCTTCAGTCCCCGATCGCTTCGCCGCGGCTGGAGCGGATCGCCGAAGGCCGCCGCGACGCGGTCATCCTCGTAAGCGACGTTACCAGGCTCAGCCCGACGGCATCGTTCCTTCCGATGCTCCTTGACGCGCTGAACGAAGGCGGCATTCCCGACGAACGCATCCGCGTCGTCGTCGCGCTCGGCACGCACCGCGGTCAGACGCAGGCGGAGCTGCGGAGCATCGCGGGAGAATCCGCCTTCCGGCGGGTCGTCGTAGAAAACCACTCCGCCGCCTCGGAGGATTGCGTCCGCGTAGGCGTCACCTCGCTCGGCACGCCGATCGAGCTGAACCGGAAGGTCGCCCTGGCCGACCTGCGCGTCGCCACCGGAAACATCGAGCCGCACCGGCTTGTCGGCTTATCCGGCGGCGGCAAGGCGCTGTTCCCCGGCGTCGCCTCCGCTTTCTCGATCGAACGGCACCACGGACTTTCGCAGCGCTATCGAGCCGTTCCCGGCTACGGCGACAACCCGTTGCATCGAGACATCGAAGAAGCGTGCGGCATGATGCCGATCCACTTTCTCTTTAACGTAGTAGCGGATCATCGACGCCGTCCGCTCGCCGCGTTCGCGGGCGACCCTCGCGAAGCCCATCGGCTCGGTTCCGCGTACGCGAGGGAACAGTTCTTGATCCCGGTCCAACGTCGTTACGACGCCGTCATCGCATCCGCGGGCGGCTTCCCGAAGGATATGCAGCTGTATCAGGCGATCAAGTCGCTCGAGAACGCCTCCGGCTTCGCGAAGCCCGGCGGCAGCATTCTGTTACTCGCTCGATGCCAGGAATTGTACGGGAACGGCACGTTCCAAGAATGGGCGGAGACGCGCATCGACCGCGAACGCGCCGTGCGCAGCTTGGAGGAACGATTCGTGCTAGGCGCGCATAAGCTGCGCATCTTGGAGCGTATCCTTCGGCGTCACGAAGTGTATTTGTACTCGGACATCCCGGAGCCGATCGCCCTGTTGCTAGGCTTCCGCCCGGTCGCGGATGTACAGGCGTGGATCGACGATGCAGCGAAGAGGGGACGCTCGCTTGCCGCTATGCCATGCGCCTCGCTGACATTCCCATTGCCCTAGAGAAAAAATGGACAAGCTCTATTCTTGGCAACTAGGCGCAAATTGCAGTATAATCTTCTCCAAAGTGGAGGGGAGATACAGGATGAATCATTTGGACTCGATCATGGCGTACAACCAGACGTTCGTGGAGGAAAAGAAATACGAAAAGTATTTAACCACGAAGTTTCCCGACAAGAAGATGGTCGTGCTCACTTGCATGGACACCCGCTTAATCGACTTGCTGCCGAGAGCGATGAATCTGCGGAACGGCGACGCGAAAATCATTCGCAATGCGGGCGCGATCGTCACGCAGCCTTTCGGCAACATTATGCGCAGCATCTTGGTCGCGCTCTATGAACTCAATGCGACGGAGGTATTCGTCGTCGGTCACCATGAATGCGGCATGACCGGCCTGAACGCCGCGAACATCCTCGACAAAGCCCAGTCGAACGGCGTCGAAGAGAAGACGATTCAGGCGCTTCGTCATGCCGGCATCGATCTCGAACGTTGGCTTACCGGCTTCGACAACGTCACGCAAGGCGTCATGAAGAGCGTGCAGATCATTAAGAACCACCCGTTGCTCCCGGCCGGCACGCCGGTGCACGGCTTGATCATTTCCCCGGAGACAGGGAAGCTGGACGTCTTAGTAAATGGATACGAATAAGAAAAAAGCGTTTCTTCCGATTAGGAAGAAACGCTTGTTTTTTCGGTGTGTGTTTTGAAAAGCTGGTGAGCCATGAAGGACTCGAACCTTCGACACCCTGATTAAAAGTCAGGTGCTCTACCGACTGAGCTAATGGCTCATAAGATGGTGGGGGATGATGGATTCGAACCACCGAACTCGTAAGAGAAGAGATTTACAGTCTCCCGCGTTTGGCCACTTCGCTAATCCCCCATGCTTATAAGCAATGGTGGCTTGGGACGGAATCGAACCGCCGACACATGGATTTTCAGTCCATTGCTCTACCGACTGAGCTACCAAGCCGTATTTAATGAAAAAGAATGGCGGAGCCGACGGGATTCGAACCCGCGGTCTCCTGCGTGACAGGCAGGCATGTTAGGCCTCTACACCACGGCTCCGCGATGAAGAATTGGTTGCGGGGGCAGGATTTGAACCTACGACCTTCGG
>JAPSKX010000266.1 GCA_031181325.1 Paenibacillus sp.
GAGCGAGATGCTGACGGCGAAGCACGGCATCGCCCATTCGACGATCCAGATCGAGCACCCGCTGCTGCACGATCACGGCGAATTCGGCAAGCAGCACCTGAAAGTCGTCTCCTAACGAAAATATCGCACCCCAACGGTCCGCCGGCGAGCACCTCTCCGGGCGGAACGTTGGGGTGTTTTGCTTTGGCCGTTCGTCACCGCGGGAACAAGTAGTCGACTAGGCTGCGCTGCGAGTCGAGCGACGAGCCGATCGCCGCCAGCGTGTATTGCTGCAGCGTCTTGTTGCGGTCGAGCTGCGCGGCGAGGCGCACGGGATCGACAGCTTGATACTTGTCGACCAGGGCGTCGAGCTCTCGCTGCTTGCTTTCCATGAGCCCCGAGCGCGACTCCAAGATGAACTCCCCCGTACCGAGCCGCTGCTGCAATCCCTTCAATGACTCTAGTGCATCCTCCAACGCGCCGATCGCCGAATTCGCGTTCCCCGTCGACGATACGGAGGTGTCCTCCACGTCCAGGCCGTCGTCCACCGCGGTCGTGTTCGGCAGCGTCAGCTCGTAGACTTCGCCGCCCGGGCCCGTCGCGATGCGAAAGCCGGAGCCGGCATTCTCGTACGTCCCGTCCAAGTACTTCTTCCCACCGAAGCCGGTCCCTTCCGCGATTACGGTGAGCTGCTCGGTCAATTCCTCGTATTGTTCATTTAACGCGCTGCGCTCGTTCGCGCTCAAGCCGCCCGCGCTCACCTTGTTCGCGATGTCGAGCATCTTTTCGAGCGTATCGATCTGCTGTCCGACCGCGTCGTGCACGTGAGAGACGACGGCGAGTCCCTCGCCGATCGAATGTAGATATGTCTCATACCGAGCGCTCTCCTCTTCGAAGGCGCCGATGCGCCGGTACAAAAACGGATCGTCCTTAGGCGAGTTGATGCGCTTTCCCGTCGACAACTGCAGCGCCAATCCATCGTTGACCGATTGCAGCCGATTGTAATGGTTCACCGCTTGCAGGATGGAACGGAACGAAATTGTCATTGAATACGCCTCCTATTCCCGGATCGCACCGCGAATTGTTAGAATCGCGGCGTCGTATTCGCGTCTATGCACGTGGAGCGAAGCGCTGGCATACGTCGCGGCGAGAGCGTCGCAGACGGCTTCGTCCGCGTCCGGATGCGCGGCGCTTCGCCGGATCCATGTCGCCATGACGTTCAACAGCTGCAGCGCCCGCAGCTCGAGCTGCGCCCGCCGGATCGGCTCCTCCGCCGAGGCGGCTTGGCGGACCGCGGCGACGGCCGCATCGTGCAGCTTCAACGCGGCGCTTCGGCTGTCCAGCGTCGACGCATAAGATTTCTGATAGGCGCGCAGCCGGTCCCGATATGCCGCCGCATCCATCTCCCCGCCTCCTCCGCTAAACTAGTTACCCTATTTCTATGTGCGCGGAAGAAAGATATGACAGAATAGAACGACACGGAATGAAACAAAATTTCAAAATCCATATTGAAACATGAAACGATTCGTTATACCCTAAAGAAGGGGAACCCAAACTTTGGAATCGCGCGGAAGGGGGAAGTTCGGGGCGCACGCGGGACGGCTGCGCGTATGGATAGCTTGTAATGATGAAAGCGCATTCATATTTTCGAAAAAGGAAGTGGACTGATACTCTATGTTCAATCGCGCGTCTCGAAATCTACTGATTTGCGGCTTTGCGATGCTGGTCTGTCTTCAGGGAATTCTGCTCGGCTTCGGGGGAGGCGCCGCCTTCGCGAACGAAGCGTCCGGCTCCGTCGTCGTCGAACCGTTCGAGTCTACGTCGGCCTTGTTCGCAACCTCTGCGCAGGCACGGAGCGTTCGCATCGACCTCGTCTCCCGGCCGGAGACGATTCATTATGGCTTTCACGCCCTGAAGCTGACGTACGACTTTACCGGCATGGGCAACACGTCGGCGGCGTACGTTAATTTCCGCGATCCGTCGGGAGCGACGGGCCGGACGATGCCCGGCAAGCCGACGCGAATCGGCGTCTGGGTGTACGGGGACGGCACCCACCGCTGGCTGCGGGGCCAGCTGCAGGACGCCTCTGGCGCGCGGGTCGCGATCGACTTCACGACGTCGTCGGGCCTCAACTGGAAAGGCTGGCGTTTCGTCAGCGCGGCGGTCCCCGCCACGCTGCAAGCGCCGATCAAGGTCAATCAGCTGTACATCGCGGAGACGAAGGCTGACAACAAAACCGCCGGCGCGATTTATTTCGATCAGCTTCGCGCGTTTTACGGCGGCTTCGACGTCCTTGGCCTCGACATCGCCGGCGTGCCGCCGCTCTCGGTCGGCGAGACGGCGAAGGCGCGCGTATTCGCGACGTACGCGAACGCGTCCGCGCCGACGGCGCTCTCGAGCGGCGTGACGTTCGCGAGCGACAATGCGGCGGTCGCGTCCGTGGACGCGAACGGCAACGTGACGGCGGTCGGCGTCGGCACGGCCGTGCTCAAGGCTAGCTACGACGGAGCGCCGGAAGCGTCTTATACCGTTACCGTGACGGCGAATCCGGTGCAGCCCGAGCGGCTGGAGACGTCGGGCCCGACGAAGCTCGAAGCCGGCTCGTCCGGCGCGCTCCGCGTTTATGCGGCGTATGCCGACTCGAGCGAGCCGGTCGCCGCGCTCGACGGCGTCACGTTCGCGAGCAGCGACCCCGCCGTCGCCGCGGTCGACGCATCGGGCGGCATCGCCGCCGTCGCGGTCGGCACGGCGACGATCCAGGTCTCCTACCGCGGCGCGACGACTGCGCATTCGATCGAGGTAACGGCGCCGGTGCCGGTATTGCAATCCATCGAGGTGAAGGGGCTTTCCGCCATGACGGTAGGAGAAACGGGCCAGGCGAACGTATTAGGAACGTATACGCGGCTTCCGGCGCCGGTCGACGTGACGGCGAACGCGACGTTCGCGAGCAGCGACGCGTCGGTGGCGACGATCAGCGCATCCGGTGCGGTGACGACGCATTCGTTCGGCACGACGCGCATTACGGCGACGTTCGAAGGAAAGACGGCATCGCATACGCTGGTCGTCAACAACCCGCAGGAGGCGCCGAAGCGGGAGCTGCGCGCCGCTTGGATCGCGACCGTCGACAACATCGATTGGCCGCGGAAGGGCGTCACGGACGCGGCGGAGCAACAGCAGGATCTTGTCGAAATCCTGGATGAACTGGAGGACGTCGGCATGAATACCGTCATGCTGCAAATCCGGCCGACCGCCGACTCGTTCTATCCGTCGGAGTACTTCCCCTGGTCGGAATGGCTGACGGGCGAGCAAGGCCAGGACCCGGGCTACGACCCGCTTGCCTTCGCGATCGAGGAGTCGCGCAAGCGGAACTTGGAGTTCCACGCTTGGATCAATCCGTACCGAATTAGCCTCTTCGACGATCTCGGAGCGCTCGTCCCGGACCATCCGGCGCTTCAGCATCCGGATTGGGTCGTCAGCTACGGGGGCAGGCTGTATTTCGATCCGGGCATCCCGGAAGCGAAGCAGTATGTGATCGACGGCATTGTGGAAGTCGTGGAAAATTACGATATCGACGCCATCCATTTCGACGATTACATCTATCCGTATCCGGTAGCGGGCATCGACTTCCCGGACCAAGACACGTACGAGAAGTACGGCGCGGGCTTCGCGAATAAGGCGGAATGGCGGCGCCACGTCGTAAACACCTTCGTGCAGGACGTGAACGCGGCGATCAAGGCGGCGAAGCCGCATGTGAAGTTCGGCATCAGCCCGTTTTCTATCTGGCAGAACAAAGCGCAACACCCGTTAGGTTCGGAGACGAGCGGGTTCAACAGCTACCTCGATTTGTATACCGACTCCAAGAGATGGGTGGAGGAGGAGTGGCTCGATTATGTCACGCCGCAGGTGTACTGGTACATCGGGTTTACGACGGCCGCGTACGATGTGCTCGTCGAGTGGTGGAATAACGTCGCTCGGGATCGAGACATTCACGTGTTCATCGGGCAAGGCGCATACCGCGTCGGTTCGGACGACCCTAGCTGGAAGAATCCGGACGAAATTTCGAACCAAGTGCAGTATAACCGGAACTTCGACAGCATCCGAGGCAGCATGTTCTACAGCGCCAAGTGGTTCGCGGACAACCCGCTCGGCTTCGCGGATCGTCTGAAGCAGAAGCCGTTCCGTTATCCTGCGCTGGTGCCGGAGATGCCTTGGCTCGGCGGAGAAGCGCCGAACGCGCCGATGAGCGTCGCCGTTACGCCGCGCGGAGAGAACGGCGTCGAGCTCGAATGGGAGGACGGCGGCGCTTCCCCGGGAGATGAGACGTTCTACTACGTCGTCTACCGTTTCGAAGGCGAGAACGCGGGCGATACGAGCCGGCCGGAGTCGATCGTCGCCAAGGTGCATGCGGAAGAAGGCGCCGTTCAGCAATTCACGGACGAGACGGCAGAGGCGGGCAAGACGTACACGTACGTCGTGACGGCGGTCAACCGGCTGCACCATGAGAGCGGCGGGGGCGTTCCGGCGACGGTCGTCAACGTTCCGGATACGGAATCGCCGGCGACCGCCGCGGAGGTCGCCGGCGAAGCGCGGAACGGTTGGTACGTCTCGGACGCGACGGTGACGCTGACCGTCGCCGACAACGGCGCCGGTCCGCTGCGGACGGAGTTCAGCCTGGACGACGGAGCGACGTGGCAGCCGTATGCGGCGCCGATCGTCTTAACGGATGACGGCTCGCACAAGGTCGTATACCGCAGCGCGGACGCCGCGGGCAACGTCGAAACGTCGAAGTCGTTGACGCTCGGCATCGACCGCACCGCGCCGACGATCGCGTTCGAAGGCGCGCGCAGCTATGCCGTCGACGAATACGCCGTCGTCGCCTGCACGGCGTCCGACACTGTCTCGGGCATCGTGTACGACCCTTGCGCCGGTTCGATCGTGGCGGCGCCAGCGATCGAGCTCGGCGTCGG
>JAPSKX010000058.1 GCA_031181325.1 Paenibacillus sp.
GGTTAATCGGTTCATGCGTACGTTCCCCTCGCCAGTTGCAACATACCTTCTATTGTACAGAATATACGTTCGCCTGGGAAGACCGAATCCGGAAAAAGACGCGCAAAGAAGCCGAAGCTCCAGCGCTCCGGCTTGCATATGCCGACGGCCGACCGCGCCGCGGCACAAATAAACTCATTTGTCGAAATTATAAGAAAACTTTGTCGATCGAATGAACCCGGATGTCGCATCCTGCGGTTTCCCGGGAAAAGTCGCTCGTCCGCTACGCTCTTAGATCCGCGGAATCGTCGTAATCGTACCGGAATCCGTCGTCGGACGCCATCGCCGACCGGCTGCCGGCAGCGGAAGCATCCGTATCCCGCAGCTTGCCGAGCACCGATTGGTACGTGGAAATCTTGTGGTAATCCGCCCCTTGATTAATAGCCTCCCGAAGCGCCTGTTCGATCACGGCCATGTCGTAACGGTTCAATTGCATGCGAATGGGATCCTCCCTGATATCGGTCTATATCGTGGGTAGTGTACCCATGGGCGAACTTTCTATTCCATCGAAATTTACGACCGCTTCGCGCCAGGCACCCATGCGTCCACCTCGTATCCCCGTTCCTGCCAATACCCGATATGGTCGCGGTCGATCAGCTCGATCGATTGCAGCCATTTCACCGACTTATACGCATACATGCGCGGCACGATCAAGCGCACCGGCCCGCCCAAGTCCTCCGGAATCGGCTTGCCGTCGATGAGCGCGGCGACCATCACGTCGTCCATGTCGGCTTGTTCGAGCGACAGCGCATCCGTATACACCCCGTCGCCGGAGTAAAACTTCGCGTACTTGGCTTCCGGTCGGACGCTCGCCAAGGCGAGCAGCTCCTTAAGCGGTACGCCTTCCCACGTCGCATGATACACCGACCACCCGGTGACGCAATGGAAGTCGCTCACTTGCGCTTTCCTGGCCAGCTTCGCGAACGCCGGCCAATCCCACGTCAGCGGACGATCGACGAGTCCGTTCACGGCGAACGACCATGTCGCTTGGTCGAACTCCGGAATCCGCGTTACGGTGTAGATGCGGAATGTGCCTTCCGCTCCGCCGCCCATCGGCGGATTCGATTCCGGCAGCGGCGAGAGCAGCTCCTGCCCGTTCGGCAATGCGTCGGCCGCGCGCGACGCGACTTCTTCGGCCGTCACCCCTCCCCGGTCGCCGACGGACGTCAGCCAGCGGAATACGGCCGACCCCGCGACAGCGGCGACCAACGCGGCGGCGCCCGTCTTCAGCAGCTTCCGCCGCGATCCGTCGTATCGTTCGAAGCGTCTCTCGGCCTCGAGCTCCTCCGCCTCCGCTCCCGTCGCGCGAGCCCGTCCCTCCCGCACCCAGCGGCTACGGGTCACCGAGTGGAGGATCGCGTACGGCACCCCGACCCATGTCAACAGATCGTGGGCGAGCAGCGCGCCGGAAGACCATGCGGGCGGGACGGACCGCCCCAGCCACAGGATCACGCCGGAGACGCTCCAGCCGATCAGCAGCGCCAGCACGATCGCCAGGTTGCTCGCCTGCATCGTCTTCCCTCGCAGCTGCTTCGCGTGCTTCTTCAGGAACGGGGCGTATAGCAGCAGCAGCGCGATCGAGGCGACGCCAAGCCAAATATGCCCTTGCTTCAATGCGACTCGAATCGGCGCCGTCGCGCCGCGCAGCGCCGGCGCATACAAGACAACGCCCGAACCCGCCAGCGCCAAGACGAGCCATGCGTTCCACTTATGAAGCGTTCGCAGCTTCTTCCCCATTTTCCCCGTATAGCGCTCCCAAGCCTGCTTCATCCTCGCCGCTCCCTTCGTAAGCTCTAACCACAGCTTACCGAACCGGGCTCGCGCTGAACAGGTCTGAACCAAAAAAAAACGCCCCCTTCGAGAGGAGGCGTCGCGTCGTTATCGCCGCGTCGGATTCCACCCGAAGGACTCGGGATCGGTCGGCATCACTGGCACATATGGGATATACGGCAGCTGCGTCGTACCGCCGCCGGAATACGTCACCGTATTCGGTTGGTTGTTGATGAACTTCCCCCCGACCGCGATGAGTCCGCCCGCATTCAGCGTCGTCTTCCCGTTCGACTGAAAGTCGGAAACCGTCATGAAGTCGCCGCCCGTACCGATGATCGGCGTGTTGTCCCCGATATACTTGTAGGCGACGATGTCGCGCGCCACCGTAATCTCCGTATTGTTCGCGGGATTCAATTCCCCCATCGCATACAGATTTCCAGCCGAGACCTTCGTGTTGTTGTCGATATTCATGTTCGAGCCTGCGTAGAGCGTGCCGGCAACGTCGACGGACACCTGATTGTCCGTATTGAAATCGCCCTTCGCGTAAAGATTGCCGTATTCTCCGCCAACGGATTCTACCGTGATCCCCGTCGTTCCCCTCTCGACTTTGATTGAATTGGTAAAGACGATGTCGCCTTTCACGTTGATCTGCGCTTGTTTATTAAAGTTGATCCCGCCGATCAGGACGACGACCGGACGGTTCTCCGTCCCCCAGGTATACGTTTGCTCGGTATCGATCGTAATCGAGTTTTGCACTCTAATGATTAACGGATTTAACGTGCTGTTCGCGATCGCCCGGTCCAAATCCTCGATGCTGTTGCAATGATTGCAAGTCACCGCGGTAGACTCGTAGGTCGCAATTTCGGCTTGGATGCGCGTCGATGCGTCTGTAAGGAGTTTATCGACGGTTTGCCGAATATCCGTTTTCTTCGTGAACTCAGGGTCGTTGGCGACTTCTTGGTTTTCGATGACCTGGTCTTGGACGTACACGTTCTGATGGTGTTCCGGCACCGGCGTCCGACCGTCCTCCGGCGGTTCCGTCTCGACGGGCGGCTCCGCGACGTTAATCGTATAGACGATGTTCTTCTCTTGCTTCAAGCGGTGGCCCGCCTGCGCTATTACATGGGCTTGAATATCCAACAACTTCTCGGTTTCGGAAACGACGCGGTAGTTGCCATGATCGAACGTGTACGTAATCGCCGTCCCGTCCGGTAAGTCGTACTGTTCGTTGTCCGTGAATCCCGCGTACGCCTCGACGTACGCTTTCCTCGAAGGCGCCGCCTCTTTCGCAAACCCATCCAAATATTCGATGAACGCCTCGATCGAGCTGACGGCGAGCGTATTGGCGATCAAGGCGTTGCTGTCCCGCCTGTCCCGGTCCGCCTCGTTCGCCGTCACGGATAACAGAAGCGGAGCGAGGATCATGATCAGCATGGCGACCATCACGACGTATAGCAGCGTTGCGCCGCCGCGTTCGTCGCGTGCGATGTTCATGTCCCCCCGCCTCCTCTCTTACTTATCCGTAAAGTCTTCCAACAGCTTCACCGTGATCGTCTTCGGCGCCTCGTACGCTTCTTGCCGCCCTCTGGCGTCGATCCGCTTCCGCTCGAATCGGATCTCGACTTGAAGAAGCTGCCCGGTCGCTGCGGGCCCCGCAGTCCATGCCGACCCGCCGGCCGAAACCCGCATGCCCCGCACATGTTCCGCCAACACGTACGGATTCGCATAGAGCTCGGGATTCGACGTTCTCGAGAGGCTCGGCGAGTCAAATTGAGATTTCGTGCCATTGAAGGTAAATACCGTTAATGTCCGCGATGCGGCATCGAATACGACCGCTTGCATCGAATCGCCGCTGCGGAAGCGAAGCTCCGTCCCGCCGTTCGCGGCCGCCGCCGCATTCGAATCGGCCAGTCGAGCCGATATCGTCCGGAGCGTCCGCTTTATGTCGGTATTATCCTGATAATTTTGCGTACTCGTCATATACAGGTGATTCAGGGAGCCCATCAGCAGCATGGCCGTACCTAATACGACCGCGCCGATCGTCATCGCCGCCAGCAGCTCGAGCAAGGTGAGCCCGCGTTCGTTTCGGATGCCGCGCATCTTACGCTCCCTCCCGCGATACCGTAACGGTGAGCCAGCGAGGCGAGCCTTGCACGGATACGACGGCTTGCAGCGTGAACGCTTCGCTCTGCGTCCGCCCGGCCGGCGGAGACGTCGGGGGTTGCACGGTCAAGCTGTAATCGACGAATAATCCGTTCACCGTTCGATCCGCAGGCGTCTGCCCGTTCTGCTTGATCGCCGCCCGGGCCAGATGCAGTTCCTGCTCCGCCACGCCGCGCACGTCCAACAAATCGCTCGAGCGCTTGCCGGCCAGCAGCGAATACCCGAATAAGTTAGAGAAGAGGATGACGACAATGCCTAAAATGACGGCAGCGCCCAACACCTCGAGCAGCGTCGCGCCTCTTTCATCGTTCGACATCCTCTCCACCCCCTCTTGCTACCCTAACTTCCCGTTCAGATGCTTCAGCAGCGCCTCCGCGCTGCTCTCGAACAACGCCCAAGCGATGAGATAATTGTCGAATTGCTTGCCTTCCCAACCGGATCGCAGCACTTCCGTCGACGAAATCAGCTTGGCGAAGTAGTCCGCCATCTCCGCATCCCCGATCTTCGTCGCGATCGTCTCGAGCTCCGCCCAGGCGACCAAGTCGTCTCGCATCCCCGCCGTATCCCCCGTGCGCACGTGCTCCGTGAGACTCTGCACGATTTTCTTGTTTTCCATGGCGATATATTGATATACGCTGCGGTTCGAGCGCGTAAGCACGGAACCGTAATCGAAATTCTTGAAATCCAACGCGACGGTTTGCGACGCCGGCTCCCATGCCACATCGGCCCCCAGCATCTCGGATACGCTGCGGATCGGTACATATACTCTGCCTTCGTAAATAATCGACTCTCGTTCGTCTCGAGCCGCTTCCCCGTTAATGTCGAAGGTTACCGTACCGAACATCGCTTCGATCGTCCGGTACCGCCCTTCCGCCCATGCGAGGCCCGACACGGCGAACGAAGCGACGAGCGTCAACGGAACGACCCATCGTTTCCGCATCCGTTCACCCCTTCTCTTCCGTAATGACATCCAATCGTTCGAAGAAAGCATCGTCCGTCAGGGTAGGGTCTTCGCGCTTGCGTTCGACGCCTTGACCGGTCCGCTCCTTCTCGACGGCGCTCAATTCCGGGAAGGCGGTCGCCGTGAAAATGTTCAACTCCAGCCGCAAACGAACCCGCATCTTCGGTTGCTGGGTCGTCGTCTCTTTGCCGAGCAACGATTCGGTCGCCGACGCCGCGTCCGATGCGATCGCCTCTGCTGACAGCGTCCAACTCGTCACGGCCGCCAGTCGCTGCATCGCGGCAAGCCCTCTCCAGAACGCCACCGTCTCTTCGTAGCCGCCCACCGCTTCTAACGATACCGACTCCGCGGCGATTCCTCCCGGCGCGGCAGGCTTCGTCTCCTCGGCGGCGGAATCGTCGACGCTTCCGCTCGGCCTCGCGTCCGCCAACGAACCGATCGTCGCCGCATTAGAGGCTTGCGCTTTCTCTAACTCCAAGATCATCTGATCGATGGATTCTTCTTCTTGACCGAGCCGGAACGATTGAATCTTCGCGCCGCTGTCCGATTCTAGCACCAATAAACTAGATAGAAATTCGGCATGGTCTTCATGTAGAGGCACCTTCTTCAGCCATTCCGCGGCTGATTCAGGATCGAACGGTTCAGGGACCGGCGACGCTTCCAGCTCCGCCCGCCGCGCCTCGAGAGCGGCGAGCTCGCGATCCAAGGCCCCCTTCGCTTGCAACGCGGGAACCAAGCTCGTCGTGAACGATGCCGCCAACGGAATGAATCCAAACACGGCGACGATCGCGAAGATGAGCGGAGGACGCTTCAACGATCGGATGAACGTCTGCAGCTGTTTATCGATTTTCATGGCTTCGACTCCTCCTTAGCGACAGCCGGAAGGAAGCGAAGCGTAACCTCGTAGTATACTTGCGTCGTCCCCTGCTGCGCAGGCGCGGCTTGCTCCGGGTCTGCGGGGACGGGAATCGACGGGATCTGAATCTCCGAACGGTCCGCGCTATCGCCGTCGCCGTATACGTCCTGAGTCTTAAATTCTTCGACGGCTTCCCACGCCCTCTCTAAGTCCTCTTCCGTGAAGGCGTCCAGCAGCTCCGGCGGAACATCGGGCATCTCCAGCGGCTCGGGCTGCAGCTCGTAGCCGAACTGCTGCTTCGCGGCTTGCTGCATAATGAGCCATTGCAACCCTCGAATTCCCGGGTCCTCGGACCATTCGGCAAGACCCACGGGCCGCGCAGTCGCTCCGGGCGCCGATTCGGTCGTATGTTCAGCGACCGGGGCAAGCGCTTCTTCGATCGCCGTCGGAGCCGGCGTAAATACCTCGCGCATCGACAGGCTGTCGATGCGCACCTCTTCGAACAGACCGGACGCGCGCGTATTCCGAATGTACTCCGCCAGCGCTCGCAACGTGCCGAAGTCCGCTTGCAGCTCCAGCGCGCCTTCCTCCTCCTCGACATCGCCCGCACTGCGCATTCTTGAAGCATCCGGAAGCATGCCGGACACGGCCTGCAATGGCGGGAACCAATCCGTCCGGGACGATTCCATCAGCGACACCGTCCGCTTGAAGCCGTCGAATACGGCCAGCATCGGGTCCGGCACGCGCTCCTTCCGCAGCTCTTCGATTCGCTGGCGCGTCAGTTCGATTTCCGCTTCGTTGGAGGCCGTCTGCGCTTCGGACGACCATAACCCGAACCAGATGAGCGCGCCGGAGCACACATACACCGCGAGCAATCCGCCGAGCAGCGGTACGAACCACACCGTCCAGAACGGCTTCTTCGGGAGCAGGTTCATCGCTCTCATCCTGTCCACCCCCTAAGGGCCAATCCGAGCGGACCGGCGAAGCCGGATGCCGGGATCGTTCCGTCTTGAAGAGGGGGATTCAGCTCCAGCCGCAGCGCCTGGACCTCGAAGGGAAACCGTTCGTTTAAATATCGAACGACGGCGAGAAGGTTCCCTTGGTCGCCCGACACGACCATGGACTCGATCTCCTGCTCCCGATGATGGAGGGAATAGCGGTAGAAGTTGATGAAGCGTTCGATCTCGGACGCTAAATCTTGGCATGCGTTCTGGAAATCGAACGATTCCCACGCGTCCGCGTTCCCCGCTTTCTCGGATGAGATTTTCATCGGCTTGTTTCTCGTAATACGCAGGGCGCCGTTGTGGTAGATGCTAATATCCGCATACGTAGATGTAATGTCTACCGACATGAACGTCGACGTCGGGTCCAGCGGGCGAAGCCGCTCTACGACGCGCAGCAGCGATAACGCTTTGATTTCGATACTTGCCGGCTTCAGCCCGACGGCTTCGAGCAGCGACGCATACGCTTCAATCATATCGAGCGGCGCCGCGACCAGCATAATCTCGCATTCCTTGACCGGCGGCGCTTCCTCCTCGGTAGCGACCATCGAGACGGCCGCCTCTTTCGTCCCCAAGTCCCATGGACCGACTGCCGCCGTGCCCGATGGAACGCCCCATGTTCCTGCGTCGTCGGCGGGCGGAGCGGAGCTAGGCTCAGGCTGCTTCTCGGCGGGAAGCTTCATGAAATCATAATACGGATTCTCGAAAGGCAGCGGGAGGTTAAACCTCAATTCGAAATCTAGCATGCGCTTCAGATCTTTATACGAGACATCCGGGAGCTTCAAGAAGCGGACCATCGTCAGCGAGCTCGGAAGCACCAGATGGACGCGTTTCGTCTTCGTAGGAGCGCGCAGACGCAGCGTCTGCAGCGCTTGAATGACGGCCGACGGCTGCAGGATGCGGCCTTCGTCGACCGCCGACGCCTGCAGCGGCTCGGCGTCGGCGACGCGCAGCCGCAGCGGCTCGCCGCCCCCGACCTCCAGCCATTTCACATGCGTATCGGTGATCTCAATGCCGATGGAGCGCGAACCGAGTTTAGATTTCAGCCAACGCCATGGAAGTATCATCGTTTTCGCGCCCCCTATTTTCTATCTGTTCATACTTCTCTTTTTTTCGACATTATTCGACATATGCTTCTATATTATCATAGGACGAATAAACCATTGCGCTACAACATCCACCAATTGATGTACGCTTCGATCCATCGATCCCCATATAAGAAAGCGACCATGGCTCCGACCGCGATGAACGGCCCGAACGGGATCGCCTGCTTCCGTTGCGTTCTTCCCGTCGCTCTTGCGATGATCCCGTAGATCGTTCCTAGCAGGCTTGCGACGAACAGCGAAAGCAGCGTCGCGGACAATCCCGTTACTGCGCCGATGAATAAATACAGCTTAATATCCCCGCCGCCCATTCCGCCTCTGCTGACGACGGCGAGCAAGTACAGCAGCCCGAATCCGACCGCCGCCGCCGCCATGTAATTCCACCAAGGCAGCGGATGGAGAACCAGTCGGAGCAACACCGCCAGCGCAAGTCCCGGGAAGACGACCGCGTTCGGAATCGTCATCGCCTTCAGGTCCGTATGCGTAATCACGATCAAGACGGACGCCAGCAGCAGCGCCGCGATCCATTCTAGATTTAGGGGATCGTAATGCCAGCCGATCCATGCGTAGATCAGAGCCGTCGCTCCTTCTCCAACCGGGTATACCGGCGAGATCGGCGCTTTGCAATACCGGCAACGACCGCGAAGGGACAAGTAGCTGACGACGGGGACGAGATCCCACGGCTTCAACGGATGCTTGCAATGCACGCAGTGCGACGGCGGACGGGCGACCGACTGCTTCTTCAGCGCGCGGATCGCCGCCACGTTGAGAAAGCTGCCGACCAGGAGGCCGATCGCGCCGAGCACTGCCGCGAACAATAGGTTCTGCTCCATGTTTGCTCCTTTGAGGGAAAGAAAGGTAACTCGTGCGAGTTACCTGAAGGAATACTTATTACGGTGTAGTAGGTGCTGTAGTAGAAATACCACCGCTTGCGCTAATGAAATATCTATCGATTTTGCTGACATTCCCATTTGTATCCACCACAATTGCTCCATTAATTAGCGCATCATTGTTTGTTGGATCTTTAGGGATCGTACGTAGGAAACCATTGGATTGAAGATCGGCCACATCAAAGTCCGTTGGAGCATCATTTTCGATCAAGTACGTCTGCGCTGCATCGCGAATCATTAGGATAGAAGCATCTCTGGAATCTTCTCGGGTACCGTCAATAATATTCCCGATCGCCGGCACCGCGATCATCGCGATAATACCCAAAATTACGATTACCGCCAGCAGCTCCACCAACGTAAACCCTTTTTGATTTTTCTTCACCATTTGCATTTCCTTGCACCTCTCCTTGAAGTGTATTTATAAATTCTCAAACAGCTGGAACGTCGGCATCATAACGGCAAGCACGATCCCGCCGACCGCAACCGCTAGAATCACAATCATAATCGGCTCTAACGCCGTCTTGAGACGATCGGACAACTGATCCACGTCGTTCTCGTAGAAATCCGCCACCTTCTCCATCATCGTATCGATGGAGCCCGACTTCTCCCCGACCGCCATCATCTGGACGACCATCGGCGGGAATACCCAAGACTTTTTATAGGGCTCGGCGATGGAATGGCCGCCGCGGACTTGCTCCCTCGAATCCATCACGACCTTGCGGACGACTTCGTTCCCCGACACCGCCGACACGATCTGCAGCGTCTGCATCATCGGAATCGCCGCGCCGTACAAGGAGCTGAACACGCGGCTGAATCGAGCGATCGCCTGCTTCTGCCACAATTCGCCGAATACGGGGACCTTCAGCTTCAATCCGTCGAGGACGTACTGGCCCTTAGGAAGTCGCTTCACGAATTGGATCAGCAATCCCGGAACGAACAAAGCCGCCAGCACGACATACCATCTCGCCGCAACGAAGTCGCTGCCCGAGATGACGATGCGCGTCGGGAGCGGAAGCTCCAAGCCCATCGCCTGGAAATTTTCCACATATCGAGGGACGATAAATACCATCATAATGATGATGACGATCGTCATGACGACGCCCATGATCGCCGGGAACACCATCGCGGACTTAATCTTTTCCCTCGTGTTGTGCTCCTTCTCGTAAAACACCGCGAGCCGCAGCAGCATCTCGTCGAGGTTGCCGCTCGCCTCGCCCGCGCGCACCATGTTGATGAATACCGTGTTGAACACGGTCGGGAACTGCGCCGCCGCGACGGACAGCTGCGAGCCTTGCTTGAGCTCTTCGGCGACGCGGGCGAGCACCTTGCGGAACGGCTTGCTCTCCGTCTGCTCGCCGAGCACCTTCACCGCGTCCACGAGATTGACGCCCGCTTGAAACAAAGTCGCCATCTGCCGGCAGAACACGGTGAAGTGTCTCGTCTCCACCTTCGGACCGCCGAACGACAGCTCGCGGTTCAGCAGGCCGGCGCCGGGATCGAAGCACCGCACGGCCCATAGGCCCCGTTCGCGCAAAATCGTATAGGCGTTCGCTAAGGTAGGGGCTTCTAACGTGCCTTTGGTGTATGCGCCATGTTGATTGACTGCGACGTATTTGAATTTCCCCAACCTCGTTCACTCCCGTTCGTTTACGCCATCTCGCCGTGACCGAACAACGCTTCCTTCGCCGTCTCCATCGTGATGATCCGCTGCTGCACGAGCTCGCGCAGCGAGTTCTCCATCGTCTGCATGCCGAGCGCCTTCCCCGTCTGCATCATCGAACGGATCTGATGCACCTTCTCCGTACGAATCAAATTGGCGACCGCCGGCGTGCTGACGAGAACTTCCATCGCCGCGACGCGTCCCGCGCCGTCCGCGCGCGGCAGCAGCCGCTGCGCGATGACGCCGAGCAATACCGAAGCCAACTGGACACGAATTTGCTGCTGCGCCTCCGGCGGGAAGACGTCGATCATCCGGTCGATCGTCTGCGGCGCATCCGCCGTATGGAGCGTGCCGAAGACGAGATGGCCCGTCTCTGCCGCGGTGATCGCCGTAGAGATCGTCTCCAGGTCGCGCATCTCGCCGACGAGGATGACGTCGGGGTCCTGCCGCAGCGCGGCGCGAAGACCGACGCCGAACGAAGCCGTATCGACGCCGATCTCGCGCTGATTCACGATGCACTTGCGATTCGCGTGCACGAACTCGATCGGATCCTCGAGCGTAATAATATGCTCGCTGCGCGTCTGATTAATATAATCGAGCATCGCGGCGAGCGTCGTCGACTTTCCGCTTCCCGTCGGCCCGGTTACCAGCAATAGGCCTTGCGGCTTATTTACGAAATCGAGGGCGCTGTGCGGCAAGCCGAGACGTTCGAGCGGCGGAATCTTCGTCGGAACGAGGCGAATCGTCAGCGAAGCGTTCCCGCGTTGCCGGTACGCGTTCACGCGGAACCGCGATACGTCGTCGATCTCGTACGAGCCGTCGTAATCGCCTCGGTCGAGGAACGATTGGTATTGGTCTTCCGCGAGGAGCTGCTTCGCCATATCCATCGTCTGCAGCGGCGTCAACGGTTCCCCCCCGACCGGCCGCATCTCGCCGTGGATTCGAAACATCGGCGGCGCCCCGGTCGTGATATGTACGTCGGAGGCCCCCCGTTCGTGCGCCAACCGAAGCAAGCTGTCCATCTGCAATAATGGATTCATCTTCGCCCCCCTTTCGAAAAATTCACTTCTTACGTAATTGTTCGATCGTTCGAATGACACCCTACATGTTTGTTATACGAAACTATCGCCGGGTATCTATGAAAACAAATCATATTTTTCAAAAATATAATGAGCTTTTTATTACATTCCATCGTTCGTAACCCGGTGCACCTCTTCCACGGTCGTGACGCCGGCCGCCACCTTCGCGAGGCCGTCCTCCAGCATCGGGACCAACCCGCGTTCGATCGCATAGCTCCGGTATTCATGATCGGACTTTCGGTCAAGCACCATCGTCCGAAGCGTATCGTCCAGCACTAACACCTCGTGGATCGCGAGTCGTCCCTTGTATCCGGTCCGTCCGCATTCCGCGCAGCCGTGCCCTTTGCGCAGCGACAGAACGGAATGACCGTGCTCGACGAGCAGCTTCTCCTCGTCGGGCTTCGGCGTATACGGCGCCGCGCACTTGTCGCAGACGCGCCGCACCAATCGCTGCGCGACGACGCCCTTAAGCGCCGAAGCGATCAAGAACAGCTCCACGCCCATATCGATGAGCCGCGAGATCGTATTGACCGCCGTGTTCGTGTGCAGCGTGCTTAGCACCAAGTGTCCGGTCATCGCGGCGCGGATCGCGATTTCCGCCGTCTCCGTATCCCGAATCTCCCCGACCATAATGACGTTCGGATCCTGCCGCAGCATCGCGCGCAGCCCCGAAGCGAACGTCACGCCGGCCGTCGGATTGACCTGCACCTGATTCATGCCTTGCAGCTTGTATTCGACCGGATCTTCGATCGTGAGAATATTGATATCCTCGCGATTCAGCTGGGCTAAGGCGGAATACAACGTCGTCGTCTTCCCGCTCCCCGTCGGTCCGGTAATAAGCACGACGCCGTACGGGCTCCCGATGCTCCGCTCGAACAAGGCCAGGTTATGCTCGGAGAAGCCAAGTTTATTGACCTCTGTTAAGGAGCTGGCGAGATCAAGCACCCGCATGACGACTTTCTCCCCATGGATCGTCGGCATCGTCGATATCCGAATGTCGACCTTGCGGAATTGAATATCCATCTCGACGCGCCCATCCTGCGGCTGCCGCCGTTCGGCGACGTTCAGGCGCGCCATGATTTTAATCCGGGCGACGATAACGCCCTGCATATGAGGCGGAAGCGACTGCTCCGTCCGCATGACGCCGTCGACGCGGTACCGAATCCGGAGCGCATCCTCCTGCGGATCGATATGAATGTCGCTCGCGCCCGCCTGTACCGCCCCGATAATGATTTGGTTGACCGTCTTCACGACGGGCGAGCTGTCTTCGGCGGCGGCGGGCGCGTTCGCTTCCGGCTCGTCGGTTCCTTGCGCCTGCAGGTTTTGCAGGATTTGCTCGACATTTTCCTGAAGGCCGTAGTACCGGTTGATCGCGCGCTGCAGCTCGTCCTTCGACGCCAGCGTCGGCTCGATCCGGAAGCCCGTGCTCATCCGCAGTTCGTCGATGGCGAAGTAATCGAGCGGATCGGCCATCGCGACGATCAGCTTACTGCCCTCGACGCGGAGCGGAAGCACCGTATGCTGCTCGGCCAATCGCTGCGGAATCATGTTGATGACCTTCGGTTCGATCTTCTGTCGATACAGCTGTATATGCGGAATGCCCAATTGAACTTCGAGCACTTGTATGAACTGCTGCTCCGTAATGTATCCCCGCTGAATGAGCAAGTCGCCGAGACGCAGCTTCGATTCCCGCTGTTCCTTCAACGCCTCTTGCAATCTTTCTTGCGGCAATACGCCGGCTTCCACGAGAAGGTCGCCGATGCGCTTCCTCTGTTGCATGCTCATCCGGTTCTCCCCTCGCCCGAAACCTGTCGACTCACATTAAAGCACACGGGAAAGAACGACGTCAACTCGATTTGACGCGTTGGAAATGATCGCTGCCAATAGTTGTGAACAGAATGAAACGTCGGTCAATATGGAAACGTAAAAGATAGCATTCGAGGAAATCAGGAGGCGTATTCAATGATTATAACGACGACGAACACGATCGAAGGCAAGCGTATCACCGACTATCTCGGCCTTGTGAACGGCGAAGCGATTATGGGCGCGAACATCGTGCGCGACTTGTTCGCCTCGATTACCGACATCGTCGGCGGACGTTCCGGCGCGTACGAACAGAAGCTGAAAGAAGCGCGGGAAATCGCGATTCAAGAGATGCAGCAGTACGCGAGCCAGCTTGGCGCGAACGCGATCGTCGGCATCGACATCGACTACGAGGTCATACGCGAAGGCATGCTCATGGTGACGGTGAGCGGCACGGCGGTTCGAACGGAATAGAGCGATGTCTTGGAAAAAAAGGCGAACCCGAAACGGAGAAGGTCATTCCTTCTTCGAATCGGGTTCGCCTTTTTCGAGCTTACGTTCCTTCTGTTCTCCTCGGCACGCTGTACGACCAGAAATCCTCCGCCACGTGCGAATGCGGGAAGATCGCGCGCGCCTCCTCCAGCAAATGATGTACGCTCTCGTCCTGATAGCGCGACGAGAGGTGCGTGAGCAGCAACGCGCCTACTCCCGCCTCCAACGCCAAGGACGCGGCCTGCGTCGCAGTGGAGTGGTAATATTGATGCGCGTTGTCCGCCTTCTCGTGCATATAGGTCGCCTCGTGCACGAGCACGTCGGCGCCCCGCGCGAGCTCGAGCTCGCTCGCGCACGGGCGGGTGTCGCCGAAGATGCAGACGGTGCGTCCGCGCAGCGTCGGGCCGATATACTGTCTCCCGTCCACGACCCGCCCGTCGGGCATCGTCACCGTCTCGCCGCGCTTCAGCCGCGCGTACGCCGGGCCCGGCCGGAAGCCTTCCGCCGCCAGCCGCGCGCTGTCGAGCGCGCCCGGGAGGTCCCGTTCGACGACGCGGAAGCCGTACGAGTCGATCCGGTGCTCCAGCTTCGCCGCCGTCACGCGGAACTGCTCGTCCTCGAAGACGAGCCCTTCTCCGATTTCCTCGATGCGCAGCTCGTAATCGAGGTGCGCGCCGCTGATGTCTAGCGCCGTCTGAACGAATCGCTTCACGCCCGGCGGGCCGAATAAGGTCAGCGGCTCCTCGCCGCCTTGATACGACCGGCTCGTCAGCAGCCCCGGCACGCCGTATAGATGATCGCCGTGCAGATGCGTAATAAACAGAAACTCCAGCTTGCCCGGCTTCACGGGGGACCGGAGCATCTGCTGCTGCGTGCCTTCCCCCGCGTCGAACAGCCATACCGTCCCGCGCTCCGGCATCAGATTGAGGGCGACCGACGTCACGTTGCGCTTCCGCGTCGGCATGCCCGCGCCCGTGCCAAGAAAGTACAATTCCACGTTACTCCGCCTTATCTACGTTAAAGTATCGGGCCTCCGGGTGCGAGAAGACGATCGCCGATACCGACGCCTCCGGCTCCATCATGAAGCTGTCCGTCAGTTCGACGCCGATGTCGCCCGGCTGCAGCAGCTCGAACAGCGGCGCCTGATCCTCGAGGTTCGGACACGCCGGATACCCGAAGGAGAAGCGCTGGCCGCGGTACTTCGCGCCGAACAGCCCTTGTATCGTTAGGTTCGCCGGATCCGGAATTCCCCATACGTCGCGCATCAGCTGATGCACCCGCTCCGCGAACGCCTCCGCCGTCTCGAGCGCGACCGCCTGCACGGCGTGCGAGAGCAAGTATTCGCCGCGCTCCTTGTACGCTTCCGCGCGATCGCGAACGCCGGCGCCCGCCGTCACGACGAGGAAGCCGACATAGTCCATCTCGCCGCTCTCGACGCTCCTGAGATAATCCGCGAGGCACAAGTACGGCTCGACGTCCTGACGCGGGAACGTGAACGTCTGCAGCACTCGGGACGTGTCGTTCGGATCATAAACGATGACATCGTCGCCGCGCGACTGCGCCGGGAAGAAGCGGTACACCGCGTTCGCCTTCAGCGTCCCGTTCTTGATCGCGTCCTCGTACAGCTCGTCCACGACGTTCTTCAGCTGCACCGCCTTCGGGTCGCGCTGCTCGAGCAGCGTCGCCACTTTGCCCTTGAGCCCGAGATGATGACCCAGCAGCATCTGCATATTGACGTACGGCAGCAGATGCGGAATCGGGTAATCCCGCAGCACGTGGCGCTCGGTGTCCTTCGGCACCTGGACCGGGACGTCGCGGGAGACGTTCGACACCTTCGGCCCCGCGTCGACCGCCTTTTCCTTCCGGCCCGATTCCTTCACGTCCGACTCCTTCGCCTCGCGAAGCTCCTGCACGAGACGCTCCCGCTCCTCCGGATTCATGATCCGGTTCGCGAGATCGAGACCGTCCATCGCATCCTTCGCGTACAGCACCAGACCTTCGTACTCCGGCGCGATGCGCGTCTTCGTGAACTTCCGCGACAGCGCGGCGCCGCCGACGAGAATCGGCACGTCGACGCCCGCGGACTTCAGATCCTGCGCCGTCGTCACCATCTGCTGGGCGGACTTCACGAGCAGCCCGGACAGGCCGATCGCATCCGGCTTATCGCGGCGATACGCCTCGATCAGCTGCTCCGGCGGTACCTTAATGCCGAGGTTTATAATGCGGTAGCCGTTGTTCGTCAGGATAATCTCGACGAGATTTTTCCCGATGTCGTGCACGTCGCCCTTCACCGTCGCCAGCATGATCGTGCCCTTGACGCTCGACTCGGACTTCTCCATATGCGGCTCCAGGTGCGAGACGGCGGCCTTCATCGCTTCCGCGCTCTGCAGCACCTCCGCGACGATCAGCTCGTTGGCGTTGAACAGCCGGCCGACCTCGTCCATGCCCGCCATGAGCGGACCGTTGATGATTTCCAGCGGCGCGTATTTCGTCAGCGCTTCGTCGATGTCCGGAATCAGCCCTTCCTTCGTGCCTTCGACAATATAGGACGACAATCGCTCCTCGAGCGACAGATTGCTCGTCTTCTCCTTCTTCTCGACCTTCTTCTCGCGGAAGAACTCCACGAACGCCGCCAACGTCTCGTCGCTCGTATGGAAAATCAGATCCTCCGCGAGCTTGCGCTCCTCTTCCGGGATCGACGCATAGCGCTCGAGCTTCTCCGTATTGACGATCGCGTAGCCGAGCCCCGCCTTCGTATTGTGATACAGAAAGACGGAGTTCAGCACCTCGCGCCCCGCCGGCGGCAAGCCGAACGACACGTTGCTGATGCCGAGAATCGTCGAGCATTCCGGGAACTCCTCGGAGATGAGGCGGATGCCTTCGATCGTGGCCGCCGCCGAGCCGACGTACTGCGGGTCGCCGGAGCCGACCGGGAACACGTTCGGGTCGAAAATAATGTCCCGCGGATCCACCCCGTACCGCGTCGTCAGAATGTCGTATGACCGGCGCGCCACGCGCAGCTTGTCCTCCGGCCACACCGCCATGCCCTTCTCGTCGATGAGCCCGACGACGACGGCCGCGCCGTATTTATGAATGAGCGGCACGACGCGGTCGAACCGCTCCATGCCGTCCTCCATGTTAATGGAGTTAATGATCGCCTTCCCCTGCGAGTATTTCAAGCCGACCTCGAGCACCTCATGGTTCGTCGAGTCGAGCATGAGCGGCACCTTGACCTTCTTCGTCACGAGCTGCAGGAATTCGGCCATCGCCTTCTTCTCGTCCAGCTCCGTATCCTCTAGGTTCACGTCGACGATATGCGCCCCGCTCTTCACCTGCGCGCGCGCGATCTCGGACGCCTCTTCATACTTTCCTTCGAAAATGAGACGCTTGAACTTCCGCGAGCCGATCACGTTCGTCCGTTCGCCGACCATCAGCGGCTTGTTGTCCGCTTCCAGGTACACCGTCTCGATGCCGGAGACGGCCGGAGGATGCTGCCCCTCGCGCGAACGCGGCTTGTACGCCGCCAGATGCTCGGCGATCGCCCGGATATGATCCGGCGTCGTGCCGCAGCAGCCGCCCGCGACGTTCAGCCAGCCCTGCTCCGCGAAGCCCGCCAGCTTCTTCGCGAGCGACTCCGGCGACTCGTGATAATTGCCGTTCTCGTCCGGCAAGCCCGCGTTCGGATAGCAGGACACCGCCGCGTTCGTCAGCGACGACAGCGTGCGGATATGGTCCTTCATGAATTCCGGGCCCGTCGCGCAGTTCAGACCGACGGAGATCGGCTTCACGTGCTCGAGCGACACGAGGAACGATTCGATCGGCTGACCCGCCAGCGTCGTGCCCATCGGCTCGATCGTACCGGACAGCATGATCGGCAGCTCCTTCCCCGCCGTCTCGAACGCCTTGCGAATGCCGATGCAGCCCGCCTTCACGTTCAGCGTATCTTGGCTCGTCTCGAGCAGCAACGTATCGACGCCGCCTTCGATGAGCGCGAGCGCCTGCTCGTAATACGAGTCCACGAGGCCCTCGAACGTTACGCCGCCCGTCACCGACAGCGTCTTCGTCGTCGGCCCCATCGCGCCCGCCACGAACCTCGGCCACTCCGGCGTCGAGAACTTGTCCGCCGCTTCCCTGGCGAGCCGCGCCGCGGCCAGATTGAGCTCCCGCGCGCGTTCCGGAATGTCGTATTCCGCCAAGACGACGCTCGTCGAGCCGAAGCTGTTCGTCTCGACCATGTCCGCGCCGGCCGCGAAATACGCCTCGTGGATGCCGCGAATCAAGTCCGGCCGCGTCACGCACAGCAGCTCGTTGCAGCCCTCGAACTCGTCTCCGCCGAAGTCGGCCGCCGTCACGTCCGCTTGCTGGATCATCGTGCCCATCGCGCCGTCTATGATTAAGATTTTCTTATCCAACTGTTGTTCTATTAATGTCTTGGTCACAGCCAGAACCCCCATCCCCTTGCCGATTTAACATAGTGTAGCAAATTACTCGGATTTGGAAAAGTTATTTGACAAAACGGATGACACAACGGTTAAATTAATCTATAATACGTTTCATCGCTTTACAATTTAGAATGATTCTAATCAAAACTCTAATTTAGGAAAGAGGGAAACGGATGGCGGAAATTCGCATTCGAAACACGGAACAACGCATCTCGGGCGAAGACAATGTGCGCGCGTTCCTGGAAAGCCAAGAAGTATTGTACGAGCACTGGAACCCGGCCAAGCTTCCGGCGCATCTCCAAGATAAATTCGTACTGAGCGACGAGGAGAAGGCGGAAATCTTGTCCACGTACGACGAAGAAATTCGCGATCTCGCCAGCCGCCGCGGCTATCGCACGTGGGACATCGTGGCCTTGTCCGACGCGACGCCGAACCTGGAAGAGCTGCTGAAGAAATTCGAGAACGTCCACACGCACACGGAAGACGAAGTGCGCGCGATTACGGCGGGCAAAGGCATCTTCATCATCAAGGGCACGGACGATGTCGGCTACTTCGACGTCGAGCTCGAGGCGGGCGACGTCATCTCGGTGCCGGAGCATAAGCCGCACTTCTTCACGCTGATGGAAAACCGTCAGATCGTCGCAGTGCGCCTGTTCATCGAAACCGAAGGTTGGATCGCGCATCCGTTCGCCGATCCCGCATTCCAGAAGGCTTAATAAGCTCGTTCGGAACATGAATCCCCTTCCCCGTTATTTGGCGGAAGGGGATTTTTTCGCGCTGCTGCACCGTACGGCGCGCGTCGGCCGCACGGCTTTGCGCTTGCGCAGCCGAATTTCCACGACACCGTCCGCGTAGGCGGCCTTCGGCTTCCTTGGGATGATCGCCGCCGGCAGTTCGATCGTCTCGTCCAACTTGCCGGGAATGCCCGTCAAGATCAGCCTCCGCTCTTCCAGATGCACGCGGGGCAGCTTGCCGTCGCCGTCCAGCGGCAGCGTGACCCGAACGATGACCGATTTGAACGTCTCGAAGCAATCCCAAGTATAACCGGACGCGCGATGCTTCTCCAGGAACGCAAGCGACTCTCGCATGAGCCGATCCCACTCGTACTCGTTGCTTGTCGTCGGCGATTGCCGCATCGCCTGAAGCTTGCGGCGAATCATGCCTTCGAACGACTTCCACCCGTTCCGAAACCGCCGATCCCTCCATACGTCGTTCATGAGCCTCGCCTCCTCCGCTGTCGCCTAGTTCGCCTCCTTCATCGTATGCCAGGGTAGAAATATCGGTTCATAAGTCGAGCCGCGGAATGTCGATTCCGCGGCTCGAAGGGTTATTGAATAATGGCAAGAATGTCCTTCAATCTCGTGACCGTATGCTTCGGCGCCGTATGGTCTCCGACCGAAGCGGCGTGGTGGTTGATCCAAATATTGTCCATTCCGACCCGGCTCGAACCGAGAATATCCGTCGTCAGCTTATCCCCGATCATAATCGCGTCCTCGGGTTCGACGCTCAGCAGCGACAGCGCATGCCGGAAGATGCCCGGATCCGGCTTTCCCCGGCCGAAGTCGCCGGAAATGACGATGTGGTCGAAGTAAGGAGACAGCTTCGGTACGCCCGCGAGCTTCTCCTTCTGCAGATCCGGCGAACCGTTCGTCAGCAGCAGCAGCTTCGCGTTGCCTCGGATCGCATCCAATACGTCGTACGTCTCTTCGTAGACGTACGCGAGGCTACGGCGGATCTCCGGGAACCGTTCGCCTAAGCGCGCGCCGAGCGCCGGGTCGTCCACGCCGAGGGCGCGTAAACCGCGCGTCCAAGCGTCGGCGCGATACTGCGGCACGATGCGCTCCATCAGCCGGAACTCCGGCGCGGCGCCTTCGCGGAAGTCGCCCCAAAGCCCTTCGAACGGATTAATTCCGATCATCTGCGTGAACGGGTACGTCTCATAGCTCTCGTAGAGCGCCCGCGCCTCTCTCCGAACCGCCTCCTCGAGCGCCTTCGGATCGACGCCGGTCTTCTCCGCCGCTTCGAGGCACGTCGCGTCGAACGCTTCTTGCACCGCCCGGTCGTCCCATAACAGCGTGTCGTCTAAATCGAATAGTACTGCTTTCTTCTTCATGCGCCGACCGTCTCCTTCTCCGCGCCGTTCAACGGGATATGATGTGCGTATGCGAACTGCGTCAGCGCTTCGTTGATCCGATCCATCGGGTACAGATGGTAGGCTTTCGAGAACGACCGCTTCGTCTTCCCGTCTTTCAGCTGCACCGTCGACCGTCTTTCCCCGATCAGAATCGTTGCGATATCCTGCGCCGGCACCGTCCGGTCTCCCGCGTACGTTCTCCAAACCAACTCGTTCTTGCCGACCTTCAAATACGGTCTGCGCACGAAGAAGTGGAACAGCGCCAGCAACAAATACAGCCCGACGGTAATTTGATACAACGTATCGCCCGCGTTCGCTTCCGGCATCGTCAGCCCGAACAGCAGCCCCGCGGTCGCCAGCGCCAGCGGGAATACCCAGCTCCGACCGCGAATCGGTTCGGCGCCGTCCCTCGCTCCGATCGGAGCTTGTCCCTTCCGCAAGCGTTCCTGGTTCATGCGCTTGGAGTTTTTCTCGACCATTCGTTCCCATTTCCGCGACATCGTCTCAGTCCTTCTTCTCTTCGTCTACGAACTCGATCGCATCCAGCTGCTGCCGGAGCGAGGCTTTCAAGTTGTCGATATATTGTTTGCGCAACTCGGCTTGTTCCTGTTTTTCTTCGGTCGTCAACCCGACGGATTTCTGCTTCCTCGCCAGCTCGTTAATGCGTTGTATGCGTTCGGAAATCATGATGACCTACCCCTTTCTTCAACTACTTTGACATACGAGGAAGAGTCAAGTCAAGGCGCGAAATCGCAGAAAGCCGCATGCCGAACGCGCGGCATGCGGCTTTCCCTCTTCCGGCTTACGGAAGGCGTAAAACTTGTCCGACTTGAAGGCTGGCGGATTCCAATCCGTTCGCATCGATAATGCGCTGCACGTACGCTTTCACCGACACCCCGTCGGGGCCGTACGTCTTCGCGATCTTCCAGAGCGTGTCTCCCGGCTCCACGCACAAGATCGAGGCTGCCGCTCCGTGCTCCGCCGCTGAATCCGCAGGTGGAGCCGCGGCTGCTGGCGCGTCGATCGTCTCCTCGTTCGCACTGGCATGCAGCATCACCCCGGAAGTAGCGCTGAAGCCGATCAGCACTAGCAACATGACCAATCGGACGATAAATGTTTTCTTTGCTTGAAACTTTCTTGCTCGCATGCTGCCGCTCGCGTTGTATGTGTTCGTTCTCATTGATTTCGTCCTCCCAAACGTCTGTTCCGAAACATTTGTTCTGAAATCAAGATAACACGAACACTCGTTTGTGTCAACGATTTTAAGAACCTTTGTTCTCGTTTTTTCTCTTCTTATGTATTCGAACTTATGTTTGTACGAACTCCGGTTCTGTGGTATACTTCAAGTAATTAATTACCATTCCTTGGAGTGATCGAACTTGACGAAGCTGTCGAACCGGCAACAAGCAATCCTAGAATTTATTAGAAGCGAAGTACGCGAGAAGGGATACCCGCCGTCCGTTCGCGAAATCGGCGAAGCCGTCGGCTTGGCGTCCAGCTCCACCGTGCACGGACATCTCGATCGACTGGAGAAGAAGGGCTTCATCCGCAGAGACCCGACGAAGCCCCGCGCGATCGAGCTGCTGGGCGACGACGAAGAACGGCAGATGGTTCGACTCGCGGTCGCTCGGGTGCCTCTCGTCGGCAAGGTAACCGCCGGGCAACCGATCACCGCCGTCGAGAATGTCGAAGAGTACTTTCCTCTCCCGTCGCACATGGTGCGCGACGACGAGGTGTTCATGTTATCCGTCGTCGGCGAGAGCATGATCGACGTCGGCATCATGGACGGCGATTACGTCATCGTTCGCCAGCAGCAGACGGCCTCCAACGGCGACATCGTCGTAGCGATGACGGAGGACGACGAGGCGACGGTCAAGACGTTCTACAAGGAGCGCGACCATATTCGTCTCCAACCGGAGAATCCTACAATGGAGCCGCTCCGTTATAACCATGTGACCGTTCTCGGCAAGGTCATCGGCATCTTCCGCGATTTGCATTAACGAAGAGAAAGCCCCTGCTCCCGGCAATGGGAACAAGGGCTTTCGTTTATTTTACGGCGGCTTCGCCTAGATCGAGATTAAATAAGTACGATAATTGTTTCAACCGCGCATCCTCCGAAACTCTCCGCTACAACGAGTTCCGAAGCGAGCCGATCATAGCGTTCTCGTTCTGCGCGGCCTTGATTAGGATCCTAATTGCCGATCCGAGAGCATCATCATAAACTCCTCATGCGTACCGTCGTTTCGATAAGAGCGCACGAAGTCCGCGAAATACTCGTACCCTCGTTCCGTTGTATCCATTAGAAAAACAAGGCATTCCTGCGAACGGAGAAGCATGCGATCTCCGTTCCAAGAATGCCTTGTTTCCCCATAACTTCGCACTTAATACAGCGCTAAGTATTGATCCCGCTCCCACTGATGCACCTGGGTCCGGTACATATCCCATTCGATCTCTTTCAGCTCGATGAAGTGCGCGAGCGCATGATCCCCCAGCGCGTCGCAAATCACTTCATCGCCGAGCAGTTCGTCGAGCGCTTCCTTCAAGTTCGCCGGCAAGCTCGGGATGCCTGCCGATTCCCGCTCGTCCTCGCTCATCACGTAGATATTGCGGTCTACCGGCGCGGGAAGCGGCAGCTTGTTGCGAATGCCGTCAAGGCCGGCCGCGAGCATCACCGCCATGGCGAGGTACGGGTTCGCCGCCGGATCCGGATTGCGCACCTCGATCCGAGTGCTCAGCCCTCGGGAAGCCGGAATCCGGATCATCGGGGAACGGTTGCTCGCCGACCAAGCGACGTAGACCGGCGCCTCGTAGCCGGGAACCAACCGCTTATACGAGTTCACCGTCGGATTCGTAATCGCCGCGAAGCCGCGCGCGTGACGCAGCATGCCCGCCATATATTGACGCGCCGTAGCGCTGAGGCCCAAGCGGTCGCTCTCGTCGTAGAAGGCATTCGTATTGCCTTGGAACAACGATTGGTGGCAGTGCATGCCCGAACCGTTCATCCCGAACAGCGGCTTCGGCATGAACGAGGCGTGCAAGTTGTACTTGCGCGCGATCGTCTTGACGACGAGCTTGAACGTCTGAATCTGGTCGGCCGCGTGAATCGCGTCCGAGTATTTGAAGTCGATCTCGTGCTGCCCCGGCGCCACTTCGTGA
>JAPSKX010000059.1 GCA_031181325.1 Paenibacillus sp.
TGGACAATATGCGCAAGCAAGCCGAGCGGTTCGGCGCGGAGTTCAAGACGGGCTGGGTGAACAGCGTCGACTTGTCGAAGCGGCCGTTCACGCTGCAGGTCGAAGGTCACGGCGAGCTGCAGGCGGAAGCGCTGGTCATCTCGACGGGCGCCTCGGCGAAGTATCTTGGAATCCCTGGGGAAAAGGATAACGTCGGCCGCGGCGTCAGTACCTGCGCGACGTGCGACGGCTTCTTCTTCCGGAACAAGAAGATCATCGTCGTCGGCGGCGGCGATTCCGCGATGGAAGAAGCGCACTTCTTGACGAAATTCGCGTCGCAAGTGACGCTCGTGCATCGCCGCGACGAGCTTCGCGCCTCGAAGATTATGCAGGACCGCGCTCGCGGCAACGAGAAGATCAAGTGGGCGTTGAATAAAACCCCGCTCGAGGTCGTCGCCGGCGAGAAGGGCGTAACGGGCCTGAGGGTGAAGAACAATGCGACGGGCGAAGAAGAAATCATCGAGACGGACGGTATCTTCGTCGCGATCGGCCATACGCCGAACACGAAGTTCCTCGGCGGCGCGATCGACACGGACGAAGTCGGCTACATCCAAGTGAAGCCGGGCACGTCCGAGACGAATATTCCGGGCGTCTTCGCCTGCGGCGACGTCCAGGACAACAAGTATCGCCAAGCGATTACGGCGGCGGGCAGCGGCTGCATGGCGGCGCTCGACGCGGAGCGGTTCCTCGAGGAGCACGCGGCGCACGATTGGAGTCAGACGCTGTCCAAATAATGGAGGCGGCTTTAGATACACGCCGTTCGACCTTCGGTCGGGCGGCGTTTTTCCGCCTTTTCTAAAGCTTTCCGATGCCTTGACCTCCCAAGGCGGTTGCCTTATAGTGAGGTACAGAATAATTAACGGTGATGAGGTGGAAATCCGCATGTCGCAAGCATTGTATGTAGGCGTCGATATCGGCGGCACGACTGTGAAGGTTGGGATTTGCAACGCGGAAGGGAAATTGTTACGCACCCTTGAAGGGCCGACCGGGACCGAGAGCGGAACCGATGTGATCCTCGACAATATCGCCTCCTACGTGCGACGGGTCGTGGACGAGTACAATGCGTCGTGGGACGACGTCGCCGGCGTCGGCGTCGGCATTCCGGGCTTTATGGATTTCGCGACGGGCGTCGTCATCATGTCGGCGAACTTCCCGGGCTTCAAGAACGTGCCGGTGAAGGCGATTCTCGAGGAGAAGCTCGGCAAGCCGGTGAAGATCAACAACGACGCGAACGTGGCGGCGCTCGGCGAAGCGTGGAGCGGCGCGGGCCGCGGCCTCCAGAACGTCGTCGTATACACGCTCGGCACGGGCGTCGGCGGAGGCATCATTATCCGCGGACAAATCTACGAAGGCTTCTCCGGCATGGCCGGCGAGCTCGGACACGTGCAGGTCGTTCCGGACATGGAAGCGATTCAATGCGGTTGCGGGCAGCACGGCTGCGTCGAGACGGTGTCGTCCGCGACGGGCATTATCCGCATGGCGAAGGACGCCGTGGAGCGGGGCGACCATACGACGCTCGCGGACCTTACGGCCATCGCGGCGAAGGACGTCTTCGACGCGGCGAAGGCCGGCGACGAGGTCGCGCTCCGCATCGTGAAGCGCGCCGCGTTCTACCTCGGCAAGGCGATCGCCGCGACGGCGGTCATCGTCAATCCGGAGCGGTTCATCTTAGGCGGCGGTGTGGCGAAGGCGGGCGATCTTTTGTTCGATTCCGTGCGCGAGGTGTTCGCGAAGTATACGCCGGAGCGTGCGGTCGTCGACATCGTACCGGCCGAGCTCGGCAACGACGCCGGCGTCGTCGGCGCCGCGGGGCTGCATCTCCGAGCGTTGTAAAGAAGGAATTCGAACCTGCAGGGAGGCGAACGACGATGGAGACGAATGCGAACACGCAACCGTCGGCGCCGGCGAAGCTCGTGATCATCACGGGCATGTCCGGCGCCGGGAAGACGATCGCCGTACAGAGCATGGAAGATTTGGGCTTCTTCTGCGTCGACAACCTGCCGCCGGTGCTTATCCCGAAGTTCGCCGAGCTGATCGAGCAGTCCCAGGGCCGCATCGGGAAGGTCGCGCTCGTGATCGATTTGCGCGGACGGGAATTTTTCACGGCGTTGTCCGAGTCGCTGCAGGATTTGAAAAATCACTTCACCGTAAGCTTCGAGATTTTGTACCTGGACGCGACCGATTCGGTGCTTGTACAGCGATATAAGGAGAGTCGGCGCCGGCATCCGCTCGCGCCGACCGGCGCGCCGCTCGAGGGCATTCGCAACGAACGCGTGCTGCTCGAGGAACTGAAAGGCATGGCGACGCAAGTGATCGACACGAGCAGCCTGAAGCCGGCGGATCTGAAGGAGCGCATCGCGTCGCGGTTCACGGACGCCGAGACGAACGCGATGTCGATCAACTTCGTCTCGTTCGGGTTCAAGTATGGCGTGCCGATCGACGCGGACCTCATCTTCGACGTGAGGTTCCTGCCGAACCCGCACTACGTAGAGCATCTCCGCCCGAATACGGGCCGAGAGCAAGAAGTGTACGATTATGTGATGAAGTGGAGCGACACCCAGACGTTCCTGGCGAAGCTGCACGACATGCTGAACTTCCTCATTCCCCAATACCGCAAGGAAGGGAAGGGGCAGGTCGTCGTGGGCATCGGCTGCACCGGCGGCAAGCACCGCTCGGTCGCGATCGCGGAATATTTAGGCAAGGCGTTCGCGGGCACGGAGACGGAATCGGTGCGCGTGAACCATCGGGACGCGGATCGCGACCGTCATTAGAAGGGAGGGGGGCGCTTGACGAACCCAACTGCGGCGACGGACGCCGCGAATCCGCGCGTCGTCGTCATCGGCGGCGGCACCGGGCTGTCGGTCATGCTCCGGGGTCTGAAGAAGAAACCGGTCGACATTACCGCGATCGTCACCGTCGCCGACGACGGGGGCAGCTCCGGACGCCTGCGCGACGAGCTACAGATGCCGCCCCCCGGCGATATCCGAAGCGTCATCAGCGCGCTCGCCGAATCCGAGCCGTTGCTCAGCGAGATGCTGCAATACCGGTTCTCGAACGGCACCGGATTGGCGGGGCACAGTTTGGGCAACTTAATTTTGGCAGCGTTGCGAGACATTACCGGCGACTTCGTCACGGGCGTCCGCGAGCTGAGCCGCGTGCTCGCGGTGCGCGGCAGCGTCCTGCCGGCGTCCCACGATTCCATCGTCCTCACGGCGCGGATGGCGGACGGCGCGGTCGTCGAAGGCGAATCGAAAATTACGAAATACGGCGGGCGCATCGAGCGCGTCTCGTTGCTGCCCCCCGACGTCGAGCCGCTGCCGGAGGCGATCGAAGCCATCCGGCTGGCCGACGCCATCGTACTCGGCCCGGGCAGCCTCTACACGAGCATTATCCCGAACTTGCTCGTGCCGGGCATTACGGACGCGATCCGCGGGTCGACCGCGGCTAAGGTGTACATTTGCAACGTCATGACGCAGCCCGGCGAAACCGACGGCTACTCCGTCGCCGATCACGTGAACGCGATCGCCGGCCACGTCGGCGGACCGCTGTTCGACACCGTCATCGTCAACAACAGCGACATTCCGCGCCGCGTGCGCAGCCTGTACGCGGAGAAAGGGGCCGACGTCGTCCGGCTGGACCTCGAGGCCCTCGCCGCGCTCGGCTATCGGACGATCGCCGACGAGCTGATCTTGTTCCAAGGCGTGCTGCGGCACGACGCGAACAAGCTGAGCCATCATATCTACCGGCTCGCGATCGGTCAATAAGGGTTAGGGAGAGGGGAGACGAGCGTGTCATTCGCCGCCCAGACGAAGAAAGAATTAACGATGATCGAAGTGGACGAATGCTGCGCGAAAGCCGAGCTGTCGGCGCTCATCCGGATGAACGGGTCGATCCGGCTCGCGACCGGGCGCATCGCCCTCGACATCACCACGGAAAACGCCGCCATCGCCCGCCGCATCTTCACCTTGTTGAAGCGCACCTTCCGCTTGCACGCCGAAGTGCTGGTTCGCAAAAAAATGCGCCTGAAGAAAAACAACATCTACATGGTCCGGGTGCCGGCCGGCGTGGAAGAGCTGCTCCGCTCGCTCCAGATCATCAAAGAAGGGTCCGGCTTCCAATTCACGCCGGGCATCGAATCGGATATTATCAAGAATTCTTGCTGCCGACGTTCGTACCTGCGCGGCGCGTTCCTCGCCGGAGGCTCGGTCAACAACCCGGAGGGGTCGTCGTATCACCTGGAGATCGCCTCTATGTACGAAGAGCATTGTTCGGCGCTGTGCGACCTGGCGAACAAGTTCCATCTGAACGCCCGCTGCATCGAACGCAAGAAGGGGTACGTGCTCTACATCAAAGAGGGCGAGAAAATCATCGAGATGCTCAGCGTCATCGGCGCGCATCAAGCGCTGTTGAAATTCGAGGACGTCCGGATCATGCGAGACATGCGCAATTCGGTCAATCGGATCGTCAACTGCGAAACCGCGAACTTGAATAAGACGATCGGCGCCGCCGTGCGGCAGATCGAGAACATAAAGCTGCTGGAGCAAGAAGTCGGATTGGAGAATCTCCCGGAGAAGCTGCGGGAAGTCGCGGTCATTCGGCTGCAATATCCCGACCTGAACTTGAAGGAAGTCGGCGAGATGCTCAAAGGCAACGTCAGCAAGTCCGGCGTCAACCACAGACTGCGAAAAATCGATGAAATGGCAGAAAAATTGAGAAATTGAGCCGTACCCGGGTTTGATTCTAGTGCAAGGGTCGGAAAAGTGCTATAATAATGAAAACTTCGTGGTAAACCGTTTGTGCAATGGTATATTTACGGTTAGGGGGATTATGAATCCAATGACGAGACAGCCAGTGGTCGTGAAACTAAAAACCGGTCTCCACGCTAGACCCGCGGCTTTATTCGTGCAAGAAGCGAATAAATTTTCATCCGAGGTGTTCGTTGAGAAGGATGAAAAGAAAGTGAACGCGAAGAGCATCATGGGTATCATGAGTTTAGCGATCAGCTCCGGCACGGAAATCCACATAAGCGCGGAGGGTTCCGACGCAGAGCAGGCTGTAAACGCTTTAGTAGCATTAGTCAGCAAGGAAGAACTGGAAAACCAATAGGGTCAAGAGGCTTCCGGGATCCGGGAGCTTTTTTTCACGATTTCGACGCGGCGATTTTCCAATAGATACGAACGTCGGCTTCGGCTCCGGTGAATATACTGGAAGACGAAGCTTTTTTCAGCGAACAGGGAGGGTTTCACGGATGATCGTAACTTCGGATAAGGAATTGGAAGGCCTGCGCCGGGCGGGCCGGGCGGTCGCCGCGGCGCGCGAGGCGATGCTGGCGGCGGTCGAGCCGGGCATTACGACGCTGGAGCTGGACCGCATCGGAGAGAACGTGTTGAAGGCGCACGGGGCCGTCTCGGGGCCTCAGACGATGTACGACTTCCCGGGGGCGACGTGCGTCAGCGTCAACAAGTGCGTAGCGCACGGCATTCCGGGAGCGACGGCGCTGCAAGCGGGCGATCTCGTCAATATCGACGTCTCTGCGGTGCTCGACGGTTATTACTCGGATACGGGCTCGACGATGGTATGCGGCGCGAAGCCGGACGCCTACCGGAGCTTCTCGCCGGAGCATCCGTACGCGGAGAAGCTGCGCATCTTGGCGGCTTGCGAGCGCGCGCTGTTCGCCGGCATCGGGAAGGCGAAGGCGGGCGGCAAGCTAAGCGAGATCGGTCGGGCGGTGCTGCGGGAAGCGCAGAACAACGGGTACACGGTCATTCGGAACTTGACCGGCCACGGACTCGGACGGCAGCTGCACGAGGAGCCGAGTCACGTGTTCAACTATCCGGATCCGCGCGAGCGCCGGCTGCTGAAGAAGGGCGTCGTCATCGCGATCGAGCCGTTCCTCTCGACGGGCGCGACGAACGTGAACGAAGGCGACGACGGCTGGGCGCTGCTCGTGCCGGACGACAGCCTCGTCGTGCAATTCGAGCACACGGTCGTCGTGACCGAAGGCGAGGCCCGCATTTTGACGTTGGCGGAATAAGGGGCCGGTACCGCTCGAAAAAACATGTTCGCCGCGGCAACCTTCATCCGAGACTCCTCGTCTAAGAAAGTAACAACGATGGATGTTGCAGAAACCATTTTCGAGGGGCGAAGAAAGGGGTTTTACGGATGAACGGGGCATTGTGGAAGCGGTGGGCGATCGCGGGACTCGCGGGCGCGATGTTGGCGGCGGCGCCGGTGTACGGGCCGGCGGTCATGGATTCGGTGAGGGGGGGCACGGCGATGGCGGCGGAGACGGCGGCGGCGACCGCGGCGCGGACGATTTCCGTATCGGGCGAAGGGAAGATCACGATTCAGCCGGACGTGGCGTACGTCAACATCTCCGTGTTCACCAAGGGCAAGACGGCGAACGAGGCGCAGACGGCGAATGCGACGGCGTTCGCGGCGGTCGAGAAGGCGCTCAAGGAGCAGTTCAAGGTCGAGGCGAAGGACATCAAGACCAGCGGCTTCTACGTGCAGCCGGAGTATCAGTGGTCCGATAAAGGCGAATCTTCGATCGTCGGGTATACGGCCGATCACACGGTGACGGTCACGTACCGCGACCTCGCCGGCATCGGCAAGCTGCTCGACGGCGTGTCGAAGGCGGGCGCGAACCGCATCCAAGGCATCCGGTTCGACACGGAGAAGGCGGACGCCTACGAAATTCAGGCGATCGAGAAGGCGATCGCGAACGCGAAGGTGAAGGCGGACGCGATCGCGAAGACGGTAGGCCGCTCGGTGAAGGGCGTGATGCACGTGCAGCACGGCAGCGTCAGCAACGCGGCGCCTCCGTTCTATCCGATGGTGAAGGCGGAGGCCGCGATGGACGCGGGCGGCGCCGGGACGTCGGTGCAGCCGGGCGAAATGGAAATCACGACGACGGTCACCGTTACGTACGAGATGTAAGCTCGAGACCGCTTCGTTCCTCATGGGGGCGAAGCGGTCTTTTTTGTGCCGCGGCGCCATCGACTTTTATGAATTTGATCTGCGGTATATTATTTCGAGCATACTCTTGACCCTCCTGCGAGGGGAGGCCTTACGCTAAGGAAGAAGGGAGGGAAGAGCGGCGATGTACACGGTGAAAGAAATATCCGAGCTGTCCGGCGTCACGGTTAAGGCGCTTCATCATTATCACAGGATCGGCCTGCTCGCGCCGGGCCGAATCAGCGAAGCGGGGTACCGGCTGTACGGAACGCAAGAGTTGGAGCGGCTGCAGCACATTATGTTCTACAAGGAGTTGGATTTCGGCTTAGCGCAAATCAAAGCGATGCTGGACGGCACCGCGGACCGTCCGACCTTGTTAGCGAAGCAGGAGGCGCTGTTGCTCGCTCGCAGGCAAAGGCTCGACGCCGTTCTTCATACCTTGCAAACATCCATAGGAAGCCTGAAGGAGGGCCGAAACATGACCGAGGAGGATTTGTTCAAGGGTTTTAAAACCGAGATGGCTTGGAATGCAGCGTTGGAGGGGCAAAATCGTTATCTGAAGGATGCGTACGGGCTGGAGCCGCTCGCGGTCGAGGCGTCGGAGGTGACGGAAATGAACGAAAAGGCGGAGGAGGCCGCGACGTTCATGAGCGAAATGGCGCGCGCATTGCGCGAAGGCGCGAAGCACAGCGACGAACGGGTACGGGGTTGTATCCGAAGCCACCTGGCGTTCCTGGACGCGCACGGGCATCCGACGTCGCCCGATGAATTCGCGGCGCGGAATCGCTTCTTCCTGCAGGACGATTTTCATCGAGGCATGCTGGAAGGACAGCAGACCGGCCTGGCCTATTATCTCGCCGCGGCGGCGGATTCGTTCGCGGCGGCGGAACGGCCGGAATAAGACGAAAGAACCCCTGCGCCGGTTCGGTGGCGCAGGGGTTCCTTCTTATTGGACCTTCTCGATGACCTTGTCGATCAAGCCGTATTCCTTCGCTTCGTCGGCCGACATGAAGTAATCGCGGTCCGTGTCCTTCTCGATGCGCTCGAGCGGCTGCCCCGTCCGTTCGGACAGGATGCCGTTCAGCTTGTCGCGCATCTTGAGAATGCGCTTCGCGCGAATTTCGATGTCCGACGCTTGCCCTTCCGCGCCGCCGAGCGGCTGATGGATCATGACTTCGCCGTTCGGAAGCGAGAACCGCTTGCCCTTCGCGCCCGCGGCGAGCAGGAACGCGCCCATGGACGCCGCCATGCCGACGCAAATCGTCGAGACGTCCGGCTTAATGAATTGCATCGTATCGTAAATCGCCATCCCCGACGTGATCGATCCGCCCGGGCTGTTGATGTAGAGGCTGATGTCCTTCTCCGGATCGTCCGCGGCCAAGAAAAGCAGCTGCGCGATAATGCTGTTCGCCACGACGTCGTTCACCGGCGTCCCGAGGAATACAATACGATCCTTCAGCAACCGAGAGTAAATATCATAAGCACGTTCGCCGCGGTTCGTCTGTTCCACGACCATAGGAACTAAATTCATGTTCATAAGCGTCTCATCCTCCGATCATCCATTCCAGACTAGTCTTGCCAAAATCATATTACCCCAATCCGGAGCGAAAGTCAAAATTGGTCAAATAGAAACGTTCACAGTTTTTCCTTCCGAGGTTATCATGATTTTATTCGAACGGGGAGGCGCGATATGCCGCTTCCGTCTCTGATCCGATCGTCCTCCGGTCCTGCCGATGCGCGCAGACGGTTTTTCGCGCCGCACCCGTCGCTTAGGCCGTTTATTTCTCACTACGCGATGTATGTCCCGCGGAGCAGGGGGGCGCTTTCGCCGCCGGATTGTGCCCGGCTCGGCACCGTCCCGGACGCGAGCGGCTGCATTGTGTTCGAGTATGCCCCTGCGGGCATTCGGACGCTGTTGTGGGGACCGACAACGATGTTAAGAAGCGTACCCGACGAGACGGGGGACGGACGCAGCCTTCGATCGCGCGATGCTTCACCTGCTAGAGTCGCGCCGCGACGTCGACAGAGACATAACGTTCGGCGTCGCGCTGATTAAGGAGCGCCTCGCGGGCATAACGGTGAAGCAAGTGGCGGAGAGTATTATTTAAACAAGCTCCATTGGAATTCGATTTATTATGAGACCGGGAACGTCCCGTGGACAGTGATCGAGCAACTCGTCAATGCATCTTATTCGATCGTACTGCAAAGCTTGCCGAAGAAGAAGCGAGAGGAAGTCGCTCGGATGTAGGAACGTAACGTTAGGCGGGAAGGGGAATATCGAACATCGCGGGCGAGGACGAAACGGTCCTCGCTTCTTTCGCATGCGAGGAGACGTCCATCGAAAATCAAAAAAAGCCCCCGCGATTGCGGAAGCTCTTGTCGGTATGTATGGCGCGCCCGAAGGGAATCGAACCCCTATCTCAGGCTCCGGAGGCCTACGTCATATCCATTGGACCACGGGCGCGTATCGGTGACAGCGAGATTAAGTATATGACATCCGAGAAGAAAATGCAAGCGTCGGGAAAAACCATTTTCCGGGAAGGTATTAATTCTTTGAAAAGGAGTTGCAACCTTCCATGCGCTGGAGTAAAATGATGTTAGTGGGACGGAAAACGAAGTACTGGGACGTAATGAGTCCCGGAGTAGATCGGCAACGGCTTCCCACGGTTTGACGCCGGCGCGATCCGGGCACAATGGAATGGGTAACGCGACCGAACGCCATGCATGCGGCGCGGCGGGGGGAGGTTCGTCATGCGGACCGTTCTCGAAATACAGAGAGTGTTGGCTCCGGACGTCGTGGACGTTTTGAAGAAGCGATATACGATACTAAGGCATCTCCGGGATGCCGGGGCGGTCGGCCGGCGGACGCTGGCGGCGGCGCTGGGCCTCTCGGAGCGGGTGCTACGAGCCGAGACGGAGTTTCTGAAGCTTCAAGGTCTCGTCGAGATCGAGGCGTCGGGCATGCGCGTCAGCGAGGCCGGCCTTCGGCTGCTCGGCGATATGGAGCCGATGATGAAGGAATGGTTCGGTCTCGCGGCGCTCGAGGATCGCCTCGCGGCGGCGTTCGAGCTGCGCAAGGTCGTCGTCGTTCCGGGCGACGCCGACCGCGACCCGCTCGCGAAGCGAGAGCTCGGCAAGGCCGGCGCCGCGGAGCTGACGCGCGCCGCGGCGGCGCTGGAACGCGCCGAGCGCGAGCCGCTCGTCGTCGCCATCACCGGCGGCTCGACGATCGTCGAGGTCGCCGACCACCTCAGCGCGTCCCCGGCCCTTAAGGGCGCGCTGTTCGTACCCGCCCGCGGAGGCCTCGGCGAGCGCGTCGAGCTGCAGTCCGGCACGATCGCTTCCACGATGGCGAAGCGCACCGGCGGCGGGTACCGGCTCATGCACGTGCCGGACGACGTCGGCGAGGAAGCGATCGCCACGCTCATGAGCGAGCCTCACATCCGCGAGGTGGCAGATATTGTGCGTCGGGCCCGCATTGCCGTTCACGGCATTGGGGAAGCCTATGAGATGGCCCGAAGAAGGCGCGTGGACGCCGAGACGATTCAGAAGCTCCGCGCGGGCGGCGCGGTCGCCGAGTCGTTCGGCTATTACTACAACCGCGCCGGCGAGGTCGTCCATCGCATGCCGACGGTCGGCCTCCGCCTCGAAGACATCCAGCGCATGGAGACCGTGATCGCGGTCGCCGGAGGCGCCAGCAAGGCGGAAGCGCTCGCCGCCGTACTGAAGAACGGACACGAAGACGTGTTGATTACGGACGAAGCGGCCGCGACGGCTATGCTGCAAATGAGCGGTTCTCTTGACGCAACCCCCTAGCTTATGATTTCGGTATCCCGGCGGGACGCGTCTTGAAATAAACTTAATTTTCTTAGGAGGTTTTCTTTATGGTGAAAGTAGGCATTAACGGTTTCGGTCGGATCGGACGCAACGTATTTCGCGCGGCGCTGAACAACCCGGACGTAGACGTAGTAGCGATCAACGACCTGACGGACGTAAAGACGCTGGCGCACCTGCTCAAATACGACACGACGCACGGCAAGCTCGACGCGACGGTCGAGGCGGGCGAAGGCGCGCTGATCGTCAACGGCAAGACGGTGAAAGTATTTTCCGAGCGCGACCCTGGCAACCTGCCTTGGGCAAGCGTAGGCGCCGAGATCGTCGTAGAATCGACGGGGATCTTCACAGCGAAGGAGAAAGCGGAAGCTCACCTCAAGGGCGGCGCGAAGAAGGTCATCATCTCCGCTCCGGCGACGAACGAAGACATCACGATCGTTATGGGCGTCAACGAAGAGAAGTACGACCCGGCGGCGCACACGGTCATCTCCAACGCGTCCTGCACGACGAACTGCTTGGCGCCGTTCGCGAAGGTGCTCAACGACAACTTCGGCATCGTGAAGGGCATGATGACGACGGTTCACTCGTACACGAACGACCAATCCGTGCTCGACTTGCCGCACAAGGATCTGCGCCGCGCGCGCGCCGCTGCGGAGAACATCATCCCGTCCACGACGGGCGCGGCGAAAGCCGTCTCCCTCGTATTGCCCGAGCTCAAGGGCAAGCTGAACGGCATGGCGTTCCGCGTCGCTACGCCGAACGTGTCCGTAACGGACCTCGTCGTCGAAGTGTCCCGCAACGTAACGGTCGAAGAAGTGAACGGCGTGCTGAAGGACGCTGCGAACAGCAAGCTGAAGGGCATCATGAACTACTCCGAAGAGCCGCTCGTCTCGAGCGACTACAACGGCGATCCGGCTTCCTCCACGATCGACGCGCTGTCCACGATGGTCGTCGAAGGCAACATGGTGAAGGTCGTCTCCTGGTACGACAACGAGTGGGGCTACTCGAACCGCGTCGTAGACCTCGCGTCCTACATCGCAAGCAAAGGCCTCTAAGATACAAGCATCGCGATTCACACATCCCGCAGGGAAGGAAGGCGCTCCGGCATGCATGGCGGGGGCGCCTTTCCGCGGGTCTAGACCTAAATCCGGAGGTTAGCAGACTTATGGCGTATAACAAGAAGAGCGTAAGAGACGTAGAAGTTTCCGGGAAAAGGGTGTTCGTGCGCGTAGACTTCAACGTGCCGCTCGAGAACGGTGCGATCACCGACGATACGCGCATCCGCGAGACGTTGCCTACGATTCAATATTTGATCGAGCGCGGCGCGAAAGTGATCCTCGCGAGCCACCTCGGCCGTCCGAAGGGCGAAGTCGTCGAGGAGCTGCGTTTGACGCCGGCGGCGGCGCGCTTGTCCGAGCTGCTCGGGAAGCCGGTAGCGAAAGTAGACGAGGCGGTCGGCCCGGCGGCGCAAGCGGCGGTCGAGGCGCTTCAGAACGGCGATGTGCTCCTGCTTGAGAACGTTCGCTTCTACAAGGGCGAAGAGAAGAACGACCCGGATCTCGCGAAGCAATTCGCGGCTTTAGCGGACCTGTACGTCAACGACGCGTTCGGCGCGGCGCATCGCGCGCATGCTTCGACGGAAGGCATCGCTCGCCTGCTTCCGGCCGTCTCCGGCCTGCTTATGGAGAAGGAGCTGGCGGTGCTGGGCAAGGCGCTGTTCAACCCGGACCGCCCGTTCACGGCGATCGTCGGCGGCGCGAAGGTGAAGGACAAGATCGACGTGATCAACAAGCTGCTCGAGATCGCGGACAACGTCATCATCGGCGGCGGCTTGTCGTATACGTTCCTGAAGGCGCAAGGCTATGAGATCGGCAAGTCGCTGTGCGACGATTCGAAGATCGACATCGCGAAGGAGTTCATGGCGAAGTCGAAAGAGCGCGGCGTCAACTTCTTGATGCCGGTCGACATCGTCGTCACCGACGACTTCAGCCCGACGGCCAACACGAAGATCGTCGGCATCGACGCGATTCCGGCCGATTGGGAAGGCATCGACATCGGACCGAAGACGCGCGAGATCTACGCGTACGCGATCGCCAAGTCGAAGCTCGTCGTCTGGAACGGACCGATGGGCGTGTTCGAGATCGAACCGTTCTCCCATGGCACCCGGGCCGTAGCTCAGGCTTGCGCCGAGACGTCCGGCTACACGGTCATCGGCGGCGGCGATTCCGCGGCGGCGGTCGAGAAGTTCAACCTCGGCGACAAGATGGACCACATCTCCACCGGCGGCGGCGCGTCGCTCGAATTCATGGAAGGCAAGGCGCTCCCGGGCGTCGTAGCCTTGAACGATAAGTAATTAGTTTCGTAGGAGGTCGAACGATACGATGAGCAGAACCCCGATTATTGCAGGCAATTGGAAAATGTTCAAAACCGGCGCGGAAGCGTCCGCCTTCGTCGCGGAAGCGAAAGCGGCCGTCGAGGCCGTCTCCGGCGTCGAAGCGGTCGTCTGCGCGCCGTTCACGGCGCTGCCGGCGCTCGTGGAAGCGGCTCGCGGCAGTAGAATCGCCGTCGGCGCGCAGAACATGCACTGGGAAGCGAACGGCGCGTACACGGGCGAGATTTCCGGACCGATGTTGGTCGATCTCGGCGTGAAGTACGTCATCCTCGGTCACTCGGAGCGCCGCCAGTATTTCGCGGAAACCGACGAGACCGTCAACAAGAAGACGAAGGCGGCGCTCGGGTACGGATTGATTCCGATCGTCTGCGTCGGCGAATCGCTCGCGGAGCGCGAAGCGGGACGCACGAAGGACGTCTGCCGCACGCAGACGCTCGGCGCGCTCGAAGGCCTGACGGCGGAGCAAGTGGCGTCTTTGGTAATCGCGTACGAGCCGATCTGGGCGATCGGTACGGGCAAGTCGTCCACGGCGGCGGACGCGAACGAAGTGATTTCGTACATTCGCTCCGTAGTGGGCGAAGCGTTCGGCGCCGACGCGGCGGCTAACGTGCGCATTCAGTACGGCGGCAGCGTGAAGCCGGAGAACGTGCGCGAGTATCTCGGCGCGTCCGACATCGACGGCGCTCTGGTAGGCGGCGCATCGTTGCAGCCGGCTTCCTACGCGGCGCTCGTGGAAGGTGCGAAGGCATGAGTCGGCCGAAACCGGTAGCGCTCATTATTTTGGACGGCTTCGGCCTGCGCGGCGACGTGCACGGCAACGCGGTCGCGCAAGCGAAGAAGCCGAATTTCGACCGATACTGGAATACGTATCCGCATACGACGTTGATCGCGCACGGCGAGGCGGTCGGCCTGCCGGAGGGCCAGATGGGCAACTCCGAGGTCGGTCACCTGAACATCGGCGCCGGCCGGACCGTGTACCAAGATTTGACGCGGATTTCGAAGTCGATCCGGGACAACGAATTTTTCGATAACCAGACGCTGATCGGCGCGGTTCGCCACGCGAAGGAGAACGGCAAGAAGCTGCACCTCTACGGCCTGCTCTCCGACGGCGGCGTGCATAGCCACATCGGCCACTTGTTCGCATTGCTCGAGCTCGCGAAGAAGGAGCGGTTCGAAGACGTGTACATTCACGCGTTCCTCGACGGCCGCGACGTCGCGCCGGACAGCGCGAGGAGGTACATGGGCCAGCTCCAGGAGAAGATCGCTCAAGTCGGCGTCGGCCGCATCGCGACGGTGCAGGGCCGCTATTACGCAATGGATCGCGACAAGCGCTGGGAGCGGACGGAGAAGTCGTATCGGGCTATGGTGTACGGCGAAGGTCCGACGTATACCGATCCGATGCAAGCGATCGTCGAGTCGCACGAGAAGTCGGTGTACGACGAGTTCGTCATGCCGACGGTCATCGTCGGCGCGGACGGCAAGCCGGTGGGCTTAGTGGAGAGCGGCGATTCGGTCGTCTTCTTCAACTTCCGCCCGGACCGCGCGATTCAACTGTCGCAAGTATTCACGAACGCCGACTTCCGCGGCTTCGACCGCGGCGACAAGGCGCCGACGGGCCTCTATTTCGTCTGCCTCACGCTGTTCAGCGAGAGCGTCGACGGATATGTTGCTTATAAGCCCAAAGAATTGGATAATACTTACGGGGAAGTGCTCGTGCAGCACGGACTCAAACAGCTGCGCATCGCCGAAACCGAGAAGTACCCGCACGTGACGTTCTTCTTCAGCGGCGGGCGCGACGTCGAGCTTCCGGGCGAGACGCGCATCCTCATCAATTCGCCGAAGGTCGCCACGTACGACCTGCAGCCGGAGATGAGCGCGTACGAGGTCGCCGCGGCTTGCGTCGCGGAGATCGAAGCGGAGAAGCACGACGCGATCGTATTGAATTTCGCGAACCCGGACATGGTCGGCCACTCGGGTCTGCTCGAGCCGACGATCCGCGCGGTGGAAGCGACCGACGACTGCCTCGGCAAGGTCGTCGACGCGGTGCTCGCGAAAGGCGGCGTCGCGGTCATTATCGCGGACCACGGCAATGCGGACGTCGTCACGAACGACGACGGCACGCGCAATACGGCGCACACGATCAACCCGGTGCCTTGCATCGTGACGCGCGAAGGCGCATCTTTACGCGATGACGGGATTCTGGCGGACGTCGCGCCGACGCTGCTGCAGCTGCTCGGCCTGCCGAAGCCGGCGGAGATGACGGGCGAGACGCTGCTGAAGTAAGGGGAAGGCGCCAGAAACTGCCGAAAATGGCAGCTCGGCGCCAAATAGTCGGAGCAACTCCGACTAAAGCGCCGAAACCGGCCTCGTGAGGCGAAATAATCGGAGCAACTCCGACTAAACGTGCGAAAACGGCCGCCGTTACCGTAAGGAATCATAGGCTCCGGCCTAATGAAATAACTTTATCTAAGGAGTGTACAAATCCATGAGTATTATTGCTGACGTATACGCACGCGAGGTGCTCGACTCCCGCGGCAACCCGACGGTCGAAGTCGAAGTATCGCTCGAATCCGGCGCGAAGGGCCGCGCCATCGTTCCGTCCGGCGCTTCCACGGGCGCGCACGAAGCCGTAGAGCTTCGCGACGGCGACAAGGGCCGTTACCTCGGCAAGGGCGTGCTGAAGGCCGTTCAGAACGTCAACGAAGCGATCGCGCCGGTCATCATCGGCCTCGACGCGCTCGAGCAAGTCGCGATCGACAAGGCGATGATCGACCTCGACGGCACGCCGAACAAGGGCAAGCTCGGCGCGAACGCGATTCTCGCGGTATCCATGGCCGTCGCCCGCGCGGCAGCGGACTACCTCGACATCCCGCTCTACAACTACCTCGGCGGCTTCAACGCGAAGCAACTGCCGGTGCCGATGATGAACATCGTCAACGGCGGCGCGCACGCGGACAACAACGTCGACGTCCAAGAGTTCATGGTACTGCCGGTCGGCGCCGCGTCGTTCGCAGAAGCGCTTCGCGCCGGCGCGGAAGTATTCCACGCGCTGAAGTCGGTTCTGAAAGAAAAAGGCCTTAACACGGCCGTAGGCGACGAAGGCGGCTTCGCGCCGAACCTCGGCTCCAACGAAGAAGCGCTGCAGACGATCATCGCCGCGATCGAGCGCGCGGGCTACAAGCCGGGCGTCGACATGTTCCTCGGCATGGACGTCGCGTCCACGGAGTTCTTCAAGAACGGCAAATACGAGCTCGAAGGCGAAGGCAAGTCCTTCACGCCGGCTGAATTCGTAGACTTGCTCGCGAGCTGGGTCGACAAGTACCCGATCATTACGATCGAAGACGGCTGCTCCGAAGACGACTGGGAAGGTTGGAAGCTGCTCACCGAGCGCCTCGGCGGCAAAGTGCAGCTCGTCGGCGACGACTTGTTCGTAACGAACACGGAGCGCCTCGGCAAGGGCATCGAAGAGGGCATCGGCAATTCGATCCTCATCAAGGTCAACCAAATCGGTACGCTGACGGAGACGTTCGACGCGATCGAGATGGCGAAGCGCGCGGGCTACACGGCCGTGATTTCCCACCGCTCCGGCGAATCCGAAGACAGCACGATCGCCGACATCGCAGTCGCGACGAACGCGGGTCAAATCAAGACCGGCGCGCCGTCCCGCACGGACCGCGTCGCGAAGTACAACCAGCTGCTTCGCATCGAAGACAACTTGAACGTCGCCGCGCAATACGCGGGCAAGAAGGCGTTCTATAACCTCAAGAGCTTCAAGTAAAATGAAATAAACGTTAGCTCTTGAGGTTTCAAGAGAATCTTCCGCTAAATCGCGGTCGAGCTTCTGTGAATGTACTTCGAAAAAGAATCTCTTACAACTTGAAGAACTTCAAGTAAGACGAAATCGCCAGGTTGTAACGGAACCTTCCGCTTCACTGCGGACGTTCTAACCTGAAGAGCTTCAAATAAGATGGAAGAAGGGTACGAGGCGGGACGTTCCGCCTCCTGCACTTCGCAACGCATAGGGGGAGCCGCTCATGGGCCGATGGATCGTCACGCTAGCGTTATTAGTGGGATGCTTCGTGCTTACGGAGTGGCTCCCCTTTTCTCCGTATTTCCGAAACATGGACACGATGATTCACGAGTTCGGCCATGCGGCGGCGACGCTGCTCTTGTCCGGACAAGTCCAATACATACATCTCTACGAGGACCATAGCGGCGTGACGCTGTCGGCGGTGGAGAGCGGGTGGCGCGTCATTCCGGTATCGCTCTTCGGGTATGCGACGTCGTCGCTGTTCGCGGTGCTCCTGTTCGCGCTGCACCGGCATCGGCTGCACCGGCTCGGTCTCGCGATCGTCGCCGTCGTGGCGCTCGTTTGCTTGCTGCTCTTCGTTCGCAACGACTTCGGCACCCAATGGCTGCTCGGCTTTATCGGCATCACCGCCGTAGCCTTCGTCATTCCGATCGGCTTCGTCCGGGTCGCTTATTACTTACTGCTCGCGTTTCTGTCGCTCGTCGAATCGGTCGTCGGCGCCGTCACGATCCTGATCCTGTCGGTCACGACGCCGAGCGGGGCGGGGGACGCCGCGAACCTCGCGAACGCGACCGGCGTGCCGGCCGTCGTCTGGGGCGTCGTCTTCGTGCTATTCGCGTTATGGTGCGCGAAGCGGGCGATCGGGCACTTCCTGCCGTCGCCGAAGAAGTCTTTATTTTCGAAAAAACGCGGCGTTACGCCGTTACCATAGGAGCGTCTCCGCCAATGACGATCGAACAGCTTTCCTCGAGATTTCTCTACATGCCCGCGGACGGGACGGTCGATCGGCCGATTCTCGGCGCAGTGCTCGGCGACGAGCGGACGCTCTACATCGACGCCGGCAATTCGAAGCGGCACGCAGCCGCTTTCCGTCAAGCCGTTCGCGGGCGTACGGGCGTCAAAGACGAAATGACGGCTTTAACGCATTGGCACTGGGACCACAGCTTCGGCGCCTCCGCCGACCGCGTACCGCTGCTCGCGCACGCGAAGACGAGAGAGGCGCTGAAGACGCAGGTCGGGCTCGACTGGTCGGACGCGGCGATCGACGAACGGGTCCGCCAAGGGACCGAAATCGAATTCTGCGCGACGTATATGAAGAAGGAATTCGGAGAGGAGCGCGGCGAGGTCGACGTACGGCTGCCCGAGACGACGTTCGAAGGGAGCGTGACGCTGCATCTCGGCGGCGCGACGTGCCGCATCGATCATGTCGGAGGCGTTCACGCCGACGATAGCTGCTTTCTCTATATTCCCGAGGACAAGATCCTCTTCCTCGGGGACGCGCTCGGCCCGGCGATCTACGACGGACCTAGATATTACAAAGCGGACGACCTCCTGCGGCTGCTGGAGATCGTCCGAGAGTACGAGGCGGAATGGTTGATCGAATCGCATTATAAACCTGTCGATGCAGAGACGTTCTGGGCGGAAATGGCGGAATTCGAGACGTTGGCGAAGCTGGCGCGGGAATACGGGGACGACGAACCGCGCATCGCTCGCGAACTCGTTGCCTCTCTTGGGCGGGACCTCGGGGACGGGGATAAGGAAGCCGTCGCGCAATTCGGGTTAGGGAGCCGCCGCGCCCGCGTCATGCGGTGATCGGCTGCGGCATCGGCACCGGGACGGGGGATTCCTTCAAGCGGAATTCCAATAAGAGCCTAGTGCCTCTTGGAGACGTGTAGATCGAGACCTCGTCGGAAGCGTGATAGATCAGGGAAAATCCTTTGCCCAGCGAGCTCTTGGTACTGTATCCCGATACCAACACCGTCTTCGGGAGTTCATGCAGCGGAATGCCCGAGCCCCGATCCGCAATCAACACTTGGAGCAGGCCTTCCTTCGCGTAGACGGTCAAGGTGCCGCCGTTCGCGTGTTTAATCAGGTTGGTCGCCGCCTCGCTGACCGCCAGCTTGATGCTCATGAGCCTCTTCGAATCGCATTCGGCGAAGCCGGCGGCGAAGTCGCGGGACTTGCCGATGTCCGACTTGGTCTGAATCGGTAGGGAGCCTAGCCGTTCGCCCAGATGCTCATCGATCTCCTCTTGACGCAAGCAAAGCATAACCTTCTGTTGCGACAGCGTGCAGATCACGTCGCGATATGCGCGCATCGCATCCGCGTATAACTTACTTTTATATAGCAGCGTTGGCGTCACGTCGACTAGGAAGATGCGGACCTCGCCCTCTTCGGGGAAGAAGTGTGCATCGTACACGGATGTATCCGTATCGACTAAGTCATGGAACGGTGTACGCAGCTCGGCCGATCTTCGGGCGAGCGGCTCTAAGGCTTCGTAAGGAGCCGGGCGGTCCGTCGCAGCGAAACGACGATGGATCGTAGAGTATCGGAGCATGAACGTGTCCCCGATGTCGTGCGTGCTTCGGTCCTGCTCCGGGGGAAGCGGATCCTCCGCGGGAGCTTCCGCGGTGCGGTAATACGGCGAGATCGCCTCTCGCGCTTCCTCGAGGAACGCGCCGTCAATCAGCTTCGCGAGCCGGGGATCGAGCTCCGTACCGGCCGACTTCGCGAGTTGACGAAGAATCGATTCGTCGTCCGCCGGTTCCGACAGGAGGCGATCGATCCGGTTGCATAGAGCGATGATGCGCGCCCCGAGCGGTATGCGTTCCCCGGAAAGGCCGTCGGGATATCCCTTCCCGTCATAGCGTTCGTGATGATGCAAGATCCACTGCGAGCTCAGAGAGACGGAATAATAAAATGTACGCGCGATCTCGGCGCCCTTAGCGCTGTGCGAGCGGTACTCCTCTTCTTCTTGGAGCGTCAGCGGTCCGCGTTTTTGAAACAAATGAGGCATGAGCAGCACTTTGCCGATATCGTGCATGACCGCCGCCTGAATCAGTTCCTTCTTCTGACGCTGGGGGAAGTCCACGCGCTCCAACACCATTTCGCACAGCCGCCCCACGCGAATGCCGTGCCCTTCCATGTGCGGATGAATTCTCGATTCGAACAGACGGATAAACTCCTTGGAGGCGTGGTGTCGGAGCCCCGCTTCATGGACATAGGCTCTTGAAAACAATAAAATCACGGCCGTATAAAACAACCCGCTCGCGATCTCGTCGTACAACATGCGCTGCGCGTCGTCGTGCGCCAGAAGATGGGGCACGACGACCACGGTAAGTATGACGGAAACCGCCAGCTCCTTCAGCTTAACTTTATACTGATGGAAGAAGGGCAGACCGGCGGTCGACTTCATGATCCCCGCCATCAGCAGCGCGTTCGTCACCTCGAAGACGGTCGCGCTTGCGAACACCTTCGCGTAGCTGGAAGCGGTCGCAAATCCGTCGATCCGGACGAGCTGATACGCGGCCGTCGCACTCAAGCTGTACATGCCGACCGTTGAGAAGAGCCGGACCCATCGGAACCGAAGCGGGTTGCGATACAGCTTCGCGAAGAAGGTGATCGTGCTGACGAGGACGCCGAGCAAGCAGGCTTCAAGTCCGTATACCAGCAGCAAAATGAAAAAACCGACGGTGCCGGCGCTGAAGTAATCGCCGCTGATCAGCCGAATCGGGAACGCATCCAGAATAATGATGAGCAGCAGGATGGGCAAAATCCCGTACCAATCCATGCCCGGCGCCGACCATGCCGTCCAACCGGCAGACAGGAGGCCGCAGAGGAAGAGCAGCGCGGTATAGCCGTTGAGTTCCTTCATGCTTCAAGTCCCCTCCTTCTTCGCATGCCGCACGAGAAATAAGCAGATGCCGATCCCGAATAAGACGTCGCCCGGGCTTAGCACATAATTCGTACCGATGGGCGTCAGGAACGGAATCCAATCGCCGAGCCATGCGACGTGATGCGCCGCCATAGCTTGGTGCCTTACGGATTCCGACATATCGGTCAAGCTTTCCAAGCCGGCATATCGCAGCGCCTGGACGGACACGGGCATTTTGCCGCCGTTGCAGAGTAAGGCGAATATATTTAAGACGCAGCCCGCGATCATGAGACGGAATCCGAATCGTTCCCGATTCAAGATCATCGCGGCAAGAACGATCGCGAAGCTCGCTTCGAAGATGTAGGGGATAGAGAAGTCGTATGCGCGTTTCGCAAGCGCCAAGCCGAGCTGCAGCGCGAGTCCGAGAAGGATCAGCCAGGACGCGCGCAGCCGGACGGCATCGAGCGCTCTTAACGGATTTCTTCCCATGCACAGGGCGATCAGCAGTCCCGCCGCCACGAAGTATACCATGTAATACCAGCTTTCTATATCGAAAATTTCGGGGGGCGCGGCCCCCCGATTCGGACGGACCGCTTACGCGGCGGAGCCGATGACTAGATTCAACCCCACGGACGGCCGATGACCGCGGCCAACGTCAGTGCCGCCAGAACGACGGCGCTATACGCCATGCGAATCGCTTTCGCTTTCATAGAGAAATCCCCCTTTCCCAGCTTCGTTATCGACAGCGTCCCTATGGGACGCGCAAGCCGCTAGGCTAACACTTCTTTGCCTAAAATGTCCTGAATTTGTAAAATATCGAACACTTCCATAACGTCTTCTCGCACGCGAACGACGGATACTCGCTTGCCGTCCTGCTGCAGCGCGCGGACGAGCGCGATCAGCAGACCGATGCCGGAGGAATCGACGAAGGGAACGCCGGCGAAGTCGATCACGACGTCGCTGTATGACGCCGCAGCCGAAGGGATGGAATGTTCCATCGCCTCGGCGACATCGATGTCGATGTCCCCCGATAAATACAGGACGATGCGAGAGGCTTCGGTTTCAACGCTAAAAGTCAACATGATGAAGTATCCTCCTAATGAATAAGTAATTTTCCATCTGAATCCAATCGGATATGCACGTCCGACATATCTTGCGTAAACTTGTAAGAGACCGAGCCCACTTGAACGAACGTGTTATCGTACACGGTCCGAATTCGGATCGATGCCGCGGCGTCCACGCGAATGCGCGTGGACGCCCCGCCTTGCGCGCCGGCTTCGCGAACTTTCGCGCCGTTCCGGGCGTAGTAGTCCCCGCCTTTCAAAAAGCCGGTTACCTCAAGGCTTCCCAAGCAAGTCAGCGAGACATTGTAACATCCTGTGAAGACCGTTACATCGCCGCCGCATTTGACGGAGCCGTTGTGCGCGTAATAGAACTTGAGGAACCCGTCGCGGATTTCGGCCGCTTCGCATTCCAGAACAAGCTCGTTCGTCATTGCGGCGAGCCGATCCAAGTCGTTGACGTCCTGTAGACCGGCGCCGTCCGATGCGAGGAACGCCTTCGCCAGTCGAGAGCCGTACGCGGTCCAACGCTCGTCGAGGTCGGCGCGGTGCGCTTCGATCGTCTGGCAGAGGCGGATGATCGGCTCCCTTAGCGACTTGAATTTGCCCTGCATCAGCACCTTGACGAGCGGGGCGAGTCCGGCTCTGCCGATATCGGCGCTCTTGAAGGCTGCCGCGGCGGTCACCTGCGCGATCGCCGATCGGAATTGCAAGAGCTGCCGAAGCGTCTCGGACAAGTACGGAGCGGCCTCGCCATAGATGGCTCCTCCCATGGCGGCGGAAATACGGCTTCCGATAATATTTTTTGAAACAACGATCGATCGGGCGGCGACGACATGTCCCATGTTGACATTACCGTGCACGGTCACGTTGCCGGACGCTTCGACCGACATGCCGTCTTGCACGGAACCGAGCACCTCGATATCGCCTTGGTAATGCAAGTTGCCCGAGTTCAGATCGACGTCGCGCGGGTGGAGCAGCTTCGGCGCGATGGACGCTTTCAACAGCTGCCCCTTGCGTTGGAAGAGAGGCGTCCCGGATTGCAGCGCAACGAGCTTGCGTTCGGTATCCAGATAGGCGACGCCGTTCCCGATCGCGAGCGTCAGTTCAAACACCGGTGGGGGTTCTACGGGCTCCCCGAAGATCGTCTTGCCCGGCTTCCCCGGAACGGGCGGCAGGACGACGGCGAGCAGTTGACCTTGCGCGACCGACGGGAAATGGCGAGTTTCGCGATAGTCGACGGTGCCGTCTTCCCGTATTCGAGGCGCCTCCATGGGGTTATCCGCTTCCCAAACCATCGTGTAAGTCCCGTTCGTTCCTAGGGACGGCTCTTCCCCCGTCGCGACCGCGATTTCGGTCTCGACTTCCGATCGGCAAGCCGCCTCGATCGCGGCGTGAACGACGCCGTGCACGATGCCCTGCTCTCGGAGATGCGCCTCGATCGCGGCCGGGTCGATGGGGCGATATTGTCTCGTCTCCC
>JAPSKX010000060.1 GCA_031181325.1 Paenibacillus sp.
GTCTCGGCCGGGAACATGACCATGTCCGGATAATCCCCGGAGACGAGCGACAGCTGAAGCTGCTCCTTGTATCCCGTCGACGGCGGGACGATCCATTCCAAATCGACGTTCAGCGCTTCCTCGACCTTGTCGAACAACGCTTGGTCCGCCGGCGAGACGTCCGCCGGGTTGAAGTTGGCCATAATCTTGATCGTGACCCGCTCCGACGTATCGATCCCGGTCGGCGCGGCCGGCGTCCCGGTCTTCGGCGTTTCCGCGGCCGCGCCTCCGGCGGGCGGCGTCTCCGTCGTGCTCGATCCGCTCGGCGGCGCCTCTCCGCCCGACCCGTTGCCGGAGCAGGCGGCTAACACGAGCATCGTCGTGACGATTCCGAAACTAAGCGTCCTCTTGATAGATCGCTCCATTGAATTTGCTCCCCTCTTACCGTTTTGGTTATTTATAATAAAGGCTTGCGCCTCTACTACCGATCGTCAGCCCTTCACGGAGCCGAGCATGATGCCTTTGACGAAATATTTTTGCAGGAACGGGTATACGCAGAGAATAGGGATCATGACGATCATCAGCGTGGCATACTGAAGGGTGACGGGCGTTATGTTTATGTTCGAAGTCTCCGCGGCGTTATCTCCGCCTCCGCCCATGATCGAGCTCAGCTTCGAGCCCTCGATTATTTCGCGAAGGAACAGCATGAGCGGCCACTTATCCACATCGCGGATATACACGATCGCATTGTAGAAGTTGTTCCAGTACCCTACGGCCGAAAACAAACAGAGCGTCGCGATGATCGGGCCCGACAGCGGAGCGACGATGCGGAACAAGATGAATGGATCGGACGCGCCGTCGATGCGAGCCGCTTCTTCCAGCTCCTCCGGAATATGTTCCATGAACGTCTTCATCAAAATCAGGTTGAAGCCGGTAACGAGCGCCGGCAGCACAAGGGCGGCCAGCGTGTTGATCAGCCCGAGCTCGCGCATCAAATAATAGTTCGGGATGAGTCCCCCGTTGAACAGCATCGTGAACACGATGGCGACCATGATCAGCCCGCGCCCTCTGAGGTGCTTCTTAGACAACGGGTATGCCGTCACGAGATAGAGGAAGATACCGATCAGTACACCGGACACGGTGACGACGATCGTATTGAGATAGCTGGACCACAGCACCGGATGCTTCATGATTTCCCGATACGCTTGGAACGAGATGTCCTTCGGCCAGATACGCATCGGATTTTCCACGTAGGCGGAATAGTCGCTGATGGATACGGCGAACACGTTCAAGAACGGGAAAAGCATCAAGAGCGTGACGAGCGCGACAAGCGTGTTGTTGACCGCATCGAAAAGGCTGAATTTGAGGCGCATTCCCTTCCCCCCTACCAAATGGATTTCCCGCTGATTTTACGGGCCGCGTAGTTCGCCGAAATAATGAGAATAAATCCGACTACGCTCTTGAACAAGCCGACCGCCGTAGCGTAGGACAGCCGCCCGTCCTGCAAGCCGATGCGATACGTATACGTCTCGAAAATATCGCCCGTCTCGTACGTCACCGGGTTATACAACAAGAACACCTGCTCGAAGCCGTTGTCGAGAATGTTGCCGAGACTCAGCAGAAGCATAATTACGACCGTCGTCGCGATCCCGGGTATCGTAATGTAAAGGATCCGCTGTATCCGCGAGGCACCGTCGATCTTGGCCGACTCGTACAACGTCGGATCGATGCCCGTCATCGCCGCCAAATAAATGATGGTCCCCCAGCCGATGCCCTTCCAGATTTCGGCGCTGACGATGATCGTTCGGAAATATTGCGGCTCCTGCAAAAACTTGATCGGCTCGCCGCCGAAGGCCGTTACGATTTGATTCGCGATCCCCTCCGTCGGGGAGAGGAAATTGATGACGATGCCGGCCAATACGACCCATGAAATAAAGTGGGGCAAATATAGAATCGTCTGCGATATCCGCTTGAACGCCATCTGCCTGACTTCGTTCAGCATCAGCGCCAGGATGATCGGCGCCGGGAAGCCGAATATAATTTGGTACATGCTGAGCAAGATGGAGTTCCTAAGAACCCTAATGAAGTGGGCGGAAGAAAACAACGTTTCGAAGTTGGCGAAGCCGATCCAATCGCTGCCCCAGATCCCTTTGGCCAGGCTCAATTGTTTGAAAGCGATGACGATGCCGAACATCGGGGCGTACTTAAAGATGAGGAAGTACAACAAACCGGGAATCAAAAAGATATACAGCCACTTATTTTTGATCGCGTATTTCAGGAAGCTTTCTTTCTTCGCCGCAACGATTCGATAAGGCTGAACGGAGCCTTCGATCTCGGGGTTGGATTGCGCCACGTCGATGTCTCTCCTCTCCATCTGGGTCTTACCGACCTTCCTGATTTCAGTATAAAACCCGTCGCCCGGCATAAAAATTCCCCTCGATCTACAAATAGTGAGGGGATGTAAACGCTTTATTGGCACCGCTTTCATAAAGGTGGGTCGACATTGACTTTTCGTGCGGCAAGAATAACCTATGTCCTCTTCGGGATTCGCATCTCGACGATCGTCCCTTCTCCTTCCTTCCCGGAAATGCGCACTCCGTACGCTTCCCCGAAGATGAGCCGAATTCTTTGGTTGACGTTGCTAAGCCCGATATGGGCATCCTCCTTGATTTCGAAGGATTGGAGATCTTGATTCAATTTGTCGACCGCCGCTTGGCCGAGGCCGACTCCGTTGTCTTTGATCTTCAACACGACGGTCTCTCGTTCCTCGTAGCCGATAATGCTGATGACGCCCGACCGGCCGGAAGGCTTAATCCCGTGGTACAGCGCATTCTCGATAATCGGCTGCAGCGTGAGCTTCACCGTCAGATAGTCGAGAATGCTGCCGTTTATTTTCCAAATGACCTCCAACTGATTTTTATAATGAAGCTGCTGGACCTCCACGTACAGCCGGGCATGCTCGATCTCCGCTCGGAGCGGAATAATGTTGTCCCCGGTCGACAAGCTGAGCCGCAGCAATCGAGACAGCGTGTGGATCATGACGGACCCTTCGTTCTTTCCGTTCGTCAGCCGCATGACCTTCCAATTGATCGCTTCCAGCGTATTGTAGAGCATGTGCGGGTTGATTTGCGCTTGCAGCGCGATGCCCTGCGCCTTGCTCATCATCTCGTACCTGCGCCTCAGCTCTTGCTCCATCTCTTTCTTTTGTTCCGAGGATTCCAGAATCGTGGCCGCGATATACTTGATTTCGTTGACTTCTCCGGGCGCTTTGCTTTTAAAGTTCCTCATCGGCGGATGACTGCTCTCCAGCAGATTCAAGATCCCCCGAATCGGTTGATACGTCCGAACGGAAATGAGGAACGCAATCAGGAAGCTGGAACCGACCCCAAGCGCGATCAGCAGAATAATGAAGGAACGAAGCTGGCTTTGCCTTGCTTCGTAATGCTCTAAGGGAACGATTGAAAGATACGTCCACTGGCCGCGGGAGGACGGAACCGCCGAGACGATCCGATCCATGCCTTCGTACCGGATAATGTCGGAGAACGGCGATCCCGACATGAGCGAATCCGGCAATCGCGGATGCTGAGATTCGATCGCTCGGGTAATTAACCGCTGCTCCTGCGTGTACACGATATTCCCTTGTCGATCCAAGATGTAGATCTCCTGTTCCGGCGTTATTTCCTTCAGCAGAGGCCCCAGCTGTTCGGCGCTGATCGACACGGTCAGCACTCCCTCTTGATTCGCGCCGCCCTTGTGCATCTTGCGGAACAAGACCAAATTGTATTCCGTCGTATCGAGCGCCGGCTTCTGCAGCGCGCTGACCCAGAAGTTCCGGTCGTCCTTGTTGGCCGCATACTCGTCGTACCACCAGCGGTGTTCGAACTTATCCAAGGCTCCCGCGCTCGTCGAAGTCAGCAAATAGTCGTTGTCGCCTTTGCCGGCGTAGATTTGGATCGAGTCCACGTATGGATTCGTTAACATCGAAGTGCCGAGAATCTCTTGAATTCTTCGAATTCTTGAGATCATGGAGTAGCTAAGAGGATACTGGATGTTTTTTTCCGACAGAAACAACTCGACGTCCGGGTCGGCGCCGAGTCGAATGCCGAGGCTTTCCGCCTCCGCCATAATGATGTCCACCGTGTCCCGGATCCGGGTCAGCTCGCTGGCGCTCGCGCGGCTGACCTCCTCCCGCATCGTCGAATCGTTGTATTGAAACACCAGATAGTGCAGGCATACCAAAGGGACCATCAGTAGAAACAGGACGATGACGAAGTTTTTGATGAAGATGCTTTTGAATTTGTAATTTCGGATATACGTCCACAGCGAAGCCCTTTCCTTCATGTCGTCCCCCTGATTCCCCCGCAAGGTCAATCGGCCCGTTCCCGGTATTCGCTGGGCGACAAGCCCGCATAACGCTTAAACAGTTTATAGAAATGCCGAACGTCCTTATATCCCGCCTTTTCGCATATCTCGTATATCTTCAAATTCGTGTCCCGCAGCAATTGCGCGGCCAGAAGCATTCGAACCTCCGTCACGTAATCGGAGAAGCCGCTTCCGGTTTCCAGCTTGAACAGACGACTCAGATACACCGGGTTCAAATAGACGAAATCCGCCACGTCGGATAAGGTTAGATCCTTCCCGATGTTTTCCCGAATGTATTGCTTCGCCTTCGAGATAACCTTCCGTTCGCTCTCCGCGTTCAGCCCCGCCTCGCCTTCGTCCCTCCGGTTCAACCCTTGAAGCAGCGATTCGCCGATCCGCCCGATCTCTTCCAGATCTTCGGACTTGCACAATTGCATGAGCCGGGCGCCGCCGCTGTCCGCCGCGTACACCGCGTTCAAGCTGCCGAACAGCTGGATGAGGATCGACTTGACGTCGTCGATCCGCTCCCCGCCGTACGTCGCGATATACTGCTTCAGCAGCCGGCTCGCTTCCTCGAACCTCCCCGCCTCCAAGCATTCTGTCCAACGGCGCTTGTCTTCCTTCCACCGCCGGGGACGATCGTCCGCGGACGTCGCCGTCCGCAGGCGGGAGGAACGCCGTTCCTCCAGAAAGTCGATCAACCGATCGTATACGGTCTCTATCTGCCATTCGATCGTCAGTCCGATGAGGGAACGCAGCCGGGACGACGCTTGATCGAGAATCCGGTCCGTTTCCTCGGACAGCTCGCCCTTCTCCGGATCGACGCCGACCGCCAGCATCGTCAGCGGACGGCCGACCGGACCGTACGGCAGCAGCGTGACGGTCGAAGCGTTCTCGGTCAAGCCGCCGAGCAGCGCGCGCTGTACGGTTTCCGCCGGGGAGGCGGAGGACCAGGAAACTCGGACGAGTCCGCAGGCGGAAGTTCTCGGATCGATATGGAGGCCGATCATCTCGAACTGCCGTACGATCGTATCCTCGTCCGCGTTCGGATCGAGCAGCAGATGCGGAAGATAACGTTCCTTCAAGTAGCGCATCATCTGTTCGCGCATCTCCCGATCCATCGCCATCCGATTCCGATCCTGCCGCTCTCGGTCCAGCTCCTCCTTCAAGCCCCGGAACACTTTGTATACCTCGTCCAGGTCCGTGGGCTTCAGCAAGTATTCCTGCACATTGTATCGGAGCGCTTCCTTCGCCAATTCGAACTCCTGATACCCGCTGATCAGAACGACCTTCGCAGGGATTCGTCGTTCGTAAATATGCTTCGCGAGATGTAATCCCGACACGAACGTCATTCGAATGTCCGAGAGAACGACGTCGACGCTGGCGTCCTGCAGATAGCGAATCGCCTCCTCGCCGTCCTTCAGCGCGGCCGCCACCTGGAAGCCGCAGCTCTTCCAATCCACGATCTCCGCAAGACCGTTCCTGACCTCTTCGTCGTCGTCCACGATCAAAATTCGATAGGCCGCATCCTTCATCTCAGACCTCCGATTTTACGTTGGGTGTTCTCGATGCTTCTTCTTATGCTTTGACTTCGAAATATTCCGCGACCGCTCCCTTCATCGCCCGCTCGTCGATGTCGACGCCGAGGCCCGGCTCGTTCGGAACGACGATCTCGCCGCGTTCCAGCCGGAAGGAGACGTTCGAATAATTCGCGCTTCGCTTCAGGGCGTTCGGTTGATATTCGTAAATCAGAAAATTCGAGATCGCCGCGGACACATGAATCGACGCGGCGTGACCGACGGCTTGATGCGCGCTCAGATGCGGCGCGAACGGAACGTGATACGCCTCCGCGAGGTGGGCGATCCGCATCATCTCCGTAATGCCGTTGCGGCCCATGTCCGGCTGAACCACCTCCGCGGCGCCGGAGGCGATCCAATCCTTGAACGTATAGATCGTGCGAAGCGGCTCCCCTACGGCGACGGCGGTATCGATCGCTTCGGCGAGCTTGCGATGCCCGTCCCGGTCCTCGAACGTAAGCGGCGCCTCGAAGAACATCGCGTCCAGCTCGCCGAGCGCCCGCCCCAAGGTATACGCTTCCGTGTGCGTACACTTGCCGTGCGCGTCGAACATGAGGTCCATCTCGCTCGCGTCGTATTTCGCGCGGATGGCTTCGAGCAGCTCGAGATCGGACTTCTTGCCTCGGCCGAACGTGTGAATCTTCACCGCGTCGAAGCCTTCTTCCTTCAACCGGTCCACGCTCTCGAGCCGCTCCTTGACGTCCGCCCCCGGGACGCTGGAGGAATAACAGCGCAGCTTCTCCCGATATTGTCCGCCTAGGAGCATATAAACCGGCTGACCGAGCGCCTTCCCTTTGATATCCCAGAACGCGATGTCGAGACCCGCCATCGCATCGACCAAGTACCCGCCAGTATACCCGCGTTCGCGCAGCGTGTCGAGCATTTTGTCCCACAAATATTGGTTTCGCATCGGATTTTCCCCGAGCGCCATCGGCGCCAGGTGATGCTTCAGGATCGCCGCCACGACTTCCGGGTTCGTCGGCGCCAATATTTCGCCCCAGCCGACGATGCCTTCGTTCGTCGATACTTTCACGAATACGGTCTCCGCGTTCACCGAGTACACGCAGGAACGCCGATTGCTGTCGGCGACGAAATAATCCGTCGTGATGAACCGCTTGCCGGTTCTCTGCACCTCGCCCGCCGGCCGGAGCTTCACAATGTATACTTCAACGTTAGCGATCTTCAAGCTCGTTTCCTCCTCTTGCGGATGCGCCGTTCTCGACCGCGATGCGCCATCCGAACCGTCTTTCTTCTCCGGGCGCCAACTCCAGCGCGCCGGTGTCGGACGCCCCCCATGGCAAGTTATAGGCGTCCGGAATGCATGTATGCGGTTCCAAAGATACCGCTTCTCCCCAAGGGGGAACGAATAACACCATGACGGCGAACAAGCCGTCCGTCCGGTACTGAACGCTTCGATCGAAGCCCGGGTCCTTCAGCTGGCACTCGTAAGGCTCGCGGCCATCCGCGGCCGAAGCGACGAACGGGCGGCACTGCAAAACATGCAGATTGCCCTCGATGCGCGATACTTCCATGCCTTCCCGAAGCGATGCGGCGAGGCTCGTCGCCTTCGGCAGCGCGCCGGCCCCGCCTTCCCCGTTCATCGTCCATTGCGCGTCGGCCGGAATTCGGAGCGTCGCGCGGCTGCGGTCGCAGACGAAGTAGGGATGATACCCGAGCGAGAAGGGGGCGTGCCGGGCGCCGTCGTTCCGCGCGTTGCCTTCGAGCGTAAGCGCTCCGTCCTTCAAGCGATACGTAACGACGAAGCGCAGGTCGGCCGGGTAAGCGGCGATTCGTTCCGGGTCGTCCCGGTACGCGAACTCGGCTTCCAGGAACGCCCCCCGCTCGGCGTCCGCGCCCTGCCGCACGATGCGCCAAGGCGCGATGCCGAGCTCCCCGTGCATGTTGTGCCTCCCGGACTTGACCGGCAGGGCGTAGCGGACGCCCCGGTGCTCGAACGCGCCTTCGCTCGTTCGCCCGGGCGGGCCGAGCGTCGGGATGCCGTATCGGAACGGCGTCTCCCGAAGCGCCGCGAAGGAAGGCGGCGGCAGCACGACGTCCCGTCCTCGGGATACGTAGCGGACGACGTTCATGCCGAAGCCGGGCAGCAGACGCGCTTCGGCTTCGGCCTGCGCATCGACGAGCCGGTAGACCGATTCGCCTTCCCAGGTCAGCCATTCGCAGCGATATCTCCCCATGCGCGATTATTCCCCCGTCTCCAGCTTGTAGACGCCCGTCTTCCATCGCTGCCGCAAGTCCGGCCGCACGAGCCCGCTCGTCGCGAGCAGCGTCATGCCGCCGTCGACGACCAGATTGACGCCGTTCACGAACGACGAGAGGTCGGAGGCGAGAAACAAGGCTGCATTCGCCACGTCGGCCGGAACCCCGAGACGACCGAGCGGGTAACAGTCGCGGTCGATCTCGAAGGCGGGATCGCCCGAGCGCTTCGCTTGCTCCTCCTCGGTCATCGTGCGGCCGGGCGAGATGCAGTTGGCGCGAATGCGGTGAGCGGCTCCCTCGATCGCCAGCTGCTCGGTGAACGCGAGAATGCCGCTCTTGGCCGCGGAATACGCCGCGAGGCCCGGGTTCGTCCGAATGGCGTTAACGGACGACATGTTGACGATCGCGGGCGCGGGAGATCGCTTCAGCAGCGGCAATGCATACTTGCTGCATAGAAACATCGACGTTAGATTCACTTGTATCGTGCCGTTCCACTCCTGCAGCGTCGAATCCTGCACGGATCCGCCGCGCGTGACGCCTGCGTTGTTGACCAGCACGTCCAGCCTGTCGATCGCCGCGAACGTTCGCCGCACCGCTTCCTCGTCCGTCACGTCCAGCGGAACGGCATGCGCCGGGGCGCCTTGCGCCCGCAGACGTTCCGCCGCGGCCTCCGCGTTCCCGACGTTCACGTCGGCAAGAAGCACCTCGCAGCCTTCCGCCGCGAACCGCTCGGCGATCGCGCCTCCGAGTTTTCCGCCCGCTCCCGTTATGAGCGCCTTCCTGCCCGAGAGTAACAAATCGAGTTCCTCCATCTATCGTAACGTTGTATTAAGAGTATGATATAGCGCTTGGCTCACCGGTTCCAACGTTTCCACTTCAATACGAGCGGGTCGAGCCCCGACAACGTCTCCAAGGCTTCGCTGCGCAAGACGTCGTCGATCGGAGCGTTCGGATTCCGTACGTAAGCGGATTGAATGACGCCGCCGGCTTTCAGCACTTCCTTATGTACCGCCATGGCGAAGCCCGCGATCGTGCCGATGCGAATGAAGGGCAAATATCGATAGAAGAGTTCTCTCGCCGCATCCTTATCGCCGTCAATGAACGATTGGTAGATCTGCGCGCACACGTCCGGGAATTCGCAGGCCGGCATCGTACCTACCGCTCCGCGGCAAAGCTCCTCATAGTAGTACATTCCGTTCAATCCGCCGAACACCGCGAGGCGGCCTTCCGATTGCCCGATAACCTCCGTGATCTTCACCGTCGTCGGCGGCGCTTCGACCTTCACGTAAGCGATATTCTCGTATTCCTTCGCCAGCTTCGTCATCGCCGGCACGGGAATCGCTACGCCGCTTGCGATCGGAGCGTCCTGCAGCATGATCGGCACGTCGACCGCCTTCGCGATCGCGCCGAAATACTCGATCATCCGCTTCCCGTCCGGCTTTACCATGTACGGCGGAAGCACCATCAGCGCGTCCGCGCCAGCCTTCTGCGCCCACTTGCTCAGCTGCACCGCGCCTTCCAGGCCCGTGTGGCCGCTGCCGAAGACGAGGGGCACCCGCCCCTTCGCTTCGTCGGTCACGATGCCGGCGATCAGCTCGCGCTCCCGCTCGAGCAGCGTATACATCTCGCTGGCGTTGCCGAACAGGGCGATGCCGTCCACCTTCGCCGCCAGCTGGAAGCGAACGAGCTCGCGCAAGCTTTGCTCATCCACCTCGCCGGCTTCGGTGAACGGCGTGGCCAAAATCGGATAGACGCCCTTCAGTACGACTTGATTGGTAGACATACACGCATTCTCTCCTCGCGATTCGCAGAAATTTCGATCCGTTCCTTCCGACGCCTTACCGTTTCATCCAATGCCTAAGCCGTTCTTCGTCCAGCTCGACGCCGAGGCCCGGTGCTTCCGGCAGCGCGTAAGAGCCCCGCTCGCATACGATCGGCTCCTTCAGCAGCTTATTCCCAACGCCGAGAACGGACGGCTGGTATTCTAAAATGTGAAAATTCGGCATCGACGCGCTGAGATGCAAGGTGGCCGCCGTGCAGACGCCCAGTCCTACGCTTAGATGCGGCGCGATCGGGATGTTGAACGCTTCCGCCATGTTCGCGATCTTCCGCATCTCGCTGATGCCCGCCCGGCCCGCGTCCGGCTGCAAAATATCCGCCGCCCGCTTCACGAGCCGCTCCTTGAATTGATACCTCGTTCGCTTCGCCTCGCCGATCGCCACCGCCATATCGAGCGCACGGCAAATCTCGACGTGGCCGTCGATGTCCTCCGGCAGTGTAGGCGCTTCCAAAAACTCGACGTCAAGCGCCTCCAAGCGCCGTCCCAGACGGATGGCGTCGGGCACGCTGTACTTCCAATGCGCGTCGATCATAAGGCGGAAGTCGTCTCCGAGCGCTTCGCGCAGCTCCGACGCGATTCTCCCGTCCTCGCGAACGCCGTAGCCGAGATGCAGCTTGATCGCCTCGAAGCCCTGCGCCTTCCATTCCAAGGCGAGCTGAACGCGCTCCTCCTTCGACGTCCTCGGGATGCCGGAAACGTAAGCCGGGATCCGCTTCCGACGCGCCCCTCCGAGTAGCCGGTAGACGGGCAGTCCGACGGACTTCCCGAAGAGATCCCACAAGGCGATATCGACGGCGGTAATCGCGTCGACCATAAATCCGGCGAAGTAGCCTCGTTCCCTCATGGAGTCGTACATCTGATTCCAGATGACGTCGACGTCTCTCGGGTCTTGCCCGATCAAGAACGGCGCAAGCAGACGTTCGACGATCTCGCCGGTCACCTCGGGCCCGACGGGGGCCAGCGCTTCTCCCCACCCGTACGTGCCGTCGTCCGCCTCGATCTTCACGAGCAGCGTCTCCAGATTGCGCGAATAGATGGAGCGGTATTCCGGACGAATGAAATAATCGCGCGTCGAGTCCAGCCCCCCGGATTCCCCCAGGTATATCGGCTCGCCCCGAATCTTCAAAGGAAAAATCTCGATTCCGGTAATGATCATGGCGTTCCCCCTCAGCTCTACGACGACGAAGCATGCGTAGTATCGAATAGTCATTGCCAATTACACAATCTTATTCTATAATGCGAATGAACATATTACAATACGAATTTTATCTCCCATCCATGGAGGTTCTTACGATGAAAATATTCGTCATCGACTCCGGCACGACCTCGAGCCGGGTTCGCTTGTGCGACGGCGATCGGGTCGTCGGGAGCGCCGTAAGGCAAGCCGGGGCCAAGGACGTCGCGATCCGCGGGGACAAGCGCATCGTTACGGATGCCCTTCGGGAATGCATAGAGGAATTGTTGGAAGCGCATTCCTGCACGATCGACGAGATCGACGCTATCTTGGCGTCCGGCATGATTACGTCGGGCGTCGGCTTATTCGAAATTCCGCATCGCGCGGCGCCCGCCGGCATCGAGGACATCGCCTCCGCGCTCGCGTCGCGGACGTTCCCCGATATCGCGGAGCTGCCGATCCACTTCGTCCCCGGCGTGAAGACGGGGTTCGGCGCGGGCTCGACGCTCGCGGAGAAAGATATGATGCGCGGCGAAGAAGCCGAAATCTTCGGCTATTTGGAAGGCTTGGCGCCCGAGCGACAGCGGGGAGATCTGTTGTTTATGCACTACGGTTCTCACCACAAGTGCATTCTGCTGAGGCAGGGCCGCATCGAAGGATGCCGGACGTCCGTCACCGGAGAGGTAATGACGACGGTCATGCAGCACACGATATTGAAGAGCAGTCTCTTGCCCCTCTCCGAATTCGAGCCCGACATGGAATGGGTGCGCGAAGGGCTGGAGACGGCCGAGAAGGCGGGTTTCGGGAGGGCGTTATTTTCCGTTCGCGTCGCGGAGACGATGGAGGCCGCCGGCAAGGGACGGGCGACCAGCTTCTACCTCGGCGCGCTGCTCTCACTCGACTTCTCTCTCTTGCAAGAGATGATCTCGCCGACTACGTCCCGGCTCGTGCTGTACGGAAAATCCTTATATCCGTCGCTCTTCGGGCCGCTCGCGAAGGAACGGTATCCGGGACTTGCGATCGACGTCGTATCCGAGGAAGAATCGGACCGGCTGAGCGCCAGAGGCGCAATGAGAATTTTCGAGCGATATAAGGTACAATAGAACTCATTCATGATACTGCGAGGGATGGATTCCGATGAAGACGGAACAAGCGAATCCGATGATCACCCAGAGCGTGACGCGGGCGCTCGCGATTTTATCCTGCTTTTCCGACGAGCAGCCGGAGCTGCGGGTCGTCGACTTCTCGAAGAAGCTGGACTTGACGCAGAGCAACGTCTCCCGGCTGCTCGCGACGATGGTGAGCTTGGGGTATGTAGAAAAGGACGAATTCAGCGGGTTTTACCGCTTGGGACATCAGATCATTACGCTCGGGGGCATTGCGCTGAACAATTCCGAAATCCGCAAGCTCGCGCTGCCCGAGCTGTTCGACCTCGAACGGCGGCTCGGTCTCGGCGCGAACGTGGCGGTATTGAAGGCGCAGTCCATGTTTTACTTGGCGCACGTGGACAGCCATCGGTCGCCGCGGATGTACACGCTGCTCGGACGAAGCAATCCGCTGTACAACACGGGTATCGGCAAGGTGCTGCTTGCGCATCTCGGGCTTGAAGAGGCGGCGGCGATGCTGGACCGGATCGAGCTGACCGCTTACACGGATCGGACGATCACCGATCGAAGCAAGCTGCTGCAGGAGCTGGAGCAGGTCCGAGCCCGCGGCTACGCCACGGAGCTCGAAGAGCTGGCGCTCGGGCGGGCGTGCGTCGCGGCGCCGCTCCGGGGGCGAACCGGCAAGGTCGTAGCGGGCATTAGCTTATCCGGACCGCTCTCGGACATCCGCTTGCCGGAGCGGGAGCGCGAGCTGGCGGGTATCTTGATCGAGGTGGCCGATCGGATCTCGACCAAGCTGGGGTATGTGACGGCGAGGATGTAGAAGACGGCGGTCGGGTTGCTTGCATCCCGCCGCCGTTTTTTCGTTTCGTAGGTTAGGACAAGAACGCCAGCTCTTCCGCCGTAAACCGGACCTCGTCCGCCGTGAGGCAGTCCTGGAGCTGCTCTATCGTATGGCAGCCGACGATCGGGATCGTCGGGAACGGCTGCGACAGCAAGTAGGATAAGGCGATCTGCGTGAAGGACAGCGATTTATTAGCCGCGATCGTCCGGATGCGTTCGAGCTTACTTCGGTTCTCCCCCGTTCGATAGGGAGGCGCCACTCCGTCCGCGTCGCCGTCGAGGGAGAGCCGCCCGTTCCGAAGCTTCGCGAACAAGCCTTGCGCTTGAGACGAATACGGGATCGCCGTCAGGCCGGACGTTCGGTGAAGGCGGTGCATCGTCTCGTCCATCGCAACGAGCGTAGGATCTTGGAATTTCGCCGCATCGACGGCGGCGATGCTCCACATCGGCTGATTCGCCGAGAAGCCTTGCACGCCGTGCTCCGCCGCGTATCGCTGCGCCTCCTCGATCCTGTCCGCCGTCCAGTTCGAGCAGCCGAAATACCGGATGTTCCCTGCGCGGACTTGCGCGTTCAGCGTCTCGAGAATGTCTCCGACGGGTCTGTCGCGGTCGTCGCGGTGCAGCCAGTATAGATCGATCGTGTCGACCTGCAATCGATTCAAGCTGCCTTCGATGTCTTGGCCGATCTCCTGCGGCGACATTCTTCCCTTATGCATCGCGTCCAGCCGCGGATGCGCCCCCTTCGTCGCGACGATCAATGCGTTGCGGTTGTTCCTCTCCTTCATCCAAGCGCCGATCGTTCGCTCGCTGACGCTCGTCTCGCCGGGCAGCCAATTCGCATATACCTCGGCCGTATCGATCATATTTCCCCCTGCGTCCGCATACGCGTCCATCAAGGCGAAGGACGCCTCCCGGTCCAGCTTGCTGCCGATCGGCACGCCGCCGAGCGCCAGCGACGAGCCGACGAGCTCCGTGCCTGCGATACGTACCTGCTTCAAGCTCGATCTCCTCCTCCCGCTCCATCGATTACGGCGACCGCGTCGACTTGAACATGAAATCCGATATCGCTTCTAAGAACGGTTCTTACGGGGTAAGGCTTCCGGAAAAACTCCGTATACACCTTTTCGAAAATTTGCGGCGTAACGACGTCGTAATGGAGATAGGCCGTGATTTTCACGACATCCTTCAAGTCCGCTCCCGCTTCCGCGAGGACGTCGCGAACGTTTTCCAACGTCTGCCTGACCTGTTCTTCCGCCGAACCGTCCGAGGAATTCGGGCCTTGTCCGGCGATGTACACCGTATCGTTCGCTCGGATCGCCTGCGAATACGCTAAGCCGAACGGATTCTCTACGCCATAATATTGTTTCAATCCGGTCACCTCCCGTCCGCCATCTCCTCTGTGTCCCCTATCGTTCACTCCCGGCAAATCATCAGCATATTTCCGTCCGGGTCCTTCGCGACGAACCAGTGATCGTGCTCGATCTCGGTCACAAGCTCCGCGCCTAGCTGTTTCATATAACGCAGCGAACCTTCCAGATCGTCCGTCATGAGCATGAACGCGGGCGTCTCGAAGCGGGGCGGTCCGTCCGGCGCGTCGCCGCCCCACATGGGCATCGTATCCAAGACGAGACCGGCGCCGCCCGCCGTCGGCAGCGGACACAAGTGACCGTGATGGATGGGGGCGTCGGACTCGTTCAAGCCTAGGACGCGGCAATACCATGACCGGGATTTCTCAACGTCCCGAACCGGAATGAAGATGTTTCCCACTTTGTTCTTGATCGGGCTGGGGTAGACGGCATTCTCTTGAAAACGTTCTTTTTCGTTCATGGATTTCCCTCCATATCTCATTTCAATGCTTTGGGTTCCGTTTCGGACTTGTACCCCTCCGCCGGCTCCTTCCGAAACGGCAGCTGACTCATGGGCTTGCCTCCCGTCAAACGTTCTCGTATTGTTGTCGCTCGCGCTTTCTAGTTGTCGCCTTCTGGAAACATCATAACAAAATCGGCTTCGTTCCAAATCTACTTTTTTCTCATTTTCGTTACTCCTGCCTAAAGTGTAAGCAATAACGATAAATTCGGTTTCGTTCTTTTCATCCGTCCCGTCCGACGGTCGGGTTCGCCAGATCGGGGGGTTGCATCCGGTATGACATCCACTCCCTCGATTACCCCATCTTCTGTTGGAATGGCTCTTAACTGGCTGGATTGAAAAGAAACAGCGCTGCATACGGCAAACGAAATGTTCTGCGCGAGCGCCTCCGAAAAAGCGATTTGACATATCGACAATTCCCGATATAATGTTACGTATGAAACCAATCGAAGTTTTTAAGGCATTGTCCAATGAATCGAGACTTGAGATATTGCAGTGGCTCAAGGAACCGGAACAACATTTTACACCCCACGAAGGGATTGATATGAGGAAAGTCGGGGTATGCGTAAGTCAGGTGACCGAGAAATTGAAAATGACGCAGTCCACCGCATCGCAATATTTATCGATTCTGCATCGGGCAGGTTTGATCAAGACGGAGCGGCTTGGAAAATTTACGTATTACACGCGGGATGAAGAAGCTATCCGTGAAATCGGAGAATATTTGAAGCAGGAGATATAGAGCGGGCACTGAATGATTCCTTGAGAATTTCAGTCTTGTTCTTTACTACATATCTATATATTTCGATATGTCTTTTTATTGGCTGTTCATATCTACATTTCTCGATATATAAATGTATCAAAAGGAGTGGAACTATAATCATGACAGGTGCTTGGAAGATTTATTTTTTGGCTATCGTTAGTTTTTTAGTAGGAACGTCGGAGTATATTATATCGGGAGTTTTGGATAAAATTGCGGAATCGTTTGGGATTACCATAACAGCCGCGGGCCAACTGATCACGGTTTTTTCTTTAGTTTATGCGATCGTGACCCCCATTCTTATGGCATTTACGGCTACCGTGGAGAGACGGAGGCTGTTGGTTTATTCATTGGGTATTTTTGTGTTTGCGAATATATTGTCATTTGCTCTTCCGGGGTATATCCCATTTGTGATTGCGCGGGTTGTTATGGCGATGGGAGCAGGCATGGTTGTTGTAACCGCACTCGGAATAGCTGCCCAAATCGCGCCGCCGGGCAAACAGGCGAGTTCAATCGCTACGGTTGTCATGGGCTTCACGGCTTCCCTAATTATTGGTGTCCCCCTCGGACGTGTCGTAGCGGCGGTTATTGGATGGAAGTCGGTGTTCGGTTTCATTGCCATTCTGGGGGTTGTTTCAATGGTTGTGCTGAATAAGGCGATTCCCCGCATCAAAGGAGATGCTCCCGTGCCGCTGCTCCAGCAATTCGCACTGATTAAGAAGCCTAAAGTGGCACTGGGCCTGGCAATCACGTTCTTCTGGCTTGGGGGGTATTCCGTTGCCTATACGTACCTGTCTCCTTACCTTCTTCATGTAAGCGGCCTGAATGAAAGTCTGATTAGCGCAGCTCTATTCGCCTTTGGCATTGCCAGTCTCGTTGGTTCCAAGTTCGGCGGATTTAGTACGGATCGTTGGGGAGTACCGCTTACATTAACCGGTGGCATGATTCTGCATATTCTCGCGTTAATCGTTTTGACGTTTACCCATACAGCCGCGTCTGTCATTCTCGTGTTTCTGATTCTTGTCATATGGTCGTTATCCGCCTGGTCTTCCGGTCCGACGCAGCAGTATAACCTCGTTCAGTTGGAGCCGAATTCATCGGGGGTTATGCTTGGTTTAAACCAGTCCATGATGCAGCTCTCCATGGCTGCAGGCGCAGGCATCGGAGGGATTGCCGTCGAACAGTGGTCCTTATCGTCCATTACTTGGATTGGTGCCGCGGGCGTTGCGATAGCCATGGTAGTGTCGTTTGCGCTCTTCCGATTAGGAAAGCGGAAGCGCACAGCGCGCGCGGTAATCGAGACTTAATGGAATTATTCCTCCTCTAGCGACGAACGGCCATTTTGACGCCCATTGAAGAAGTTGATGCCAAGATGTTGACCTAAATAGGAAAGCTGCCCGTTCGTATTAAACAAAAGCCGCCTCCCGAAACGCCGTTTCGAGGGCGGCTTGACCTATCCGGGTCCATATTATTCTATCGCGATCCGGAAGCCCTCCGCATCCTCCGGCCCCCGCCGCACGATCCACTCGCGATCCGTCCGGTCCAGCGTCGGCGCGAAGCCGTCCCACGCGTCCATGCAACCCTCGCGTTCCGGCTGGCCGTACACGGCGGTCGCCAGCCAATGCGTGCCGGGCGGCAGCGATGCGAGAACCGTCGGGATGACGGTTCGCGGATGCAGCAGGTTCGTATTGGCATTCGGCGCGATCAGCCGCGCGACGCCGCCCCCGTACAGCGCGACGACCCCGCTGGCGCCGCAAGCGGTCGACGCGACGGCGCGGGGGCCGTCTTCGGCGAGCTGCGGCGGCCCGCTCCCGTCGACGCCTTCGAGTCCGAGCGCGAAGCCGCCGTCCGCGACGTCGAGCGCCCGCTCCGCGGCTATGCAATGCACGCGCACATGCCACGGCGCCCCCGCGATCAGCCACGTTCGCACCTCGACGTTCGGCCACGGCCGCCACCGCGCGTAGATCGCCCCGCCGTCCAAGACGCGCCGCTCCAGCGTCCTCCGCTTCGCGCGATACAGATTGTCCCCCGCTTCGCTAAGCGCGAGCATCGAATCGAACGCGCCCTGCCCGAGGCCCCACTCGCCCCTCGGCACGCTGAAGCCGAAGGCGTTCGAATACGCGAACTTCTCGTATTTCGCGGCGGCATGCGTATGGTCGTTCGTGCTCCGATGTCCTCCGTTGAAGAGAACGATATGTCGCCGTTCGTCCTGCCGCACGACGATCTGTCCGGGCGCCGGGTCGACGGTCATCGGGGCGAGCGGCGGCAGCGGCATCTCCTCCGCGAGCCAGAACGGGTGCTCCGCCGGAAGCGCCAGCGGCAGGAACGCCGTGAGCGCCCAATACGGCGAGCCGGGGGCGTTATAATTTTCCGCCATCGTCAGGTTCGGGTAGGCGTACCCGATCGATAGCGTGCCGTCCGCATGGAAGATCGGCTGCCGGAGCCACCAGCGCACATGGCGCATCAACAGCCCCTTCAGCGTGCCCGTCGGGAACGGCTCTACGCCCGCGAAGACGAGCGCGCCCCAGAAGGAAGCCTGCGCGAATCGGTACGTCAGGCTTCTGCCGAACGGCACCGCGCTGCCGTCCGAAGCGAACCAGTGCGCGAACCGCCGCGCGAACGCCGACGCCCGCGCCTTGAACCGTTCGCAGCGCTCCGGGTCTTCGCGTTCCATTAAGGCCGCGTACATCAAGCAAGCGAAATGAATCGCATACGGGGTGTAGTAGTCGCAATGCCCTTCCGGCCCGTCGGCGTACCAGCCGTCCGCCAAGGCGAACGACTCGATCCGGTCCAAATTGCGCTCCATCAGCCCCCGATCGTACGGGCGACCGACGGCGCGGAAGCCTAAGCCGACGATGACCTGGAACAGCAGCCAGTTGCAATCGTGCAGCCGCCGAAGCTCGATCTGCCGCAGCCAATCGTACAGCCGATCCCGCTCGGCTTCGCTCAGCGGCGCCCAGACCCGATCGGGCGCCACGGCCAACGCGCAGCCGAACGCCGCCATCTCGACCAGCTTCTGGTCGTAATCGGCCGCGGCGCCCCAATATTCCGGATGCGCCGGATCGGCGCCGTGCCGTATGCCTTCCAACGCGACGTCCCAGAGGTCGGTCTCCCCGCCCCCGGCGACGTATGGCGCCAGCCCCCACAGCGCTCTGGAGAAGCCCTCGAGCTCGGCCGTCGCCGCCGGGCAGCCGGAGCCCGTCGCGCCGAGGCGCAGCCGGGCTTTCCCTTCGCTGTAATACGGCAGCAGCGGCCGGCACAGCCGTTCGACCGCCTCCCGCAGCTCGTCGCGGGTCGACGGCGCCGGCGATACGGCTTCCGATGAAGAACTCATCTCGCTTCCTCCTTCGCAGCTCCGTTCGCTCTCTCGCCTGCGCCCCGGTTTCGGTAATCGACCGGCGTCATGCCGGTCACGCCGCGGAACAGCTTGATGAAGTAACTCTGGTTGTCGTACCCGAGCAGCTCGCTGATCTTGACGACCGGGTGCGACGTCTGATCGAGCAGCTCCTTCGCCCGCTCCATCTTCGTGCGGATGACGTATTCAATGAACGTCTCGCCGGTTTCCTTCTTGAACAGCCGGCTGAAGTAGCTCGCGTTCAGATGCAGGTGCTCCGCGACCTCCTCCAGCCCGATCCGCTGATCGAGGCGCAGCGCCACGTACTCGAACGCCTCGAGCACCTCCGCGCGCTGCGTCCGGGCGCCGCCTTCCTTGACGGCGTCGGCGGCCGCGAGCAGATGCCCCGTCAGCCAGTCCCGAAGCTCGAGCAGCGAGCCGATCTCGGCGACGTCCTTATGCAGGCTGTCCGCCGACCGGGCGCCGCCGCGGAACGCATGCAGCGCTTGATGCTTCAGCCGAATGTCGAGCAGCAGCTTCAGCGCCCAATCCTTCACGGCTTCCGGCCGGTAGGCCGCCTCGCGGATCCGCTCCGCCCACGCCGCGGCGTTGCGCGTCAGCCGCTCCGAATCGCGCTTCATGACGCACTCGCGGAACGCTTCGATCGCCTCGTCGTAATGCGCGAACACGTCGCCGTCCCCATAGCGGACGGGACGCAGCGAAGCGATGTCGCCCGGCCGCATGTAGAAGCGTTGCCCCGCGCCGTTCAGCAGCGACCTCATGCCCGTCTTCAGCTTCTCGTTCGGTTCGCACAGCTCGCCGACGAGGAACGACATCGACAGCTTCAGCGTCCGGCGCAGCGCGTCCTGCACGCGCTCCAGCACCTTGCGGGCCTCGTCGTACCCGTTCACGGCGAGCGTCGGCCGGAACGCATGCAGCACGATCCATTCTCTGGAGCTGTAAGGGAACGCGACGGCATCGACGCTCCCCGTCACTTCGTCGATCACGTTCGTCACCGCGAAGCGCAGCACGTCGTCCGAGACGAAGCGGCCCCGCGCCGAGCGCAGATCGTCGAGCGCGCCGACGACGGGCAGCACGATCCGCCCCGTCGCCGGCAAGCCGAACGATTCCAGCTCGTCGACCCACGTCTCCGTCCGCAGCGGCGGCTGTTGCGCCGCGCTCTGGACCCACTTCTCCCGCATCGCCTCGCGGGAGCGGTCCACCATATGGCGCAGCCGGCGCTGCTCGAGCCGCAGCCGCCGTTCCTCATCGAGGCTCGCGACGAGACGCGCGAGCACGGGCGTCAGATCGTCGGGGTCGAGCGTATCCTTCAGCAAGTAATCCTGCACCTGCAGCGTCATCGCCCGCTTCGCGTATTCGAACTCGCCGTGGCAGGACAAAATCGCGACGCGCAAGCTCGGACTTCGTTCCTTCGCGCGGCGGATGAGCTCCAAGCCGTCCATCTTCGGCATGCCGATATCCGTCACGAGAATGTCCGGCATGTCGCGTTCCGCCGCTTCGAGCGCGGCGGAGCCGTTCTCGTAAGCGCCCGCCAGGGTCAACCCGAGCTCGCTCCACGGAATCGCCTCCGCCAGCAGCTCCAGCACCGGATAATCGTCGTCCACGAGCATCACCTTATACATCGTCTCCCGCCTCCTGCAGGGGCACGCGCATCGCGATCGTCGTGCCGCGCCCCTCTTCGCTGTCTACGTGCATGCGGAAGGCGTCGCCGAACCGGAGCCGCATCCGTTCGCTTACGTTCGCGAGTCCGATACCGGAAAACCGCTTCCCGCGCGCGCCTCCCTCGCCGCCGTCGACCGCCGCCGCCGCAGGCAGCAGCCGCCGGCGCAGCCGCTCCAACATTTCCTCGGACATGCCCGCGCCGTCGTCGCGCAGCTCGAGCTCGAGAATGCCCGGCTCCGCCTCGCGGGCGGTCAGCACGATCGAACCGGGCTGCTGCTGCAAGCCGTGGATGATCGCGTTCTCGATGAGCGGCTGCAAGAAGAAGCGCGGCACCCGCGCAAGCATCGCCTCCGCCGAGACGTCCGCCTCGAGCCGGACCTTCTCCTTCTGCCGCATGTTCATCAGCCCGACATAGTCGAACGCGATGCTTACCTCCTCATGCAGCGTAATCGCCTCCTCCTCGCGGCCGATCGTCATGCGCAGCAGCCTCGACAGCGAAGCGATCATCTCCGCGCTGTCCTTATCTCCCTTGCGCAGCACCTTCATCCGGATCGAGTTCAGGACGTTGAACAGGAAGTGCGGGTTGATTTGCGCCTGCAGCATCGCCAGCTCCGCCCGGCGCTTGCGCGCCTGCTCCTCGGTCACCTCCGCGATCATGGCCTTGATGCGATCCAGCATAGAATCGAACGAGCTGCCGAGCCGCCCGATCTCGTCCCGGCCTTGAATGTGCGATCGCACCTCGAGATTGCCCCGCTGCACCGTATGCGCGAGCTTTCCGAGCCGGACGAGCGGCCTCGTGAAGCGGCGGATGAGGAAGACGAGCAGCACGAGGAACGCGGCGAAGGCGGCGATCTGGAACAAGAACACGGTTTGGAAAATGTCGTTGATCTTATGCACGGCATCCCGATACGGCGTCAACAACACGAGCTTCCAATCCTTGACGGAAAGCGGCCGCTGCGCGACGAGATAATCTTCGCCGTCCAGCTCGACGATCGCGGGGCCGCCCTCCTCGGCGATATAGGGCAGCGTCTCGCCGATCCGGCTCGCGTCGAGATGCGACATGATTCGGCCGCGTCCGTCCGCGAGCAAGACGTCTTGCCCGGACGCCAGCTGCCGGAAGATGTCGTTCACCTGATTGTCCGGCACGGTGACGATGACGTATGCGTATATCTCGAAGTTCGGCCGGCGAAGGGTGCGCGCAACGGATAGTTGGCGGCGCCCCGCGGCTTTCTCGTAGAGGAAGGGCGAAGGCTCCGCCTCCACCCAATACGCCTCCATCGCCGTCAAGGCGTCGAGCTCCCGGAACCATGGCGTCTCGAACCACAGCATCGGATCATACTCTTGCGTAGAGTAATTCGTGAACGCGCGGCCGTTCGGCAGCAGGATCGTGACGTACGTCTTCTCGCCGATGATGGAGATGTTGTCGATCAAACGGGTAATTTGATTCACGTCCTCGAATTCGCGATACTCCGCATCCGGACCGGTGTACCGCTTGCCCGCCGCTTGCTCCTTCAAAATGACGTTCATGTCGGGATTCACGACGATATAATTCGAGATGTTCAGCATGTACGACATGAGATTGTTCAAATATTCTTCGATCAGCTTCAGCTGCTCCGCGGCGTTCGTCTCCGCCTGCTCCTTCACGGCGTCCCGCGTCAGCGCGTTGGACACCGACAGCGTAATTAAGGTGGGGATCAAGAGACAGGCGATCGACGTCAGGAGAAGCTTATGCCGGAACGATCCGCTCCGCGCCCAAGCCGCGACGGTTTCTATCATGACGATATCGCTTCCCTCCCGTACGAAGACGAAAAGAGGCGCGGAATGCCGCCGCCTCTTTCTCCCCATCATAACGCCGCTTATTTATTGTTGTCGATAATTTCTTGCACCGCGGCTTGCATATTGGCGAGCGTCGTATCGAGATCTTGGGAGCCCAGAATAAGCAGCTCGTATTGCTCGTTCAGCGCCTTATACACTTCCGCTTGGTACGTGACCGGCGGAATGATCTTGCCGGACTTGGAATTCGAGAGCGTCGCGATGAGCGATGCCTTGTCGACGTTCTCCGGCTTCAGCGTGACGCTTAGGATCGAGTCGACGATCGTCCCGAGGTCGGCGTCCGACACCTTGCTCCAGGACGGAATGTTGCGTCCGTATTTCGCGAGGCCCTCCGTCGTATACCAGCGAATGAACTGGTACGCTTCCTTCGGATGCGCCGACTTCGCCGCGACGGCCATGAAGTCGGTCGTGACCGGCGTGTAGCCGATTCCGTCGGCTTCGGCGTTCTTCGGGTACGGCGCGATCGCGACGTTGAAGTTGAGCGGATTCTGCTCCGTGCCGCCGAGCTCGCTGTTCATCCAGCTGCCGATGAGCACCATGCTGGCCGATTGGTTGAAGAACTGCGTCCGGTAGTGCAGCTTCTGCGACAGCATATCCGCGTACGGCGTGGACGATCCGTCCTCGCGCTCCATCTTGAGGCGCAGCTCGAGCGTCCGGCGGAACATCGGATCGTCCAGGTTCGACGTGCCGTCCGCCTTGAGGAAGTCCGTATTTTCCGGCTTGTTGCCGAGCGCGAGCCGGAGGAATTCCATCCAACCGCCGTTCTGCGGACCGTGGAAGTACGTGCCGTACCGCTTCGACGCGCCTTCGCCCGTCGTCAGCGCCTTCGCGTATTCGGCGAAG
>JAPSKX010000061.1 GCA_031181325.1 Paenibacillus sp.
GCGAAGCCCGCGTACGCGCGATCGTATGCGTCCTTGATCCTGGCGTTCAGCTCCACGATGTCACGCTTGCGCGCGGCGAGAAGCGTGACGTCCCAAGCCTCCCCGAGGTTAACGTATTGCTCGACCGCGCCGGGGTACCGGGGCTCGAGCGCGTGCGGCGGCGTCCCGTCGACGATGCCGAGCGACAGGGCGGGCACGACGACTCCGTCGAGGGAGTCGTTATCCGAGGCGCAGTGAATGTACCAAATGTCGTATCCGGATTGGAGCAGTTCGTCGCCAATCGCTCGAATGACGCCGGACTTGCCGTTACCCGGACCGCCTTTCAGAATATACACCCGGTTCAGGTCTTGCAGCGACGAGTCGAACATCGAAACGAAGCCTCTCGCCGTGTTGCCGCCGCAATAGAAGTTCAGCGCGTTCCCTTTCATTACGAACATCACACCTCTCCCATAGGCAAATGTCATGCCGTCATTAACCTATCGTATTATGACAGGTTCGAAAAGGTGCATAGCGTTCGCCTCGATATGTACGACAGTGCCTTGACGTTCCTCGGATACGACTTGTACGCCGCAGACCCGTATTGGACGCACTTGCCAATTAAGATCGAATATGGTTAAATTCGCTTCGAATCAAGCGTTCGATCGCTTGTAAAAAAAAGGAGGTGCGAGATGCCTTTCACGATGGCGCACCCGGCGTTCGCGTTCCCGCTCAAGTATGTAAACCCGCGCTGGTTCAGCGTAACCGGCCTCGTGCTGGGAAGCATGGGGCCCGATTTCGAGTATTTTTTGGCTATGGAGCCGCACCAGACGATCGGTCACACCTTCGAAGGCCTTTTCGTTCAGGTTATTCCTCTATCCGTTTTGTTCGCGCTTCTGTTTCATGGCATCGTGAAAGAGGCGCTTGCGCTGCACTTACCGTCGGCCTTCCGGATGAACCGCAAAGCATATAGTCTCTTGTGCGTTCAGAACAAACCGACGATACGAAGCGCGCTCGTGTTCCTCGTCTCCGTCTCGATCGGGTTCTTCACGCATGTCGCGATCGATGCGTTCACGCATGAAGGCGGACTTGTGGTTGTCGGTTTCCCCGCGCTGGAGACGGTCGTCTTCGGAAGCCTGCCGATGTACAAGGCGCTTCAATACGGCCTGTCCTTGATCGGCCTAACGGTCGCGGCAAGGGCGATCGGACTCGCCCTCTATCGAGCCGAGCCCGATGCGGACGGCATGTCGGTCGCGTCCCCGGGACGCAAGCTGCGATTTTGGGGCATCGTCGCGGCGGCCGCCGTCCTGACGGCCGCGGGAAAGATCTTAACGAATTCGGATGGAAACTTGATCGGAATGCTGGTCGTAGCGCCGATCACAGGGGGATGCGCCGGGATAACGCTGGCTTCTATCATCTGGAGACTCTCGCGCCGAACGGGATCATTGCGATCGCCAAATTCAGGAAGCGTCGAATGAGCCCCCTCAAACCGCCGTCGTCCGACGAATGCTGTGGGGTGAGGAGTGGAATCATGCTTACAACATTCGAGAGAGTATACGGCATCGACCTGGGAACGTCCAATACCGTCATCTTCGAGCGCGGCAAAGGCATCGTCCTGAACGAGCCGTCCGTCGTGGCGCGGCTCGAAGCGTCCGACGAGATCGTCGCCGTCGGCCTGGAGGCGCAAGCGATGATCGGCAGAACGCCCGCGAACGTGGGGATCGAATATCCGCTGCGCAGCGGCGTCATCGCGAATTTCGAGATGACGAGCAAGATGCTTCGACACTTCATGAAGAAAATCCAGGGACGTTCATCCCTTGTCCGCGCCGCACAAGTGTATATATCGGTTCCATGCGGCATTACCGCCGTACAGAAGCGCGCGGTGGAGGAGACGGTCGTCCTGAAGGGCGCGAAGAAAGCGGTCACCGTCGAAGAGCCGCTCGCGGCCGCCGTCGGCGCGAGCCTCCCCATTCACGAGCCGATCGGGCACATGGTGATCAACATCGGCGGCGGGACGAGCCAAGCCGCGGTCGTGTCGATGGGAGGCATTGTGGCGAGCCGCTCGTCTCCCCGAGCGAGCCGTTCGCTCGACCGCGACTTGATGGAGTACGTGAAACGCGCGCATAACGTAGAAATCGGGGAACGGACGGCGGAAGAGATGAAGATCAACATCGGAACGGCCGACGCTTCGGCCGAGACGCGGGCGATGGAGGTGCGCGGACGAGACGTCGTCAGCGGCTTGCCGCGCTCGATCCGCTTGACGTCCGACGAGTTGTTCCCGATCGTCGACGAGTTCGTTGCAAGCTTGGTGGACACGATTCGTTCGACGCTGGAGTTGTGTCCGCCCGAGCTGGCGGGAGACGTCGTCGAGCAAGGCATTCTGCTGTGCGGAGGCGGCGCTTTATTGGAAGGAATCGATCAGCGCATTCGCGAAGACGTCCGCGTACCGGTGTATCTTGCGGATCGTCCGCTCGAGTGTACCGCGGTCGGCACCGGCATGATGTTATAGCGGCTACGCATCGACGCGCCCTTCTTCGGAAGGCCGGCGTCGTTTATTTTCGCAAAAAATGTACATTACCTTCGAAAGATACGTCAACTATTCCCATTCGGTTGTTGCTATAGTAAGGGGGAAAGACGGACATGAAGCGAAAGGAGCCGAAACCTTGATCGAAAGCAGACTAGGCGTATTAACGGACGAAGTATCGGATAACTTCGAGGAAGCGCTGAATTGGGCGGCGGAGCAAGGGCTCGCGCACGTAGAAGTCCGGGTCGTGAACGGACGCAACATCGCGACCGTCTCCGACGACGAAGCGAGGGACATCCGCAAGCAAGTCGAAGCCAAGGGCTTGTATATTTCCGCGCTCGCCTCCCCGTTGTTCAAGTGCGCCTTGGACCCGTCCAGACCCGTGGCGTCGGGGGATACGTTCGGCAACGCGGAAGAGGACGTGGAGGCTCACTTCGAGAAGCTGTCCCGCGTGATCGCCATCGCCAAGCTTCTTGGAACGAAGCGCATTCGGATATTCTCCTTCTGGAGAGAACAGGAGCCGGAACGATATACTTCGGAGATCGTCGGGCATCTTCGGCGCGCCGCGGGCATCGCGGCGGAGGAAGGCGTAGAACTCCTATTGGAAAACGAACCGTCCTGCAACGGCGGCGTGGCCGAAGAGGTCGGGACGCTCGTTCGGGCGGTCGATTCGCCGGCGCTGCGGGCGCTGTGGGATCCGGGCAACCATGCGCACGCGCAACGGGAAGCATATCCGTCCGGTTACGAGGCCGTGAAGGACGTGCTTAGCCATGTGCATCTGAAGGACGCCTATGTCGGTCCGGACGGCAAGTCGCGCTGCGTGCCGATCGGCTCCGGCACCGTCGACTATATCGCGCACCTCCGCGCGTTGGCCGCGGACGGTTACGAAGGGCTGTATACGATCGAGACGCACTTCAAGCCGGATGGCGCCAGCCGCATGACGGGCACGAAGATGACGCTCGACGCGTTGAGGGCGTTGCTGAAGGAGGTGTGAGCGAATGGCGCATTGGCGCTTCGGTCTGATCGGATGCGGCAGCGTCGCCGATTTCCATACGGAGGCCATACGGCACATCGAGGACGCGAGCCTCGTCGCCGTATCCAGCCGGGACGAGAGTCGCGCGCGCGCGGTGGCGGAGCGCGAAGGCTGCGAGTGGACGACGGATTATCGGGAGCTGCTGCAGCGTCCCGACGTCGACATCGTCTGCGTAACGACCTCGAGCGGAAGCCATGCCGCCATCGGCCTCGACGTGCTGCACGCCGGGAAGCATCTCGTCGTGGAGAAGCCGATCGCGATGACAGGGGCGGACGCGCTGGCGCTCGTCGACGCCGCCGAGCGGCGGGGACTTACGCTGTCGGTTATTTCCCAGCGCAGGTTCGAGGCGAACAACCAGGCCATTAAGAGGGTACTGGACGAGGGAGGGCTCGGCCGGTTGCTGCTCGCCGAGATGACGCTTCCTTATTATCGAAGTCAAGCGTACTACGACAGCGCCGATTGGCGGGGGACGATTCGCGAGGACGGCGGCGTGCTCATGAACCAAGGCATCCACGGGCTGGATCTGCTGCTCTGGTTCGCCGGAGACGTACGTACGGTGTTCGGAAAGACGGCGACGCAGACGCATCGGATGGAAGCCGAAGATCTCGGTCTCGCGGTGCTTACGTTCGAGAACGGCGCTTTCGGCACGATCATGGCTTCGACGAGCATCCAACCGGGCTTTGCCGCGACGATCGCGCTGTATGGGGAGAAGGGGACGATCAAGCTGGAAGGCACCTCGATCGCCCGATGGCACGTCCCGGGTTGGGACGAACCGAACTGGACGGAGGAGGAACGGTACGGCGGGGTCTCCGATCCAAGAAGCATCGTATCCGACTTCCACCAGAGCCAGCTGATCGACGTGATGACGTCGATCGAGACGGGCGGCGAACCGCTGATCACGGGAAGGGACGGCTACAGAGCCGTACAATTGGTCGAATCGATCTATGCGAGCGCCGCCGCCGGCGCGGAAATCAAGCTATCGAAGGACGGTGGAGGACGGACATGAAATTCGCGGCATTCAGCGGCGTATTTATCGAACACAGCATCCAAGAAGCGATGCACCTTACGAAGAAGCTAGGCATGGACGGCATCGAAATCGCGGCGCGCGAGCCGCATCTGTCGCCGACCGCGAGCCTTGCGCGCGTCAAAGAAGCGAAGGCGCTTTCCCGGAGCCTCGAGCTCGACATCCCGGCGCTTGCCGGGTACGTGGGCGGCTTCTCCGACGCGAGCGACGCCGAGTGCGAGAAGAGCTTCGAGGAATTCAAGAAGCTGCTGGACATCGCCGGTCATCTCGATTGCGGCATGATTCGCATCTTCCCCGGCGGTCCGAATGCGTTCTTATCGCAAGATTACCACTACGCGAAGGCGGCTTATTGGGTCAATCGGTGCGCGGAGGAAGCGAAGAAACAGCAGGTGAAGGTACTGCTCGAAATCCACAACAATTCGCTCGTAGAGACGGTGGAATCCAGCCTTCGGCTGCTGCGGATGATCGAGAACGACAACGTCGGCATGATTCACGACGCGGGCAATATGTATATTACGGACACGGATTACGGCCGAGATTCCGTCCTGCAGCTCGGACGATCGTTGTTCCATGTGCACGTGAAGGACGAACTGCGCGTCGACGAGGTCGGCGCGCCCGGCACGTTCTACGATAAGACGAAGCACGGCAAGGAGAAATTCCGCCAGAGCCGAATGGGCGAGGGCGGCGCCGACCATAAGCCGTTGTTCGACGCTCTCCGGGAAGTCGGATACGACGGATGGCTGACGCTGGAGTGCCACGCTCCGTTCCCGCCGTACGAGCGGCTCGAGCACGATTTCCGCTTCGTTCGGAAGTTGCTGGGGCTCTCGTAGACGGTCGCCCTACGCCCGGAGAGCGCCGCTTGCCGGAACCTTCGCTTCTGTGCTAGGTTACAACAAAAGGGACCGATAGGCGGTGCAAGGGATGGACGACGCGAAGGGAATGCTCCATTTCGAAACGAGAAGTCAATTAAATCCCGATTTCCCGTTCAAAATATTCCGATACTCCAGCGGGCTGTCGAAGCAGCCGCTTCACATGCACGATTACGTGCAGATCGCATACGTCCACAAGGGCGCTTGCCATCACCGCATGCTGGGCAAGTCGTTGACGGTCGGTCCGGGCGAGCTGTTCGTCATCACGCCCGGCACGGGGCACAGCTTCGGCGCGGTCGACGCGAAGGAACTCGAGCTCATCCTGATCGACTTCGCTCCGGAATTGCTGAACGGGATGCTCGGCCCGATGCAGGAAGCGCTTCAGCCGTTCTTGACGCAAGACGCGTCTTCGCCGGCGCACGCCTGGCTGCACGTCGGCAAGACGAAGCAGCCGCTCGTGCTCCAGCTGCTGCAAGACATGCAAGAGGAATTCGAGAGCAAGACGACCGGTTTCGAATTTTCGATCCGGCTGTCGCTCGCGAAGCTCCTCCTGATCGTGGAACGCGAGACCCGCAAGCAGCAGCGGTCGCCGCGGCGCCGCAGCGAGGCCGCGGATCGCGAGCCGATCGAAGACGTGCGACGGTATATTCACGACAATTATAGTCAAGATATTCCGCTCGAGCACGGCGCGTATCTCGCGAACATGGCGCCGGCGTATTTCAGCCACGTATTTAAGAAAGCGACGGGACAGACGTTCGTCGATTACGTCAACGAAGTGCGCATCGAACGAGCCATGGAGCTGATCCGCCGGGACACGCACACGATTACCCAAATCGGCTTCCAGGTCGGGTACCGCCACCTGAGCCATTTCATCCGTACGTTCAAGAAGCGAACGGGCATTACGCCGACGGAATACAAGAAGACGTTCGCGGCGAAGCCCGACCTACCCTAACGAAAAGAGGGACTCATACATGACATCTAGCCCGATTCGAGTCGGCATTATCGGACAAGGCCGCAGCGGCCGCGACATCCACGGCAAGCTGCTGGAGCAGCTTGCCGAGCAGTACAAGATCGCCGCGATCGCGGATTCGCTGGAGGATCGTCAAGCGCGCGCGAAGGAAGAATTCGGCTGCAACGCGTATTCCACTTGGGAAGAGATGGTCGCGCAGGAGCCGCTCGACTTGGTCGTGAACGCTTCCCCGAGCCATCTGCACTTCCCGATTACGTTGGAGCTGTTGAACCGCGGTTTCAACGTCTTGTGCGAGAAGCCGCTGACGAAGACGCCGGAGGAGGTCGACCGCTTGATCGAAGCGTCGAAGCATTCCGGCAAGCTGCTCGCCGTCTTCCAGCAATCGCGATACCACCCGGTATTCCAACAAATCCGCAAGGTGATCGATTCCGGCGTGCTCGGACGCATCGTGCAAGTCGATATCAGCGCGAACGGATTCCAGCGCCGTTGGGATTGGCAGACGCTGCAGAGCAACAACGGCGGCAATCTGATGAACACGGGGCCGCATCCGGTGGATCAGGCGCTGCAGTTGTTCGGCACGGACCTCATGCCGCAAATCACTTGCATTATGGATCGCGCCAACACGTTCGGGGACGCGGAAGATTATGTCAAGCTGCTCATGCGCGGACCGGGTCGTCCGACGATCGATATCGAGATCTCGTCCTGCAGCGCCTACCCGCAGGATGCTTGGAATATTCAAGGCACGAACGGCGGCTTGCGCGTGAAGGGCGATACGGTGGAGTGGAAATATTTCAAGCCGGAGGAAGCGCCGGAACAGCAGCTTGTGCGGGAGCCGCTCATTTCGGCTTCGGGGCTGCCGGCGTATTGCAGCGAGAAGCTTACTTGGCACGAAGGCGAATGGAAGATGGAGCTGCCGGAAGGACAAAGCTTGTTCGGCCATATGACCGAGAGACTGTATCTGATGCTGCACGGCGCGCTGACCGCCGGCGCTCCGCTGGAAATTACGCCGGAGCAGGTACGGCAGCAGATGTGGGTCATGGAGGAATGCCGCCGCCAGAACCCGCACATCTACAGCGCGTAAGCGCAGAAATCGGAGACGGACCGTGACGATTCCTCAAGTGTTACTGATCGGCGCCGGCGGCTTCGGACTCTCGCATCTGCGAGAGCTGACGCGGCTGGAGGACGAAGGCGTCCTCCGACTCGCCGCCGTCAGCGACGTGAGACTGTCCGACAACGCGGCGGCGCTGCTCGAAGGTCGCTCGGCGCGGTCGTACGTCGATTACCGGGAGATGCTGGCATCGGAGCGAGCGGCGGACTTCGTCATCGTCTCTACTCCGATTCAACTGCATGCGCCGATGGCGCGGGACGCCATGGAGGCCGGGCACCATGTGCTGCTCGAGAAGCCGCCGGCCGCCACGATCCAAGACGTGGACGCGATCCTCGAGACGTCGCGGCGAACCGGAAAGCTGTGCGCCGTCAATTTCTTCGCGCCGTCCGGGGCGGCGCTCGAGCGTATCTCCGAGGCGATCGCCGCCGGGAGCATCGGCGCCGTACAGAACATCAAAGGCATCTCTCTTCTGAAGCGCGCGAGCGCGTATTTCGCGCGAACGCCTTGGGCGGGCAAGCTGCGGGCGAACGGGAATGTCATCCTCGACGGAGCGTTCCATAACCCGGCTGCGCATCTCTTATACAGCATGCTGCGACTCGCGGTGCTGACCGGCGGCGCCGACGGGCGTGCCGCGGAGCCGCGGCGCGTCACGGCGGAGTTGTACCATGCGAACCCGATCCAGAGCGACGACACGACCTCGATGCGCATCGAGATGAGCGACGGGATGACATTATGCTTCTATGTGACCTTGTGCGCCAAGGACGTCGAGACGCAGCGCATCCGAATCGAAGGAACGGACGGCGCGATCGAATGGAATTATAAGAACGAAGTGACGGTATGGAGCGGAGGGAGAACCGAAATCTACGAATGCTCCATGGGCGGAAATCTGGAGCTGCGCTACCGCAATCTGATCCGCGCGATCGGCGGGAGCGATGTCGACTTGGACGTGTCGATCGCGTCGGCGCGTCTCTTCACGCTGGCCGCCAGCGGCGCCTTCGAGTCGGCGGAACGCATTCGAACGGTGCCGGGCGCTTTCGTGCGCCGGTCGGCGGACGCGGACGAACCCGGCGCCTACATCGAAGACATCGAAGCGACGACGAAGGAAGCGTTCGCCGCCGGCAAGCTGTATTCCGAGATCGGCGCCCCTTGGGCCGTACCTTCGACTCCGTTCGAATTGGAAGGGTACCGCTTCTTCCCGCAGCGCTTCCGATTGGACGAGTAACTACCTACCGCAACCTTTTATAGTCCGCCGCAACCGATGCGGCGGACTTTTCGATTTGGGCGATTTGCGCATGCTGTAGTCGGGTTGGCGGGGGCATACCGGAGAGAACGGAGCGTATGACCCACGCCAAACTTGCACGCCTGTTGCACACGCTCGAAAAAAAAGACGTTCGCCGAAAATGACCCACCAGAAGACAAGTTCCGCGTCTACAAATTCGCCGGCGATTATGCCACGCTTACGATAGGAATCTATCATCGAACGGAAGGGACGAAGCGAATGAAATTTTACGTCAGCGTCGACATGGAAGGCATCGCGGGTATCGCGCTCCGGGAGCAGATCTTCCGAGGGGAGCCGTTCTACCAGGAGGCGCGGCAGCTTCTCACCGACGAGGTGAACGCCGTCGTGGAGGCGCTGCGGCAGGCAGGCGCGACGGAGATCGTCGTCAAGGATGCGCATGCGACCGGGTTTAATTTTCTATACGACCGACTGCATCCCGCCGCGACTTATGCGATGGGACCGCTGCCGTTCCCGAATCGGTTCGCGGGCCTCGACGCTTCGTTCGACGGAGCGCTTCTCGTCGGCTATCACGGGATGGCCGGCACCGAAGCGGCGATCCTCGACCATACGTTCAGCACCGCGGATATTTACAGCCTCGAGCTGAACGGCGCGCCGATCGGCGAGATCGGCATCGACGCGCTGCTGTTCGGTTTGCACGACGTCCCGGTCGTGTTCGTCTCCGGCGACGATAAGACGTGCGCGGAGGCGAAGCGGCAATTGGGCGAAGTCGCCGCGTACGAGACGAAGCGCGCGATGGGGCGGAATTCGGGCGTGCTGAAAGCCCCGAAGCGAGTGTACGAAGAGATCGGAGCGGCGGTCCAAGCCGCCGTGCGCGACCGGCATGCCTGCAGACCTTACAAGCTAGACGGCCCATACGAGATGAAGATCGAGTACACCGGCACGCGTCTGGCGGAAGGGCGCATCGGCAAGGATGCGGATACGACAAGGGTCGACGGCCGGTCCGTGCGGCTGACGGACCCCGACTTGATGCGCCTGTTGACGCGCACGTTCGGATAGCTGCGCCATTCTCTTCGGCAACGCATGCGGCGCGGAGAAGGATAATTGTTCCTTAGTAAACTTTACGGTTATCCCGTTTATCCGCGGCGGCGTTCGCTCTACCATTAGAGAGGGGAAACAGGCAATTCGACAAGGGCAATACGACTCAGGAGGCGGAACGATGACCGCGGAGAAGACGCAATACTTCAAGCTGCACGAACATTGGAAAATGAAAGCATACGACCGCGCGGAGGACATTCCCGCCGCCGTGCACGTCGCCGGTTTCGAGGAAGCGGGCTGGCTGAACGTCGCCGTGCCCGGAGACGTGCATTCCACGCTGCTGGCTCACGGGCTGATCGAGGACCCGTTTTATTCGACGAACGATCAGGAGTGCCGATGGATCGAACGGAAAATTTGGGTATATCGGATGGAGTTCGATCGGCCGGACGAAGAGAGCGCTTCCAGCACGATCCTCCAATTCGAAGGGCTCGATACGCTGGCGGAGGTGTTCGTCAACGGACGGTCCGCGGCGATCGGCGACAATATGTTCGTGCCCGTGAGCGCGGAGTTGACCGGCACGCTCCTGGACCGCGGCAACGTCGTCGTCGTCCGCTTCGACTCCGTCGTCGACTACGCCGAGAAGCAGGACGTCTCCCGCTTCTGGTCCAAGGTCAATTACGAGCGAATCTGGCTGCGCAAGTGCGCTTGCAACTTCTCGTGGGACTGGAGCCCCCGCGTCGTAACGGCAGGCATCTGGAAGGACGCTTGGCTGCAGGTCGTCCGGCAGGCGAAGATCGAGCATTTGTTCTTCAAGACGCTCTCGATCGGACCGGAAGAGGCGGAGGTAGAGGTAGACGTGGAAGTCGGCGCGATCCGTACGGAAGCGCGGCTTACCGTAGAGCTGCTGTTGAAGGGCGGGGATCGGACGGAGCGACACGAGGCGGACGTCGCGGACGGTCGAGCGACGCTGCGGTTCAAGGTCGAGAAGCCGGAGCTTTGGTGGACGTTCGATCATGGAACGCCGTTCCTGTACGAGTTGACCGCGAACCTGAAAGCGAACGGTACGATCGTCGACACGGCGGTCGAAGAGGTCGGGATTCGCACGATCGACGTCTTGCTTCGTTCCGAAACCGGGACGCCGCGCTTCACGTTCGTCTTGAACGGGAAGCCGATCTACGCCAAGGGTGCGAACTGGATTCCCGCCCACAACTTCATCGGCGCGATTCCGGACGAGCGCTACGCCGACTTGATCGCGCTGTCGCGCGACGCGAACATGAACATGCTGCGCGTGTGGGGCGGCGGCGTGTACGAGAAGGCAGCGTTCTATCGGGAATGCTCGCGGCAGGGACTGCTCGTCTGGCAAGATTACATGTTCTCGTGCAGCGAAGTGCCGGATTACGACGCGGCGTTCATGGCGAACGTCCGGAGGGAGATCGTCGCGAACACGAAGATGCTGCGCAGCTACCCGTGCATCGCCATATGGGCAGGCAACAACGAAAACCAAGCGATCCACAGCGAGAAAATGTACTACCGCAGCGATTATCGCTTCTATGGGGAAAAGATTTTCCACGAGCTCATTCCGGAGCTGCTCGAGCAGCTCGATCCGACACGCTTCTATTGGCCGAGCTCGCCGTGGGGCGGCAACGACGCGAACAGCTTCGACGAAGGCGATACGCATAACTGGGCCGTCTGGGCGGGCGACGTGTATCCTCGGAAGTACGGGGAGCCGTCGAAGATGGACGTCTCGCCGTACGGGATTTCCTACCGACGTTACGCCGAGGATACGTCGAAATTCAGCAGCGAATTCGGCATTCACGGCAGCGCGGTGATGGAGACGCTCCGGCGCAACATCCCGGAGAGCGAGCTGTATTACGGCAGCTACGAACTGGACTACCGCAACAAGGATTACGAGCCGGAGAAGGCGGACATGACGATGGCCGGGTATTCCGGACTTCCGAACGACCTGGAGCAATACATCGATTACTCGATGCTGTGCCAAGCCGAAGGCTTGAAATTCGGCGTCGAGCACTTCCGTCGAAGAAAGCCGGAGAACAGCGGCTCGCTCATCTGGCAGCTGAACGACTGCTGGCCGGGCATCAGCTGGAGCTTAATCGATTACTACTTGTTCCCGAAGGCGTCCTACTACTACGCTCGCAGATTTTACAGCCCGGTTCTGCTCTCCTTCAAGGAAGAGGCAGGCGGCTTGTCCGTCTGGGTAACGAACGACAGCTACGAGCGATTCGACGATACGATTACGCTCAGCGTGCAAAATTGCTTCGGGAACGCAACGTATGAAGCCGTCTATCCGGTGAGCGTCGAGCCGAACTCGTCCCGGATGGTCGTTCAATTCCAACCGGCCGAAATCGAGTGGCGCTTCGGCGTCATCGACAGGCGCAGCCACTTCATCCTCGCGCGGAGCGAGCGCGGCGGCGTCTACGATAATCACTTCTTCTTCGCCGAGCAGAAGCAGCTTCGATTCGCGCCTTGCCGGCTGCAGACGCTGTTGGAGGCGCGCGAAGAGGGCATCGAGATCACGATCAAGACCGATCGATTCGCGCGGTTCGTCAAGCTGGAATGCCCGATCGATCATACGATGTTTTCGGACAATTACTTCAACCTGCTGCCGGGAGAGTCGAAGACGGTGTTCGTCTCGAATCGGAAAGGCTCGAAGGTCGACGCGAAGGACGTGAACGTCTCCGCGCTGAACGAATACAAGCGTCGTTAAGGCACAACAATTCTCGGTGAAGGAGCCTAACTATGAGCAACAGTTATTTGATTCACGATATGATCCGGATCTGCCCGCAAACCGGGGAGGTGTTGGAGGCGGAATCGAAGGTTCGATCGCCGAGCGAGCTGCGCGGCGAGTCGATCGAATTCGTCTCCCCGCGCAACGCATACCTTTCGTTCCAAATCGCGCTGCGGCTGGGCGATGCCGCCGGCGCGGACGTGCGCATTCAGGCCGAGCCGCTCCGCGGGGACCGCGGCGAGCTCGCTCCCGACGCGTACTCTTATTTCGCCGAATGGTTCCATATCATTAAGGGGCGTTATTATCCCGACGCGCTCGTGCCGCTGTCCGAAGGCGACGCTCCGGCGCGTACGCTCGCTGCGATCACCGCGCGCAACGCGGTGCCGAATCAATCCTACGCCGTGATCTGGGTGGATTTGTTCCTTCCTGCGGGGATCGGCGCAGGCGAGTATCGCGGCGCGATCCGCGTGACGTCAGGCGGGACGACGGAGACGCATGACCTTCGCATTCGCGCGCTGGAGACGGCCGTGCCGGACGAATCGCTTATCGTCGCCGACCTGAACAGCTACGCGGACAATTTATCCAGCCGGATGGACGCGCTGCGCGACAACGAATATCGTTACGAGGACGGCACCTACGCGAAGGCGCTGCACCAATATTTCCGCATCGCGCATGAGCACCGCGGCTTGATTCATTATTTGCCGTATCAGCATTCCGGGCGAATGCCGTACGTCTTCGCGCCCGAGCTCGAAGGCAAGGGCAAGCAGATGCGGGTCAAGGATTGGTCGCGGTACGACGAACTGTTCGGTCCGCTGCTCGACGGCTCCGCGTTCAAGGACACGAAGCGCGGCGCGATTCCGATTCCGTATATGTACTTGCCGTTCAACTTCCATTGGCCGGCCGATTACGTCAAGTTCGGAACGAAAGGGTATCGGACGGAGTTCACGAGGATATTGGAAGAATTCCACCGGCACTTCACCGAGAAGGGCTGGCTCCGCACGAAATTCGAGCTGTTCCTGAATCATAAGAAACGATATAAGCTGTTCCCGTACGACGGCGACGAAACGCGGTTTCTGTGGGACGAGAAAATCAACGACATTTTCTACGATCTCATGCAGGATGTACTGAAGAAGGAGGGCGGCGCGAAGTTCATCTTCCGGACGGATTCCAGTTGGGCCTACGGCCACCACTTCGAGAAGTTCGCGAAGCACATTCAGCTATGGGTCGTAAATCAGCAAATCTTCTCCTGGTTCCCGGAGAGCCTCGACGTGCTCCGCGCGGCCGGAGACGAAGTATGGACGTACGGCTCCGCGCAGCCGATTCAAGACACGCTGCTCGCGACGACGATCGTGCCGCTCACCGCGGTGGCAAGAGGCGTAGACGGCTTCGTGTATTGGGAGTCCAATAAATGGGGCGAGCGCTGGTACGAGACGCCGGATTCGAACGGCAACACGGCGGTGTTTTACCCCGGCGACAAGCTGTTCGGGCTGCCGGAGCTCATTCCTTCCATCCGCTTGAAGGTGCTGCGCGGGGCGATGCAGACGGCAGACTGCATGGAACAATGGATTCGCCGTCAGCCGGCGGAAGGGCGCGACGCCATGAGGAAGACCGTCGTCGAAGCCTTCGGCATCGAACCGGGCGCCTGGTGGCCGGGGAAGCCCGACTTCCTGGATCTGCCGCCGCATCTGTGGGAAAATCAGATGTTCAGCGAAGCGCCGAGCGCGAAGCTGCACAAGGCGCAGGATCCGGAAGCGTTTCATACGCTCAAGCGAAAACTATGGGAGATCATGGGGTAAGGGGGGAACAGCGAATGAAACAAGCACCGTATCCGTTAATGGAAATCGCGAGAATCGGGGCGTTATTCCTCGTAGGCGATCAACTGGAAGACGTTATGCCCGCGGATCGGCGGGAGTACCCGCTGCGCGTCGTCAATGCGACCAGCGTATTCGCCTTAGGGGACGAGGTGGATTTCGACGAGCACAACTTTAACGAGCTGAAGAAGACGCTGCTGCGCATCGAACGGATCGATCCGCGTCGCAGCCCGTTCGCGGCGCTCTGGGTTCGACGCCCGGAACAGCCGACCCACGGCGAGGTTATGGTGGCGGGAAGCTCGTTGCCGGCGGAAGGGTACCATATTCAGCCGCTCTGGCCGGAAATCGAACGCGCCTTCTCGGGGCTTCCCACGCGTTGGGACAGCGAAGGCGGAACGACGATCTATTACCCGATCCGCAATTCCGACGAGGAGATCGTCGGGGTGCTGGAGGTTTCGGAACAGCAGTCTTTGTACTTCATATAACGCGTAACGCGAGGCATGCGAACGAGCAGGAAGCCGTCCCGGGAGTGGATCCGATCCACTTCCGGGACGGCTTCTTCTCTCGTGCGGAAGGGGAAAGACGCCGCGTCGTCGAATTGAGGATAAGAACGCCATGTATACTTTATTTTTGCCACATAGCGAGCTCCGGACGACAATAAGCAAAATGAAGGGTAAGCAAAACAATACAGACAACGGGGGCGTGTGACGATGATTCGGGTACTGGTCGTGGACGACGAGAAGGAAATTCGCAATGGTCTAGTCACCCAACTTCCTTGGTCGGAGTGGGGCGTTCACGAAGTGTCGGATGCGGACGACGGCGACACCGCGCTGGAGCTGGCGAGGCTCGAACGGCCGGATCTGATCGTCACGGACATCCGCATGCCGCGCATGAGCGGACTGCAATTCATCGAGGAGCTTCGGCGCGAACAATATGCCGGGAGCGTCATCGTCATCAGCGGCTACGACGACTTTCATTACGCGAAGGAAGCGTTCAAGCTCGGCGTGTCCGATTATTTGCTCAAGCCGATCAGCAAGGACGAGCTGGCCAAAGCGGTCGCGCTCTCGTTGCAGCGCATGCGGGATCGGCTCGCCTACGAGCAGAATCGCAATTTGCTCCAACAGGGGTACGATTCGGCGATGCCGAAGCTGCGGGAAGAAGCGATGCGGGTATTGATCGAACGCCCGTATCGGAACGCGGAGTCGCTGCGGGTCGAGCACAAGCTGGAGCAATTGAAGCTGGATTGGCTGCTGTCGTCGCAGCTGCGCGTCGTCGTCTTCGGCATCGATAGTTTGAAAGCGATTGCGGGCGCCGAGTTCCCCGCGGATACGGAGGCGCTCTTGGCTTCGGTGGGCGAACAGATCGAACGCTCGCTCGAAGAGCGCCGGATCGAACGGTACGTGCTCTTCCGTTCGAAGGCCGACGATTGGGTCGCGGTCTTCGGCGCGGAATACGTCAACAGCCTTGCTCGGCTCGAGGAACTGACGATATCGATATGCGACGAGCTGGGCAGCCGTCTGCGCATCCGCGTCAGCCGCGGCTGCGCGGACGGGCAAGGCACCCTTCGCCAGTTGTTCGAGCTCCATCGCAGCGCGCTGGAGTCGCTCGCGCCTTGGAAAGTGCGGCGATCGCAGGGGGAGGAGCGGGAGTCGTTCGATGCGGACGAGCGCTGGCTCGATGCGTTGACGGATCCGAAATCTCTCGTCGAGTTGTTGAAATACGGAACGCAGCAGGACGTCCGGGATGCCGCGGGGAGCTTTCCGCTCTTAGTCAAGACGTGGAATGTGCAGCACCCGAAGGACCTCCAGCAACGCGCCTTCGAATGGCTGCTCGACGTATTCCGAACGGCGCAGCGCACGGCCGGCTGGAAGGAGAATTCGTGGGAAAAAAATCCGATCTTTCTCTGGGAGCACCTGGAACGATTCGACACGTTGGAGTCGCTCCAAGAGCAGCTGACCGATCAGCTGTTGAGGGCGTCGGAGAGCATGAAAGTGCAATCCGATTCAAGGAGCCAAATCGTGCACGAAGCGAAGCGGATCATTCAGCAGCGCTACCACGAAAATTTAACGCTGCAGACCGTCTCGGAGCAGGTGCACGTGACGCCTGTCTGGCTCAGCAAGCTCTTCAAGAAGGAAACCGACATGAACTTTCTGGAATTCATTACCGACGTCCGGATGCAGAAGGCAGCGGAGCTGTTGGCCGATCTGAACCATAAGGTATACCAAATCAGCTATCTTGTCGGTTACCAGGACCCGGTACACTTCTCTAAGCTGTTCAAGCGCAAGTTCGGCTGTACGCCGCAGGAGTACCGCAACAGCAGGGGGAATCAACATGAGTAAGCCGCCTTTGTTCGATCTGGGGCGATTTTCGATTCGCTATCAGGTCATCCTCCTGTTTTTTTTGGTCATCGTGCTTCCGTTTTTGTTTATCGGTTACTTCTCCTATTCGAAATCCGTGCAAGCGATTCAAGACGTGAGCTCGATCATCTCGCTGGAGATGATGGAGAAGAACGCGAGCAATTTGGACAATTATCTCGATCTTGTCGATCGCGCGCAGAACGATATCATCTATTCGAAGGAAATGCAAAATTTACTTAGCATCGTTCCGGACGACAGCTTGGCGGAGATGGAAATCGCCGCCAAGCTGATTCAATACTCCACGGATCTGAGCAGCAACGCCCATGCGTATTCGATCCGCATCTTTCCGATCGAGCCTTCGCGTTATCCGTCGTTCACGCATTCGATCTACCAGAACGTCGACGTAGAGAAGGAGGAATGGTTCCGGAACGCGGAGGAGATGAAGTCGCCGTTCTGGCAGTTATTTTTGCCGGAGGACAATCCCTACCTATACAAAGAACCGATATTATCGTTGATCAAGCAAATTTACGGGCTGGACAAGTCGCGGCCGCTCGGCTTTCTCTCCGCCGACATTAAAGTCAGCACCCTCAGCGATTACTTGGCTCCGGTCATAATGATGGACCAGCAACAGGTCATGCTGATCGACGAGCGGCAGACGATCGTCTACCACCAGGACCCGACGCTGATCGGTACGCCCGTCGCATCGTCCTCGCTCTCCGAGCACCTGCGCAAGGCGCCGAGGAAAGATGTGACCATCTCGATGGACGGAGCCGAGTATATGGTCACGTCCGCGACGTTGGATCATAACGGATGGAAGCTCGTTAGCTTGCTGCCGGTTTCGGTGCTGACCCGGCCGGTGTCCGGTATCGAACAAGTCAGCTTCCTGTTTCTCTTTTTCTACTTTGCGCTCTCCGTGTTGACGGTCGCGTACTTGACTTCCCGATTTACGAACCCCATTCAGAAGCTCGTGCAAGCGATGCGCATGGTGGAGCGCGGCGGGCTGCTGCCGCGGCTGCCGCAGATGGACCGCAGGGATGAGATCGGTTGGCTCTACCACGGCTTCGATAATCTCATCCAGCGGATCGACGAGCTGGTACAGAACGCGGAGAAAGAAGCGAAGGATAAGAAAGAACTGGAATTTCAAGTGTTAACGCACCAAATCAACCCTCATTTTCTATATAACACGCTTGAAGCGATCCGTTGGAAGGCCGAGAGCCGCAAAGCCGACGACATCAGCGAGATGGTGCGTTCGCTCGGCAACTTGCTGCGGCTAAGCTTGAACGACGGCCGCGAAATGTCGACGGTAGAAAGGGAGCTCGAGCATGTTAGAGCGTACGTCAATATTCAAACGGCGCGGCAGGACACGTCGATCCGGGTCGTCTACCTCGTCGACGAAGAGATCCTGAAGCTGCCTTGCTTGCGGCTGTTGTTCCAGCCGCTTGTGGAGAATGCAATCAAACACGGAACGCGGCACGCCGGCGAAGGGGAAGCCGTGAAGATCGTAATTACAGGTCGCCGCGACGCGTCGCTGCTTCACTTCGAAATTATCGACAACGGTCCAGGTATCCCGGAGGAGCTTCGCGCAACGCTGCTCTCGTCCGCCGACACGGCGCTGAATCAGAGGAAAGGGGTGGGTCTGCATAACGTGCATGAACGGCTCACAATTTATTTCGGAGAACGGTACGGTCTTCGCATCGCGAGCGGCGAGAGGGGAGGGACCGTCATCGAGCTGACGCACCCGGTTTTGGAGGAATCGTGATCCATCGGAAATCGAAATGAAAGCGGAAACACTCGAACGATTGTTCGAGTGTTTTTTGTATATTTATGTTTAAGAATTCCACAGTAAAAAACAACTTTGCGTCGTATAAAGCGACCGGGCTTGAACGATATAATGGCTACAAATAGGACGGAGGAGAATCGGATTGAAAACAAACGCACTCGCGGACCTCGAAGCCGTACCATCCATGGACCCTGGACGCAAAGTCCGCAAAAATTCCTTCTGGAAAAACGTTCGAAAGCAACATGTATTGCTGTGGATGTCCGTCCCGATCATGATCCACCTCGCCGTATTCCAGTTCGTCCCGTTATGGGGCTGGCTGATGGCGTTCACGGATTACAAGATCGGCAGGAGCATCATCGGCGCGGAATGGGTAGGCTTTAAGCATTTCGAAGAATTGTTTCGGAACGATTATTTTTTGAAAGCGCTTCGAAATAACTTCGCGATGAACTTCATGCAGCTGATCGTCGGCACCGTCTGCGCCGTCGGATTGGCTATCGTTCTGAGCGAGCTGAGGAGCAAGGCGTTCGTCCGGATCGTGCAGACGATGACGTACCTGCCGCACTTCGTCTCCATGGTCGTCGTCGCCAACATTTTCGTCATGCTGTTATCGCCCGACAGCGGCTTGCTCAACACCCTGCTCATGAAGCTGAATTGGATCGACGAGCCAATCTTCTTCTTCGGCCAGCCGACATGGTTCTGGGTACTCCATACGCTCATCCTCACCTGGAAGGGCTTCGGCTGGGGCGCGATCATCTACCTCGCTTCGATCGCCGGCATCGATCCGAGTCTGTACGACGCGGCGAGCGTGGATGGAGCGACCCGGTGGCAGCGCGTGAAGTATATCGTCATTCCGTGCATCGTCCCGACGCTCGTCCTTTTGACCATTCTCAGCATCGGCAGCTTGCTTACCGGCGGATTCGAATCGCAATTCCTGCTCGGCAACGTCATTACCGCGGAATACTCCGAGGTCATCTCGATCGTAGCGCTGCGTCTAGGCCTCAACAAAGGCGACTTCTCGTTCGGTACCGCCGTCGGCATCTTCAACTCGCTCGTCAGTCTTACGATGGTATTGGGCGTGAACGCCATTGCAAGAAGATATCAAACCAACCTCTTTTAATACACGATTGGAGCGAATGCAGCTATGTCCATTCATCGGACCAGGGGAGAATTGGCCGTCGATATTTTCTTCTACGCGTTCCTTAGCGTCGCGGCCTTCACTACCGTATACCCGTTCATTTACTTGCTTGTCATCTCGCTGAACGAGACGCAAGACGCTCTCCGAGGCGGACTCTATTTTTGGCCGAGGAAATTCACTTTAGATAACTATCTTTATGTTTTTGAAAACGAGCGTCTCGCCAGGGCGGCTTTAAACTCTGTCCTTAGAACCGTAATCCAAACCGTCTTGTCCGTATTCGCCTGCGGGATGCTCGCCTACGTGCTCAGCCGCAAAACGTTCATGTTCCGGAAAGCGTTCAGCTTGACGCTCATTATTACGATGTACGTGAGCGGCGGACTTATCCCGTATTACCTCTTGATCAAGAATCTAGGGTTGTTGAACACGTTCGCCGTTTACATCGTGCCCGGCCTCGTTAACGCGTTCTATATTTTCATCATGCGGACGTTCTTCGAGCAGCTGCCCGACGGCCTCGTTGAATCCGCCTATATCGACGGGGCGAACGACTTCCGGATTTTTACCGGCATCGTCATGCCGATCAGTCTGCCGGTCGTCGCGACGGTCGCCTTGTACGTCTCCGTGGGCGAATGGAACTCTTGGTTCGATAACTACTTGTTCAACAGCCGAAACGAAAAGCTGGCCGTGCTCCAATACGAGCTGCAGAAGATGATCCAGGTCGTCGAAAATTCGTCGGCGAATGCGGGAGAGAGCACCGAAGAATCGACGCGGATCATTTCGCCGTTGACAATCAAGTCGACGCTGACGATTCTGGTTACCGTTCCGATCCTGCTCATCTACCCGTTCCTGCAGAAGTATTTCGTGAAGGGCTTAACGCTCGGCGCGATGAAAGATTGATTTCTAAGCGGGTTCCGTCTAGCATGGACGGAAGCGGCTTTGAAATAAATACAATAATCATACGGAGGTCGCAAACGCATGACGAAAAGAAGCAGGTTCAAAGCACTAACCGCTCTAACGTTGTCCAGCATTCTGCTGGCAACGGCGTGCTCCAACGGGAATTCCGGTGAAGCCCCGGCAACGCCCGAGCCCGCGAAGCCAGCCGAGCAGTCCGCGACGCCTACGCCGGAACCGGCGAAGGAGGAAGAACCCGCGAGAGAGCCCTTCACCTTCACGATGAACACAGACAATCCCAACATCAATTGGACCAGCGAGGTCGCGCAGGAAATTCAGAAGCGCACCGGCGCGACGATCAAGTGGGACATCATTACCGGCGACTTCCGCGAGAAAATGAACGTATGGCTCGCGGCCGGCGATTACCCGGAGGTTATCAACATCCACGACAACACGCTGCAGCTGTATATCGAAGCCGGCGCCGTGCACGATCTGACCGACTTGATCAACGAGCATGCGCCGAACATTCTCAAAGCGTATAACAACGACCTCTCGGTCCTGAAGCATTCGGACGGTAAAATCTACGGCTTGCTGCAGCCGCCGACGAAGGAAGTCAGAAGGCTCAATGATAAAGGTTGGATCGCGATTCAAGCGGCTGCGTTGAAGGAAGCGGGGTATCCGGAAATCAAGACGCTTGAGGACGTTAGAAAAGTTGCCGCAGACTACATTGCGAAGTACCCGGAGATCGACGGCGGCAAGACGATCGGCTTCTCCAACTACGGCGCAGCCAACCAGTTGTTCAACACGTTCGATACCGCTGCGCGCAGCTACGCCGGCTTTCCGACAACGGGGCTCTATTTCGTAGACGATCAGAACAACGCGCGCCTTCGGTTTTTCGAACCCGGGTACACGGATGTGTTTACATTTTTCAATCAAATCAATAAAGAAGGCTTGTTCGATCCGGAATCGCTCGTCCAGACGCCGGAGCAATTTACGACTAAATGCTCGCAAGGACGCGTTATCGTTATCTTCGGTACAGCTAGTTGGGGCGGCGATTGCAACAGTACGCTGGAAGCGAACGGCATGGAAGACCGCTCCTATATTTATTTCGATATCGTAGCGCCGGGCAAGACGAAGCTCATGAACGAACACTCGAAGTTTCCGAGCCGCGGCGGCGACATGTGGCTCTCGATTACGAAGAACGCTAAGGATCCGGTACGCTTGATCCAGTTCTACGACGACATGTTTAAGCTTGAAAATCAAATTTTGGTCGGCTGGGGCATCGAAGGCAAGTACTACACAGTAGAGAACGGGAAGCGCACGCTCACGGACTGGTTCATTAATTATGCGAAGGAAAACCCGAACACGTTCTGGGAGGATCTCGGGGTCGGCTACGCGCGCCCGTTGTCCACGAACTACGCTTCCGGCTTCACGCTCTCCGACGGCGACTTCGCGATGTGGTCGCATTCGGAAAGCTGGATCGCGAAAAGCACGAACGCGACCATTAACGAGACGTATGAGAAGTACGGCGCGAAGACGGCCTCCGACATGCTGCTCCCGGCACAAACGAAGGCGTATAACTTCGTGGGCACGAAATGGACGGAAGCGCACAAGACGTTCAATACGGAAGCGATCGCCGAGTGGGGCAAGACGCTCCCGAAATTCATTCTCGAGAAGGATGAGTCGAAGCTGGACGGCATCTGGGAGGAGTTCCACCAGACGTTGAAGAAGAGAGGCCTCGACCAACAAAACGCGGAACTCACGCAAATTTATCATGAGCACTTGGCAACGTTGAATCCATAATCGATTGCATCGGAAGAACCGACCCGGTCGCTAGCGACCGGGTCGGTTCTTTCCCTTCTCCAGCGAAAAACAAACACGCTCCCTTCGGCAGCATGGGATGGTCGTCCATTCGCCGCAAGGGAGCGTGTCTCGTTCGTGTTATGTCGCAGGCTTCGCTTCTTCGCCCTCGGGGAGCCAGTGATGATGCGTAGGCAATGCGCAGCCGACGAATTCGTTATTTTCGAGATGAATATCTCGCGTATGCTCTTCCATGCAGATGCCGATCGTCCGTCCCGCCGGCGCCTCCGCGAACGCGATCCGATTGCCGACGAGCTCGACATGATGCGTCTGGCCGCGGATGCGGATTCCGACGTATCCCATCTCCTCGGAGCCGTTGTCCTCGATCGTATTGCCTTCGACGCGGTTGTAGTTTGCCGCCATCGGCTCCTCTTCGTTGCGGAAGAAGATGCCGTAAAACCGGTTGCGGGCGAGTCGATTGAAGCGGATTGCGTTGCGGACGTCCTTGTGTCCGATCGAAATTCCGTTCCCGCCGTTGCCTACAGCGACGTTATGCTCGACGACGCTGTCCTGCACTCTCCAACAGAGGAAGATGCCGTCCATCCCGTTCTCGTTAAAGACGTTGCGCACGATCTGCGTATCGATCGTGCCGCTGCCGGGGTGAATTCCCTTGCCGCCGTTCCGAACGCATTCGCAATCGGCGACCCGAATCGACGAGCAGCGCTGGTAGCTGATGGCGTCTCCGTTATAATTCCGGACGACGCAGCCTTCGATGACGACGTCCCGAGAAGCGTAGAGGTAGATGCCCGCGTTGCTGCAGCCCTCCGCGAGGGAATTTTCCTTCCTGCCCTCGACGACGAGGTTGCGGATTTCGACTTGCTCGCAGTCGATGGCGCTGATAACGGACGTCTGGGTCGTCGCGATGCCGCCCTTCGAACGCAGTACGGTCATCGCGATCTCGCGGTTCAGGGATAAGACGTTGCCCGCTTTCCCGACGACGACGGCCGCCGTATCGCCGAAGCCCCTGCTGGCGGATTCCATCCGAATGGCGATCGACTGACCGACCGGGAACAGCTCGGGACGCGC
>JAPSKX010000267.1 GCA_031181325.1 Paenibacillus sp.
CGGCGGTCGACGGCGGACGGATCGTCGACGCCTTGCTGTCGGCCGCATCGCCGCCGACCGCCGTGTTCGCCGCGAACAACTTCCTCGCGCTCGCGGTCATCCGCGCGCTGCGCGAGCGCGGCGTCCGCGTGCCGAACGATCTGTCGGTCGTCTGCTTCGACGACTTCGGCGAGTCGATCGCGCTGGACCCGTTCCTCACCGTTGCGCGCCAGCCCGCCTACGAGTTCGGCTCGCTCGGCATGCAGCTGCTCATCGAACGCATTCAAGGCGCGGCAGGCGCCGCGCCCCGTAAAGTCGTATTGCCGTCCGAGCTCGTCGTGCGGCAATCGTCCCGCCCGCTCCCGAACCGGAGCTAAATTCCGTAGAAGGCGGCGCAGGTGCCGCCGAACAACCGCTCGCGGTCCGCGTCGCTCCAGCTTTCCGCGGCGCGCTCCACGATGCCGAGCGCGCCGGCATAATCCGCGCCGAGCAGGCACACCGGCCAATCCGAGCCGTACATCAGCCGGCTCGGCCCGAACGCCTCGAATACCGTCTCGAGGTACGGCGCGAAGTCGGCGTGCTTCCAGTCGTTCGGATTCGCCTCCGTCACCATCCCCGACACTTTGCACATAACGTTCTCGTACGACGCGAGCTCTCGAATTTGCTCCCTCCAAGGCTCCAGCGTTCCGTTCTTGATGTCCGGCTTCGCGATGTGATCGACGACGAACGGCTGCTCCGGGCACTTGCGCACGAGCTCGATCGCCGCCGGTAGTTGCCGGTGGTAGATCAAAATGTCGTACGTCAGTCCGAAGCCGGCCAGCGCCTTCACCCCGCGCGCGACGTCGTCCCGGGCGAGGAAATCGTCCGCTTCGCCCTGCGCGATGTGGCGCACGCCCTTAAACTTCGGACGTCCGGCATACTTCGCAAGCTGCGCTTCGACGTCCGGCGCCGTTAGATCGACCCAGCCGACGACCGCTCGAATGAAGTCGTGCTCGTCCGCAAGGCCGAGCAGGTAATCGTTCTCGGCGAGCGACGTTCTCGCCTGCACCGCCACCGCGCCGGCGAAGCCGTTCGCCGCCAGCAGCGGCGCCAGCTGCTCCGGCCCGAAGCTCTTGCTGATCGGACTGTCCGGGCCGCCGGTCCAGCCGTATTCCTCGCTGTCGTACACCCAGAAATGCTGATGCGAATCGATTCTCACGCGTCGTCCCTCCTGCAGAGTTATCGGTAACCTATTCCACATCTTATCATGCCCGCGATTCCATGCCTACCCTTTGCGGACTTGACCGACCAGCACCTCGGACGTAAGCCACGGCCGGAACAGCAGCAGCAAGACGATGCCCGGCAGAGAGACGAGCGCGCCGAACGCGAGAAGCATCGGATCCCCCGGCGGCACCTGCTCCGGCGCGATCGCCGTCACGAAGCTCGCGAAACGATACAAGGGAGGGGATGTCTCCGGGTTCGCCAAATAAAGCAGAGAAGACTGATACGCTCCGGCGAGCGTCGCGAGCTGCAGGACGCCCAACGCGACCCATGACTTCCATACCTTCGGAAGGAATAAGACGAAGAACGTCCGCAGCTCCCCCTGCCCTTCCTGCTCGTATTGCTCTTTCAGGGGACCGTATTTCGCGTTGAAGATGCTCTTCAGGATGAACACAGGCACGATCGACACGAGTCCGACCATCGGCAGCGCCGTCATCGTATTAACGACGCCTAAGCTTCGGAACATGAAATATTCGTGGATCGTGCCCGACCCCATGACCGCGACGACGAGGAGCAGTGCCTTATACAACTGACGGCCGGGCAGCCGTTTCACGGTCAGCGGGTAGGCGAGCGTAACCGTCATCAGCATATGGACGACCGTCGCGGCGATGAACAAGAAGCCGTATAGGACCGCGTTCGGGACGTTCAACAGCTCGAACAACGTGACGTGAGCCTCGCTTCGCGTCGTAAGCGGGACGACGAACAAGACGTACAACGGCAGCAGCGCGATCGCGGCCATGGCGGCCGAAACGGCGATGCCGACGACGTTCCCGGCCGAACTCCCAGCCTGGATGCGCGGGCGTTCGAAGCGGCTGAACAAGTCGGCGGCGAAGGCGCCTCGGAGGAGCGCGTACGCCCCGAAGACGAAGAGCAGCTGAATGACGAATTGCACGAGCCATGCAGCGGACGCAAGGCTGAATTGCGCACTCAGGAAGCCGATCCGGAAGATATAGGTCGTCAGCGTTTCCCCGGCTTCGAATACCAAGGGGTTTACTAACGAATGCATGAGATCGAAGTCGGACGCCAGCGGCATCGCTAGACGGAGCAGCGCGAAGGCGATGACCGCTCTGACAGCCGGGACGACGTTCCTATGCAGGTACCCGCTCGCTTGGAACCCTGCGGCTTGGCCGTCCGCCGCGGCGGCTCGCCTTAACGCTTCGTGGCGGGAAGCGATCGCCGTCAGCGCGATCAGGGCCGGAAGTCCGACCGTCTTCAGCGCTTCCGCCGCGATCGCTCCCAGACGGAACAGCCCGTTATCCGCGAATATGAACGCTTCGAACGGCGGAAACACCGGGGATCGGTCCGGGGAGAGCAGGACGACGAAGACGTACGCGAACACGACGGACGGTACGAAGTACGGCAGCAGGAAAAGCGTCCCGACGACGACGCGCAGCCGCTCCCATCGGACGGCGGCCAACGCGAGCGACAGCAGCAGCGCGGCGACGCCCGTGACCGCGATATAGCCGATGTTCAACGCGAGCGTATTTACGACAACCTGGCTGAATTCCGGCCTTTCGAACAGCGCGCGGAAGTTCGCCGTCCCCGCCCACGGACTGCCGAACAGCCCGCGGAACGGTTGATAAGCTTTGAAGGGCATGATCAGCGCCGACAGGAACGGCAGAAGTTTGAACAGAAACAGCAATAGCAACGCAGGCAGCACGATCACATAGTGAAGCCGGTATTTCCAGATGCGGGTCGACAAGCTCGGACGATCGTTCATAAGAGCTCCTTTCGGGGAAGCGAGAGTTCCTATTCCAATTCGACGCCTTCCATTATATTCCTCCCTTCCCGCGATTTCTTGCGCATAAGAACGGCTGTCCCGTGGAAAGGTAGGAAGTACCTGCAATATATAAGAGGATGTGGAATTTATGGTTCGCAGCAATGCAAAAATATTGCTTTCCATCGCGTCCGCCGCCTTGCTTGCGTTGTCCGGGCTCGCGACCGCGGCGTCGGCGGCGGAACCCGAACGTCTCGAGCCGAAGCGCGTCGCGATCGTCATCGACGACTTCGGCAACGCGATGAGCGGCACGGAGGAGATGTTCGCGCTGCCGGCGCCGATCACCGTCGCGGTCATGCCGTTCCTGCCGACGACGAAGCGCGACGCGGAGGAAGCGCACCGCCGCGGACACGAGGTGATCGTGCACCTGCCGATGGAGCCGGTTCGCGGCAAGCGCAGCTGGCTCGGGCCCGGCGCGATTACGACCGACTTGTCGGATCGGGAGATTAAGAACCGCGTCGCCGCCGCGATCGACGACGTGCCGCACGCCCGGGGCATGAACAATCATATGGGCTCCAAAGCGACGGCCGACCCGCGCGTCATGCGGATCGTCATGGAGGTGTGCCGGGAGCGAGGCATCTATTTCCTCGACAGCCGCACGACGGGCAAGAGCCAAGCGGAATCGATGGCGGAGACGGTCGGAGTGCCGCTCGCGGCGAACGATCTATTTCTCGACGAGGTGTATTCGGCCGCGCATATCGATAAGCAGCTGCGCAAGCTGAACCGGCTGATCGAGCATCGGACGGACACGATCGTCATCGGCCACGTCGGGCCGCCGGGGAAGCTGACGTCGGCGGCGCTGCGCGGCGCGATCGAGCGGCTCCAGGGGGAGACTCGATTCGTACGCGTGTCCGAGCTGCTGCCGTTGCCGGAGCCGACGCCGCTCTGGCGGTGAGCGTGCGTCGAAGCGAAAAAAAAAAAGGGCAGGAGGTCGATACATCGACCCTCTGCCCTTTTCCCTAATGAAACCTTACAATTGGTTGAACGTGTCCGTCAGCACCGGCACGATCTGCGACTTGCGGGAGACGACGCCCTTGAGGACCGCCGTGTTGTTCGATAGGGTTACGTTGTACGCCTTCTCGACCGCGTTCGCCTTCTTGCCGAGGGCGAGGCCGACCGAATCGTTGTTCAGAATGTCCGTCACGACGAACAGGAACAAGTCGAGGCCCTTGTCGGCGATAATTTGCGACAGCGCCGCTTCGACCTCCGCTTGACGCGACAATACGTCGTTGACGTCGACCGCGTTCACTTGCGCGATCTCGACCTTGGAACCGCCCATCGTAAACTCCTTGGAGTCCAGGGAGATGAGCTGCGCGATCGTCTTGTCGGACAGATCCGCGCCTGCCTTCAGCATCTCGAGGCCGTATTTCTCGGCGTCGACGCCGGCGATCGCGGCAAGCTCCTTCGCGGCGGCGACGTCCTGCGCCGTGCACGTCGGCGACTTGAACAGCAGCGAATCGGAGATAATGGCGGACAGCATAAGGCCCGCGATATGTTTCGGTACGGACTTGCCGTTTTCTTTATACAGCTTCAGAAGAATCGTCGCGGTGCAGCCGACCGGCTCCGCGCGATAGTACAGCGGGCCGCTCGTCTCGAAGTTCGCGATGCGGTGATGGTCGACGACCTCGAGCACTTGCACGTCGCCGATGTCCGAGACGCTTTGCTGGCGTTCGTTGTGGTCGACGAGGATGACGCCTTTGACTTCGTTCGCGACCGTCTCGACGAGACGCGGCGCCTCGGCGCCGAACGTATCTAGCGCGAATTGGGTTTCGCCGCTGACGGCGCCGAGGCGGACGGCTTCGACGGGTTCGCCGA
>JAPSKX010000268.1 GCA_031181325.1 Paenibacillus sp.
AGCGGCGCAGCAATGCGTCGCCTAGATAGATGATTGTCGCTTCAACGGTGGGAGGGCAGGTGACCCGTTACGACCACTGGAAGCACAGAACCCGGCTTACGGCAAACTTCTCTTGTCACCACGTTCTATACGCGCGAAAGAGCTGTCGGATCTCCGACAGCTCTTTCTTTTGTAAGATGTTTATCTCCGAACTCAATATCCGAATATTGAACGAAGGAGCTGCTCCAGGAACGACTCGCGACCGACGGTGCGCTCTCCGGACGCTTCGTCCGCCGCCGCCTCCTGAGGCAGCTGTCCGGAAGCCAGCTGCAGCGCGCGCTCCACGTCGATCTGCCCGTATCCGAAATAGGGGTCTTTCCCAGGCGGGCCGAGGTCGACGGCGCTTTGCCTCATGATGTCGTACACCTCGGTATTTTTCAGCGACGGATTGACCGAGCGGATTAACGCAGCCAACGCCGAGACGTGCGGACTCGCCATCGACGTGCCGGATAACGCGGCATACTGGTTGTCCGTATACGTGCTGGCGATGTTCTCGCCCGGAGCGACGACATCGACGTAATCGCCGTAGTTGCTGAAGGTCGCTTTCTCCTGCGCCTGGTTCGTCGCCGATACGGCGAATACTTCGGGATACGCGGCGGGAAAGCCCGGTTCGCTCGTATTATCGTTGCCGGTGGCGGCGATCAGCACGACGTCTCGTTCGTATGCGTACCGAATCGCATCGTGCAGAAAGCTTGCGCTCGCATAGTTGCCCAGACTCATATTGATCACTTTCGCACCGTGATCCGTCGCCCAGATAATGCCTTCGGCGACGGAATACGTACTGCCCATGCCCGTAGAATCCAATACCTTGACGGGCATGACCTTGTTATACCATGTCATCCCCGCAACGCCTTGCCCGTTGTCCACTAACGCGGAGACGACGCCCGCTACATGCGTGCCGTGTCCGACGTCGTCGCCCGGCGGCTTCGACGGATCTACGACGTTATAGCCCTCGACGAGATGGCCATGGAGATCGGGATGCGTCAGCGTGACGCCCGTGTCGACGACTCCGACGACGATCTCTTCCGTCCCTTTGGTCACCGACCAGCCCCCAGGGGTCCGAATGATCGGCAAGTTCCACTGATATCTGCGGTACAATTCGTCGTTCGGCACGATCTCCGCAGCGACCGACGCGTCGTTCGTTACGTACATATAGTGCGGTTCGACATACACGACGTTATGCGCTTTGAAATACGCCATCAGTTCCTCGGTCGACATGCGGCCAGAGTCGAAGACGAAGGCCGGGCCTAGCTGCTTGACCGAGACGGCGCCCGTCTCCCGCCGCATCCGTTCGAGCTGCTCCGGCGAAGGGACGTCTTCGAACCGAACGACGACCTCTCGCTTGCGATAATGGCTGATGCCTTGATTTTCCTCCGGCGCGTCGACGTCGATCTCGCGGCCGGTATCCGGATCGACCGCCTTAATGCCGAACGTCTTGTCCTCGTCGGGAAACTCCCGCAGCCGCAAGTTCCGCAGCTGGTGATTCGCGACCTTGCGCAGTACGTCCTGATGCACGAGGCCGATCATGCCGCCGCTCGCCGCTTCGCCCGCATCGCCGGCGGGCACGCCGAGCACGAAGTAGAGGTCGCCGTCCTTGCCCTTGAGCGCCCGGGATTCGTAGCGCTCCCCCTTGGCGACGGCGCGCATCGCTTCGTCGAAGCGCCGCTCGGCCTCGGGCACGTCGCCGAGCGCGCCGTCGCGGATAACGGTTCCCGCGTCGAAGCCCGTTCCTTCGGCGGGAAGATAGGCCAAGGCATGCAGATGCGGATGCTCCGCTCTCATCCGGGCTAACGCTCGTCTAATGCCGTCCCCGTCCTGCGGCAGCCGTCTCGCTAACGCCTTCAAATCGTCGCGGCATTGGAGCCGGCACAGCTCCTCGGTCCTGGCGACGTCGTTCGCGACGATGGCGCGCTTCGCCCGGTGCTCGTGCAGCGCCGTCGCGCGCGGCCCGGCGGCGTCGGCCTCCTGCGGCGGCGACGGCGACGGCGGATCCGGCGCGCGGCTCAGGAACAATCCGATCGGCAGCGCCAACGCCGCGAGTCCGGCGATCCAGCCCATCGGCAATTTTCTATCCTTCATTCGGTCTTTACCGCTCCCCTCTGCGCTTAAGTTGCTGTTCTTAGGGTGTCAATTGAAGAAACGGTTATTCACGGCTCGAGAGGAGTACCGCTTTCGTCAGATTTATGTTAGGATGATGGTTGAGCAAGGCGCCCGTCGAGGGGCGAAATGAGTAAGGGGGACCTACGAATATGGCGATCCATAACGTCCAAGAATTGTGCGAAACGACGAAGCAAAAATTAAAGACGGTCATCGAAACGATCGAGCCGTTCCTTAACAGCGTCACGCTGGCGGGCTTGAACCCGGACCAAGATCCGGCCATGGACGAGTTCAACCGCGGGTTCTTGTCGGACATGCGGCATTTGCTCGTATTTTCGGACGTTAATTACGAAAAGCTCGGCGTCGCATTGCGTCGGCCGACGTTCAATAACGAGTACGCGGAACGCGTGTTATACGATGTATATCACAGCTCCGTCAACAATTTCTTCTATCCGAAGCATGAATGCTACTCGGAGGACGGCCGTTACGCTTATACGGGACAGGACGCGATCCGCTTCCGGAAGAAGCCGACGCGGGACGTCCGCGATTTGACGCTTGCGCTGTCCAAAATCTTCGAAGAGCTTCGCGAGGACCTTGCGTACTACGAGACGGACTACATTACGCAGCGCCGCATGCAAGGCGAACGCACATAAATATTGGACGACATAATCGCCCCCTGCCGACGGGAAACCTGAGGAGGGGGTGATTGTTTTGACACAAGTCAAATGCAGCGTGTCCAATTGTGCTTTTTACAAAGAAGGCAATCGATGCGGCGCGGACTCCATTATGATCGACGTCGACAAGCACGCCAGGATGGATTTCGACGCGGAATTCGCGGGCGAGAGCTTCGATACGGAGCATCAAGACGACGCGAAGACATCGGCGACGACCTGCTGTCACACCTTCAAGCCGAAGGAGTAACGCAACCCGAAGCGCGATTTCGATGCGTCGGAGGAGGAGGGCTTACGGTGAACGAATCGAGGGAGGATCAATCGGTACGGGACGACGCCTCGGCGTCCTTCGGTCCCGAGACTGAATTCGAGAGCGAATCGTCCGTATCGGATAAGGCGTTCTTCCAGGAGGAGGCCGTCAATCCGGTCGCGGAGAAGGAAACGGTACACGGCTCGAAAACGACGGGGGCTTCGGTAACGGTGCTCGGACCGCAGGAGCGGGATGCCGAATTCGGCGCGGACCTGGCGGTGCCCGCGGGAGCGTCCGCGGTCGGCGGCGGTACGGGTCGCTCGGTCGACGCCGGGAAGACGATCGGTTGGATCGGACTGATTGCCGCGATCGCGTCCTTCTTTGTACTGGGCAGCATTCTCGGGCCGGCAGCTGTCGTCGTGGGCTTCATGGCATTCGCCAAAGGGCGACGGAAGCTCGGGATGTGGTCGATGGGGTTGGGAATCATTTCTTTCGTACTATTCCTGATCGCACTCCCCAACAACGCGTCATAGGTACGGACACGGGAACGTCGCCCTTCGGGGCGGCGTTTCTTGTCGTCCCGGCCGGAAACCCATGAAAAAACGATGGAGCTATGCGGCGAAATCTTTTATAATGGGGACAACCACCTGACGAATCGGAGAGAAGAAACCTTATGAGTATCAATGCCGTCGACCCGAAGCTGATCACCGCATGGCTGCAGACGCAATTCCTGTCGACGTCCGAAATTACGTCCGCATCGCTCGGCGGCTCCCCTGCAGGCAATGTCTCGAGCTCGCCGGACTTCGCCGTCTTGCTGCAGCTGTTGTCCGCGCAAGCGGGCAACGGGACGTCCGTCGAGACGCCGTCGACGTCCTCCTTCGGCTTGAACGCGCTTGCCGGGTACGCGCCGCTGAACGTCGCCGCGCCGTCCGGTCCGCAGACCGATGAGCCCCCGGCCGCCGCGCCGGAAGAGATCGACGCCATCATCCAAGAGGCGAGCGCCAAATACGGCGTAGATCCCGGCTTGGTACGCGCCGTCATCCGCGTCGAATCGAGCTTCGATCCGAACGCGGAATCGCATGCGGGAGCCAAGGGGCTTATGCAGCTTATGGACGCGACCGCCCGATCGCTCGGCGTGACGGACTCGTTCGACCCGGTGCAGAACGTCAACGGCGGTACGAGGTTCTTGTCGTACTTGCTGACGAAGTACAACGGCAACGAAGGGGTCGCGCTCGCCGCGTATAACGCGGGACCGGGCCGCGTCGATCGGCTCGGCATCCGGACCGACGCCGACCTGTCGATGGCGATGAGCCGGCTGCCGAAGGAGACGCAAGCGTACGTCGGCAAGGTGCTTGGATCGAGGGCATAGCGGTCGTAAAGTCATACAATTCCATAAAGAAGCCCCCAGCGTTGGCGAACGCCGGGGGCTTCTTTCGTCATTCGTGTTCCGTCAGAGGCTTGGCGGCGATGACGCCTTGCTTGCCGTTGCGCAGCTTCCCTGCGACCAATACGGCCGCGACGACGATCGCGATGAACGCCCCATAGACGGCAGCGTTCGCGAACCAGCCGTGCAGGAACGGTTCATGGGTAATCATCTTAGCGGCCGTATATGCGAGCACGCCGGAACCGATGTAGACGATCGGAGGGAACTTATTTACCACTTTAATGAACAGGGTACTGCCCCAGACGACGATCGGAACGGAGATCAGCAGACCGATCACGACGAGCACCGTGTCGTGATTGGTCGCGGGCGCGGCCAATCA
>JAPSKX010000062.1 GCA_031181325.1 Paenibacillus sp.
AGTTCGCGCAGCCCTTGGCGTTCAGCGCCTTCACGACGCCGCCCGAGCCGGCGACCGTCGCGAACACCTTCACGTCGCTCGCCGCGACGATGTCCGTAATGTCTTCCATCTCGAGGCCGAAGCGAAGGTCCGGCTTGTCGGAGCCGTATTTGTTCATCGCGTCCGCGTACGTAATGCGCTGGAACGGGCGCGGAATCTCGACGCCGACCGTCTCGCGGAACAGGCGCGCGACGAGCTGCTCCATCAAGTCCAGCAGCTGGTCCTGCGATAGGAACGACGTCTCGATGTCGACCTGCGTGAATTCCGGCTGACGGTCCGCGCGAAGATCTTCGTCGCGGAAGCAGCGCGCGATCTGATAGTAGCGCTCGAGGCCGCCGACCATGAGCAGCTGCTTGAAAATTTGCGGCGACTGCGGCAGCGCGTAGAACTCCTCCGGATGGACCCGGCTCGGCACGAGGTAGTCGCGCGCGCCTTCCGGCGTGCTCTTCGTCAGAATCGGCGTCTCGACCTCGACGAACTCGTTCGCGTCCAGGAAGTCCCGGAACACCTTCGCCGCCTTCGAGCGCAGCAGCAGCGTGCGCTGCATCTCCGGGCGGCGCAAGTCGAGATATCGATACTTCAATCGCACCGACTCGTCGACCTCGACGCCGTCTTCGATGAAGAACGGCGGCGTCTTCGCCCCGTTGAACACTTCGATCTCCGTCACTTGCACCTCGATTTCGCCCGTCGGCAAGTTCGGGTTGACCGTGGAAGGATCCCGCTCGACGACTTTGCCCTTCACCGCGACGACGTATTCGTTCCGGCACTTGTCCGCCGTCTCGAGCGCCGCGCCCGAGAACGCCGGATTGAAGACGATCTGCATAATCCCGCTCCGGTCCCTCAAGTCGATGAACAAGACGCCTCCGAGATCCCGTCGGCGCTGCACCCAACCGTTCAGCACGACCGTCTCCCCGACGTTCGATTTCGTCAGCGTTCCGCATTTGTGCGTTCGCAACATCATGTGTACCTACCCCTTTTTCCCTTGATTTTCGAAAATGATTACGCCAAGCTCTCGAACAAGCTCGTCAGCGCCACCGTCCGCTGCTCGCCCGTCGCGAGCGACTTCAAGACGATCTCGTCGCGCGCGAGCTCGTCATCCCCGAGAATCGCGGCGTACCGCGCCGCGAGCCGATCCGCCGACTTCAGTTGCGCCTTCATCTTGCGGCCGCCGTAGTCCTTCTCGGCGACGATGCCTCTTGCGCGCGCCTCGTTCAACAGCGACACGATGCGCCCCTCCGCGGCCTCGCCGAGCGCCACGAAGTACAGGTCCGGCGCGACCGCCGCCGGCAGCTCCACGCCCTGCTTCTCCAGCACGAGCAGCACGCGCTCGAGGCCGAGCCCGAAGCCGACGCCCGTCTGTTCCGGGCCGCCGATGTCGGATACGAGACCGTTATACCGGCCGCCGCCTCCGATCGTGTCGATCGAGCCGATGCCCGCCGCCTTGAACTCGAACGCCGTGTGCGTGTAATAGTCCAAGCCGCGTACGAGCCGCGGATTGATCGTATACGCGATCCCCATCGCGCCGAGGTGCGACTTCACCTTCTCGAAGTGCGCGGCGCTGTCCTCGTCGAGGTTGTCCAGCAGCGACGGCGCCCCTTCGAAGTGCGCCTGGTCGACCTTGCAATCGAGCACGCGCAGCGGATTGCGGTCCATGCGGGAGCGGCAGTCCTTGCACAGGACGTCCCGCTTCGGCTCGAGGAACGCCAGCAGCTTCTCCCGGAACGCCGCGCGCGACGCCGGCGTGCCGACCGAGTTGATCTCGAGCGTGAAGCCTTTCAGGCCGATCTCCGTGTAGAACTGGCTGCCGAGCGCGATGACCTCCGCGTCGAGGGAAGGATCGTTCGACCCGAACGCCTCGATGCCGAATTGGTGGAACTGCCGATACCGTCCGGCTTGCGGCTGCTCGTATCGGAACATCGGCCCGATATAATACAGCTTCGTAATGTCCGGCTCGCCGTACAGCTTGTTCTCGACGTAGGCGCGCACGACGCCCGCCGTCCCCTCGGGGCGGAGCGTCATGCTGCGATCGCCCTTGTCCATGAACGTGTACATCTCTTTCTCGACGACGTCCGTCGTCTCGCCGACGCCGCGCTGGAACAGCTCCGTCGATTCGAAGATCGGCGTCCGGATTTCCCGGTACACGAATCGGCGGCATACCTCCCGAGCCTTCCCCTCGACGAACTGCCAGCGCTCGACCGCGCCCGGCAAGAAATCTTGCGTACCCTTCGGTTTCTGAAAAGACATGCTTCGACCCTCATTTCTTCTTTAACAATAAAAAAACTCCCGCCCCCGACAGAAAGAAACCTGTCAGGGACGAGAGATTCATCATGAAATCGCCCGCGGTACCACCCACATTCCGAAGGCGCAAGCCTTCGCTCTAACGATTAACGCTCGTTCCACGCATAGGGCTACTGGCGCAGCGCCTCGTTCGCGCCGTCGTTCGCCGTATGTTCTCGAGGAGGTCTTTCGTCCGGAAAGTCGCAAAGACGCTTGCAGCCTGCGGCGTCTCTCTCTGGGTGCGACCGGGAACCGGAGTACTTCGTCCCGTCACCGAATCAACGTAGTGCAATTGAAACTTTTTCACAATTTTACTTACATCGCGAGCGAATGTCAAGTTCGTCGACGGAAAAAAAAGGACCTGCGGCGAAACGCCGCAGGCAATAGTGAAATATATGTCAAAAAAGGGGGTCGAGATCATTGTATGCGATCAACATTAAGCGGACATGAACGCTGTATTACAGGATGGTTACAATTTGGAAAACGTTCCCACTCCCCCGTCGTTCCTCCGTCCGCCCGCCCCCGTTCACTGAACGGAGGAGCTTGCGACTCGGAAGCCGAGCGCCGTCGTCACGTCCCGGAACACCATGTACGATTCGCCGACGGTGAGCGCGCTCGTATTCTTAATGCCCGCGATCGTGACGTCCTTGAGAACGCCTTGCGCCTTCAACGCGGCGAGCGCGCCGTTCGGCTCGAATTCGAGCCCGAGCGCCGTCGCGGCGATGAGCGCCGCGTTCTCGAGCGTAAGCGGGGAGGCGCGCAGCTGCTTCTCGAGCGCTTGGTCGCCCGGATACCACGCGCTTGGATGCGTCGGCATCTTCTCGCCGAAGTAATCCCGCGCGCCGGCGTACAGCAGCCCGTACTCGACCGGATTCGCGCGTTCGTCGAGACGGAAGTCGTTATCGTATTTCCCGGACACGAGTCCGAACGACAGCACCGTCTTCAATCCCGAGTACGTCCGATGCTTCTCGTAGGACTGCAGCGGCAGCGTATACGGCTTCAAGTCCATGCCTTGCGCGTTGAGGCGGCTTTGCAGCGTTGCGATCGCCGTCTTATCCTTCGACATCGCCCGGAACGTCATGCCGCGCTCTTTCGCGATCTTGACGGCGGCGCCGGCGGCTTGTCCGGCCGCCATGCCGACCGGAATCGTCCGCGCGCTGCCGTGCGGCAGCGTATCGAACGAGGCGGCGCGACCGACGACGAGCAAGCCGTCCACCTTCTGCGGCACGATGCTGCGGAACGGTACCGCGTACTTGATCGGCTTGAACAGGATGTTGCCGCTGTCGCTCGGCGACGTCGGCTGCAAGTCGATCGGGTACGAGCCGAAGGCGATCCGGTCCCACTTGTCTTTGTTTTCGAGCAGATCGATCACGTTAAGCCGGTATTCGCCTTGCATATGCCGCGATTCGCGGATGTACGGCTCCGGCGCGGTGCCGCCGAGCGTCAGCGTCGACAGCTCCGGGAAGTTGCGCTGCATATACTGGATGACGAGCGGAAGCTCCCTCTTGCCCGCTTCGATGCCCGCCTGCACCGACGCCGGATCGAGCGGGTCGACGTCGAACAGCAGGAGCGCGTTCACGAGCGCCGTATTGTCGTTCTGCCGGCCGATGTTGAGTCCGCGCATCTTCACCTGCGGTTGGCTGGGCTTGTACTGGTAGAACTCCAAGTACCCCCATGCCGACATCGTCGTCGTGCCGTATCCCTTCTTGCCGCGCAGCCGCTCGCGGATGCCGCTCCATACGGCGGGCGTCACGCCGTTCAGGCGGTATACGAGCGTCACCGCCATCCGGGCGTCGGCTTGTCCGATATCTTCCCGTCCGAACGTGTACGGCACGCCGGCCGCGGCGAACACGTCGCCGTCCTGCGTCGCGTCGATGACCGCGCCGGAGCGGACGAGCAGCTCCGTGCCGTCCTTCGTCGTCAGCCGCATGCCGACGACCGTGCGCGACGCGCCGAACGACTCCACGACCGGCTCCATCGCCTTCACCGGCATCAAAACATCGATGTTCGGCTCCGCGTCGACGAGCCGCTGGAACGCGTTCGCCGCCGTGCGGATATCGAACGAATCGCCCTCGACCATCTTGTACCATTCGCTGAAGATGCCCTTGTTCAGAATCGAGCCGTCCGGCGAATACCGGTTCAGGTCGATCGTATTGAGCCAGCCGAGCGTCATGAGGCCGCCCAGCGTCGTGCGGCCCCGTCCGTCCGTCAGCAGGACGGTCAGCCCGTTGCGCGCCGCGGACAACGCCGCCGCAATCCCCTCCGGGTCGGTCCCGGCCACGATCACATCATACTCCGACTTGATGCCCGCAAGCTGCGCGGGGGCCTGCATCGGCACCGGGCCGACCGCTTGTCCGGTAAACCATTCCGCATGCTGCGACAGCCCTCCCGCCGTCGCCACGCCCGCTCCGCCGGCGAATATGCCGCCGGCCGCGACGATCGCGGACATCGCCGCGACGACGCTCTTTCGTAACCATGTTCGAATCATCGTTTCAACCTCTCCTTGCCGTACGCCCGCTCCAGCAGGTCCAGCTTCTTCTCCGTGTACTCTCGGAACGCTTGGTTATAGTGGTACGGCTCCTTCGGATTCGGGAACCGCTCTACCTTCTCCCGTCCCTCCGTCTCGTCGGGATACACCACTTTGCTTACGGCGCCGCAGCCGAGTCCCACGACCGTCTGCCGCTCCTCCATCATCAAGATGTTGTAGAGACTCTCTTTCCCTTGCAGACTGTAACCGACGTTTTCCAAGTTTCCGAGAATATTCTTCTGCCGGTACAAGTAATAAGGCGCATAACCGTGCTTCGCCGTCCATAGAATCGCTTCCTCCATCATCTCGCGAATCTCGTCCCGCTCGGCGACCTCGTACTTGTCCCGGTTCTTCGTCATCTTAGACGCTCGCTTGAACGATAAAGTGTGCACCGTCAACGATTCGGGAAGCAATTTTTCCGTCTCGGCGAGCGTGTGGCGCAGCTCCTTCAGCCCTTCGTTCGGCAGCCCGATAATGAGATCCATGTTGATATTGTCGAGACCCATCTCGCGCGAGAGCAAGAACTTCTCGACCGTCTCCTCGACCGTATGGTGCCGGCCGATCGCGTCCAACGTCTGCTGCGTGAAGCTTTGCGGGTTGATCGAGATGCGGTCCACGTTCCACTTCCGCATGACGCGCAGCTTCTCCGGCGTAATCGTATCGGGGCGTCCCGCTTCCACCGTCAGCTCCCGCACTCGGTCCATGCCCGGGAACGACGCGTGCAACGTCTCGAACAACGCGTCCATCTGCTCCGCGGAGATAGCCGTCGGCGTACCGCCGCCCCAATAGATCGTCGTAATGCCGAGCCCCGCCGCCTTCAACCAGCGCCCCGTCTCGCGGATCTCGTAATGGAGCCCCTCGAGGAACGCATCCACGGATCCGTTGTTGCCGCGGATGTCGTACGCCGGGAACGTGCAATAGGCGCACTTCGTCGGACAGAACGGAATGCCGATATAGACGCTGACTTCCTTCTCGTTGATCGTATATAAGTCCGGAATGACCTTCAGCTGCCGCACGGCGACCTCCGACAGGAGCGACGCCTTCTCCGCCGATACGAAATACTCGTCTTGCAGGATGCGCTCCGCTTCGCCCGCCTCGTACTGCAGCAGCAGATTGTGCATCAGCTTCGTCGGCCGCACGCCCGTGAGCGTGCCCCACGGCTGCGCGAGCCCCGTCGCTTGCTCCAGCACCTTCACGAGCCCGGCGCCGAGCGCGCGCTTCAGCGACCGCCGCGTATCCTCGCCCGTCCGGCTCGACAGCGTCCGCTCGTAGCTGCCGCTCCAGTCGCGTCCGCCCTCGGCTTCGCGCGCCTCCGTCGACACGCGGACGAGATCGTCCGCTTCCTCGATCTCGAGCGCGACGCGAATCGTCAAATCCGGTTCGCCGTCCTCGAACGGGCGCCCCTCGAACCGCACGTCCGCATCGTCGTAAAACAGCTTGCATAAATGAAATAAATCCATATCGAAATCGGCGAAGCCGACGCGTTCGATGCGAATCCTCACGTTCCATGCCTCCTAATGCGCGTTGCGTGTCACGTGGATAAGGATACCATAGTCTTACGATTTATGTACACGTTGGTTCCCGCTTCGGCCTCCGCCGGCGCGAAATCCCGGCTCCGCCGCGAACTCCGTCGTCAGCTCGAGCGCGGCCGGCGTCCCGCCCTTCGGCTCGAAGCCCGCCGAATTCCGCTCCGGCCCTCCGGCGAAGATCGCCTGTTGCTTTTTCGTCATCCGCATGGCTGTTTCCTCTCCTCCCGCAACATGGTCCTGCATCCATTGTCCCCATACCGCAGTTGGATTAGTCTCGAACGAGCGCCGATCGGCCGTGCACCTTTGCGCACGTCCAAGTCTGACGGTTGGCGTCGATTTCCATTTCCTATCGAAATGCGAACATGTTTCTCAATTTCGAATCGAAACCTCTTGTGACAGGAACACTCGTTTGGTAATATGGGAATTAGGAGGGATTGGGATGAGCGTTGATTCGACAGCTTATTTTTTCCGGAGACGTTGGCCGCGCCGGCGATCTCCGAAGAGGCGTGAACAGACTGCCGGATTACTTATGGCAGCCTCCGATGAACCCATGCTCATAGATTTCGCTTCAGACCGAAGGAACGATAAAGAGCGAGAGACATGAATCCCTGACGAAAGGAAATGAGGTGTTAAAGGGCTCCGCACGCACAAAGACGCCTCCCCCGTCGGCACTCGGGAGAAGCGTCTTGCGAGAGTCGGCGCGGCGGCAGTAGCGTCGCGAATCATCGATAAGGCATCGGTGGTTAGTTGCGCACAGCATGTCATCGTCGATTGGAAATCAAGGCGTCGTTAGGCTTTGCTGTCGAGCCACAGGGTCACCGGTCCCCAGTTCACCAACGACACTTCCATCATTTCGCCGAAGCGTCCGGTTTCGACGCGAAGACCTTTCTCTCGGAGCAGCGCGTTATAACGCTCGTATAACGCGAGCGCCGCGTCGGGCCGGGCGGCGGACATGAAGTTCGGGCGCCGTCCCTTGCGGGCGTCGCCGTATAATGTGAATTGGGAGACGGACAGCACGGCGCCGCCGACTTCGAGAATCGACAGGTTCATCTTGCCTTCCTCGTCCTCGAAGATGCGAAGTCCCGCCGTCTTCTCCGCCAAATACGCCGCGTCCGCTTCGGTGTCCTCGTGCGTAACGCCGAGCAGAACGACGAGTCCGCCGTCGATCGCTCCGACCGTCTCGTCGCCGACGCGAACGCTCGCCGCCTTGCTTCTCTGCAACAATGCTCGCATAATCCTTAGCTCTCCTACTGCATAATGCGCTGTACGGAATAGACGTCGCGTACGCGCTTGATTTTCTCCACGACCGATTGAAGATGCTCCGTATTCCGAATGAGGATCGTCATATGGATCATGGCGACTTTATTTTTATCCGAACGGCCCGACACCGCAGACATGTTCGTCTTGCTCTCGGAGACGGCCTGCAGCACTTCGTTGAGCAATCCGCGGCGGTCATGCCCGGTGATTTCGATGTCGACGCTGTAGTTCGCTTCCGCCGCCGCGATCCACTCGACTTCGATCACGCGGTTCGCTTCTTCCTCGCTGCCGCCTTCGACGACGACGTTCGGACAGTCGCTCCGGTGGACGGAGACGCCGCGGCCGCGCGTAATGTACCCGATGATGTCGTCGCCGGGAACCGGGTTGCAGCATCGGGCGAATCGAACGAGCAGGTTGTCGACGCCCTTGACGCGGACGCCCTGCGTCGAGCGGGGCCTCTTATGCGCCGCGGAGGCCGGCTTCAGCTCGCGCACTTCGTTCGTCAGCTGCAGCTGCGACGCTTCCTCGGTCTCCTTGCGCAGCTTCTCCGTCAGCCGCGTAACGATCTGGGCGGCCGTAATGCCGCTGAACCCGATCGCCGACAGCATATCCTCGACGTCGTTGAAGTTAAACTTCTTCGCCGTCTCCAGCAGCTTCTCCTCGGACATGACGTCTTGCGGTTCGAAGCCGAGTCGCCGCACCTCGCGTTCGATCGCTTCGCGGCCCTTCTCGACGTTCTCCTCCCGCTTCTCCTTCTTGAACCATTGCTTGATCTTGCTTCTGGCGTGAGACGACTGCGCGATCTTGAGCCAATCCTGGCTAGGCCCGTAGGAATGCTTGGAGGTCAATATTTCGACGATATCGCCGGTATGAAGCTTATGGTCGAGCGGCACGATGCGGCCGTTCACCTTCGAGCCGATCGTGCGGTTGCCGATTTCGGTATGGATGCGGTACGCGAAGTCGAGCGGCACGGAACCGGACGGCAGCTCGATCACCTCGCCCTTCGGCGTAAAGACGTACACGAGGTCCGTGAAGAAATCCATCCGCAGCGATTCCATGAATTCCGCGGCGTCCTTCGCTTCCTGTTGCAGCTCGAGGATTTCCCGGAAGAACGTCATCTTCTCCTCGAACGTGCCGATGTTCGCCGGCTGCGAGGAGCCGTCTTTGTTTTCCTTGTACGCCCAGTGGGCCGCGATCCCGAATTCGGACGTGCGATGCATCTCGAGCGTCCGGATTTGCACCTCGGTCGGCTCGCCCTTCGGACCGATGACGGTCGTATGGAGCGATTGATACATGTTCGGCTTGGGCATGGCGATATAATCCTTGAACCGCCCGGGCATCGGCTTCCACAGCGTATGAATGATGCCGAGCGTCGCGTAGCAATCCTTCACGTTTTCCACAATGATCCGGATCGCGAGCAAGTCGTAGATTTCATTGAATTGCTTGTTTCGGCTGACCATCTTCTTATAAATACTGTAGATATGCTTCGGTCGACCGCTGATATCCGCTTCGACGCCCATCTCGGTCAATTTCTCGCGGATTTTATCCATAACCTCTTCGATGTGGCGTTCGCGCTCGGCTCTCTTCTTCTGCATGAGATTGACGATGCGATAGTACTGCTGCGGATTCAAATAGCGGAGGGAGATGTCCTCCATCTCCCAACGGATGGCGGCCATCCCGAGACGGTGGGCGATCGGACAAAAGATTTCGAGCGTCTCTTCGGAGATGCGGCGCTGCGCTTCTTCCGATTGATGCTTCAACGTTCGCATATTATGAAGACGGTCGGCGAGTTTAATGAGAATGACCCGAATGTCTTGAGCCATCGCGACGAACATCTTGCGGTAGTTTTCGTTCTGCTGCTCTTCTTTCGACTTGAAGCGAATTTTCTCCAGCTTGGTCAGTCCGTCGACAAGCTCGGCGCACGTCTTGCCGAATTTCGCCTCCAGGTCCTGCGTCGTGACGTTGGTATCTTCTACGACGTCGTGAAGCAGACCCACGATGATCGTCGTCGCGTCCATCTGCATGCTTACCAAGATGTCGGCTACCGCCAGCGGATGAAGGATGTATGGTTCCCCGGATTTACGGGTCTGGCCTTGGTGTGCGGCCTCCGCGTATTCGTACGCTTCCCGGATCCGCGAAAGGTCGGCTTCTTTGATGTATGAAGATGCCTTCTCGAGCAGCTGCTCGATCCCCGTGGGCTGCCGTTCTTCCATAGACGCTTTAAACCCCTAAAATCATGAATTTTGCTTATCATTATCCCCTTGTTCCGCGCTTCCGTCAAGGCTGCGAGCGGCGGCGCGAAATTGACCGCTGACAAGCGCGGAAAGTTTTGCTAGGATATCCGTTAGGTCGAAAGGTTCGGAAATCCGTCGAATCATGTCGCCCCATTATTCCACTAAGGAGACGATCGCCTCTCATGTCCGCCGAATCACGTACGATTGGAGTCAACGAAAAGCCTTCCTTCCTCGCCGGTCTCCCGCTTTCGCTGCAGCATCTGTTCGCCATGTTCGGATCCACCGTCCTGGTGCCGGTGCTGCTCGAAGTCGACCCGGCTACGATCTTGTTAATGAACGGGATCGGCACGCTCTTCTATCTTCTGCTCTGCAAAGGAAAAATTCCGGCTTATCTCGGCTCAAGCTTCGCGTTCCTCTCCCCCGTCGCCGTCGTGCTCGGCATGTCCGGAGGCAGCTATGCGAAGGCGCTCGGCGGCTTCGTCGTCGTCGGCGCGATCTTCACGATCGTAGCGCTGCTCGTGTCCGCCGTCGGCACGAAGTGGATCGACGTCGTATTCCCTCCCGCCGCGATGGGCGCGATCGTCGCCATCATCGGTCTGGAGCTGGCGCCGGTCGCCGCCGGCATGGCAGGTTGGATCCCGAGCGCGGACGCCCCGTTCGATGCGAAGAATGTCACGGTATCGGTCGTTACGCTGCTCGTCGCCGTCGTCGGGTCGGTCGCTTTCCGCGGCTTCCTGAAGATCATCCCGATTCTCATCAGCATCGTCGTCGGCTATGCGCTGTCCGCCGCATTGAACATCGTGGACTTCACGCCGGTCGCCGAAGCGGACTGGCTGCGTTGGCCGACGTTCACCGCGCCGGAGTGGGACGCCGCCAGCATCGCGATTATCGCGCCGGCCGCGCTCGTCGTCATCGCCGAGCACATCGGCCACTTGATCGTCACGGGCAACATCGTCGGCAAGGACTTGACCAAGGAGCCGGGGCTCGGCCGCTCGTTGCTCGGCAACGGCGTCTCGACGATGGCATCCGGCTTCGTCGGTTCGACGCCGAACACGACGTACGGCGAAAACATCGGCGTGCTGGCGTTGACGCGCGTCTATTCCGTATGGGTGATCGGCGGGGCTGCGGTCATCGCGGTCGCGTTGTCGTTCGTCGGCAAGCTTGCGGCGCTCATCATGACGATTCCGGATCCCGTCATGGGCGGCGTATCGGTGTTGCTGTTCGGCATCATCGCCGCATCGGGCATTCGAATGCTCGTCGAAGCGAAGGTCGACTACTCGAAGGCGTCGAACATGATCCTCTCCGCCGTCGTGCTCGTCATCGGCGTCAGCGGCGCGACGTTCGCCGTCGGCAACTTCTCGCTCAAGGGCATGGCGCTCGCGACCGTCGTCGCGATCTTGCTCAGCTTGTTCTTCAAGCTGTTTGAGGTGCTGAAGCTGAAGAACGAATAGGAAGCGTCATTCTCGTGTCAGAGGCTGTCTCGTTGTTCGAGACAGCCTCTTGTCGTTAAGACGATGCTTCCCTCCAGTACAACACATCCCCGTTCAGGTGAATCGGTTCTTCGCGGAGCCGCTCGAATGTGCGGCGCTCGAGATCGAGCACGCCGTCGCCGATGATAAACCGGTTCGCGCCGATTCGCGCGGCGCGGTCGCGCAGCCCCATGGATCCGGGTTGTTGTTCGAGCTCCATCATCCATTGCCGCGTCGGGTTGTCGAAGGAATAGATTGAATATCGGTATAAGGTTTGGCTGTCCTTCGGCACATGTTCGATAAACAAGTATCGCTTCTCGTCCAACACCGTAATCCAACCGTCCCCCTGCAACAATGCGGTATGCCGTTGCGTCCCCGGGTCGAACAACCGATATTCCCAAGAGGGCTCTTCTTGATTTCCGGTGCTCTGCAACATAAGCATCTGCTTCTCCGACAGCGGTATGAACCATCCATAACAGCGGGCACCCTCGCAAACCGAACGGTGAACATCTTCCGTCACCTCCGGTTTCGGATCATCGGAATCGCTTAATACATACAGGTCGGCGGAAAACGTGAAGGCATAACGATCCGTGACCGGCTTATAGTCCATGATCCACACGCGCTCGGAGCCGAAAACGGTCAAGGGCCGAACCCAACGGAACGGATGCTCCTTCTCGGCGGCTTTGACCCAAATCTCTTCGCTTCGATCTTCTTGCACCTCGTACTTGCGAACGGACCTCATCTCCGGCGTAACGGTTCCATAGAAGAATGTGTTGGGGTCGTTCCCGCTCCATTGCGGCTCTTCTAGCTCTCCAAGCTGAAATACTTTCATGAGCCCCCCGCCGTTCCAGAGATCAAGGAGCACATATAAGGAAGCGCCCGTCTCGTCGTTCTGCGTCACTTGGCCCAGCGCATATGTGCCGTCGTGGTTGGGCAAGAAGCGTAGGAATCGCTGCGACGTGCGAAACAGCTCCTTCCGTTCGCCGCTCGGCAGATGCGTGGTTCCATATGCAGTGTCCGATGAGGCATACACCTGCAATGGCGAGTCCCCTTGGAGCTCGTAGCCTGCCGCGCTCTTCACCCCGTTCAGATTGAGATGAATGGGCAAAGTTGTTGTTTCAACGTCCATACGAAACGTGAGCTCCGCCGTTCGTTCGTTCACCCAAGCATTCGACCATTCCATACCGCCGAAGATGTCGGCGAATCGCCGGTCGGCCGAGCCTTGATCTACCGCTGCGGAGAACGTAACCCGGAGGCGCTGTTCGCTGCCCCAAGCCGTCCACCATGGAATCGATTGTTGGTTTCGAAACCGGAGGGACATGTTTAGATATGGGTCTTCGCCGCTCCATTCCGCCGTGAACGAGTCGACGAAAGTAAGCTGCTGCTCGATCGGCGCCCGCCCCTCCCGCCCATGCACGACGAGGGTCAGGTCTCGCTTCGGCGCATGGTCCAAGACGACGCGAAATTCACCGAATCGATCGTTGATTGCTTCGAATTCCATAGCGACAGCGGCGGCGGTTCGTTTCCCATGTTCCTCGTAATATAAGTCTGCGCGCGGATATAGTGCTTCTAAGCTCTCTACATCCCCGAGCGCCTGCCGATTGAATTGGAATACGATCGTTGCGTTGGGATCCGAAAATAAGATCGGATTGCCCGGTTCATATTCCCTGCCTCCTTGCTGCCACTCGTAGGTGTGGATCGCTGTCGGAAGGATACTACGTTGTTCGGCCGCCGCAGCAGGTTTACCCGGCTCCTGCGGCAGGAGCCGCGCCTCCTCCTCATGGGAACGCCCCCCATTCGTTGCATCGATCGCGATGATAGCTGCCAATATGACGATGAAGAGTCCGACAAATAAAAACTTCCGGTTCATAACGCACCTCTTATGCGCGACATAGGAAATATATTCTTATACGCTTCCTATAATTGGGATGTTGCGGCGGGAAGACCAACAGAAACAGGGGCTGTCCTAAGGACAGCCCCTGCGAAGCTACTCGATTAATATGTGATCAACGATACGACGTCGATGCCGTTCATCTTCTGCCGGCCCGTCAAATACGACAGCTCGATGAGGAACGCCGCGCCGACGACGTCGCCGCCGAGCTTCTTCACGAGTTCGATGCAGGTCGCGATCGTGCCGCCCGTCGCGAGCAGGTCGTCGGCGATCAGCACCTTCTGCCCGGGACGGATCGCGTCCTTATGCACCGCAAGGCTGTCCTTGCCGTATTCCAGATCGTAGCTCGCTTCGATCGTCTCGTACGGCAGTTTGCCGGACTTGCGAATCGGCACGAAGCCGACGCCGAGCGCGTATGCGAGCGGCGCGCCGACGACGAAGCCGCGCGCTTCCGGACCGCAGATGACGTCGATCTGCTTCTCCTTCACCAGCTCGCGAAGCTGATCGATCGCTTCCCGGTACACGTTCCCGTCGCCGAGCAGCGTCGTAATATCCTTGAAGCGAATGCCCGGCTGGGGCCAATCTTCGATGACCCGAATATGATCCTTAAAGTTTATGCTCATCCTACTGCCTCCGTCTTTCTGTATTCAATGCCGTCCGGAATCGCGGCGCCCTTCGCGAACAGACGCTCCCGAAGCGCGTCAATCGACATTCGCGCCCATTCCGCTCTCGCCGCTTCGGCGCGAAGCGCCAAGGCGAACGAGGGCGATTCGGTCAACTCTCGCTTCGCCGGCGCTGCCGCCATGCGAACCGAGCCCGGCGAACCGCCTTCCTCCGCGAAGCCCAGCTCCCGAAAGACGCGGATCGCGAGGCGCGCCGCTTCGAGTCCGAGGCCCTCGCGGCCGGCGACGGCGCCGATCCAGTCCTCTTCCGCCGCTTCGCCCAGCCCTCGAATGCAAACATACGCTCGCTTCATCGCATCCCGATCGATCGACGGCGCTTCGCCCATCGCTAACGCATAGGTACGGCATAACGAAACATCCTGTACTAGTATATGATGAAACCTCTCGTATGGGAAAGGGCAATTTACAAGCAGCACGTCCGTCGCTCGATCGAAGGGCGCATCGAAGGCGGAAGCGTTCGCCGGAATGACGAGACGATCTCCCGTCGCCGTCAATCGGTACGCCGGCACGGTCTTCCACCAAGCGGACAACGCCGGCGGCGGCTCGTCGTACGGCCCCAGCAAGAAGGCAGGCCGACAATCTTCGGCGAACGCCGTCTCCCATCGCTCGCGGAAGGCTGCCGCGTTCCCGGCGTCTCTCCAATCGAACAGCTGCACGTGCGACACGGCGACGTCCTTCACGATCATTTGCGGCGTCTTCCGACCGTTCCACTCGTTCACGGACAGCTCGCCGACGAGGGACAGCTTCGAGCCGAGCGCCACGCGGCGCACCGTTTCGCCGATGCCGAAGCCGACCGCTTCGATCGTCTTGCCGGCGCTCTCCAGGCGAAACTTCGCGTGCCGCTTATCTTTCCCGATCACGGCCGCTTCCTTGACCGTCGCCTGCTTCACCGCGAACTTCGGCGCGGGATGCGCCATCCCGAACGGCGCCAGCTTGTCGAGCTCTTGTATCGCTTCGATCGTAATATCGGACAAGTCGAGTTCCGCGTCCACGAGCGTGATCGGCGTCTTCAACGCATCCGTCATGCGCGTCGCCGCTTCCGCTCGGAACGCTTCGACGAATGCGTCCAGATCGTCGACGCGCATGGACAAGCCGGCAGCCGATTCGTGCCCGCCGAAGTGCTCGAATAACGACTCGCACGTCTTCAGGGCGTCGTACAGATGGAAGCCCGGAATCGCCCGAGCCGACCCCTTGCCGATGCCGGCAGCCGCGTCGATCGCGATGACGACCGTCGGCCGGAAATACGTCTCTACGAGCCGGGACGCGACGATGCCGATAATGCCGGGGTTCCATCGCTCCGAGGCGACGACGATGCCGTCTCCGGGACCGCCGGCCCGCTCGACGAGCTCGATCGCCTCCGCTGCCGCCGTCTCCACCATCCGCTGCCGCTCTTTGTTCAGCGCATCCATGCGACGCGCGATCCGATCCGCTTCGACCGGGTCTTCCCCGACGAGCAGCTCGACCGCCTCGTCGGCCGTATCGAGCCGCCCCGCGGCGTTGATCCGCGGCGCGAGGCCGAAGCCGATCGTGTTCGAGGTGACCTCGTGACGCTCGACCCCCGATACGCGGAACAACGCCGCGAAGCCGACCGGCGGATCCGACCGCAACTGCCGCAGCCCGAGCTTGACGATCGAGCGGTTCTCGCCGACGAGCGGCATGACGTCGGCGATCGTGCCGAGCGCCGCCCACGCGGCGAGCTCCTCGGGCACACGCCCGAGCAAGGCGTGCGCGAGCTTGAAGGCGACGCCGACGCCCGCCAGTCCCTTGAACGGGTATGCGCAGTCCGCTCGCTTCGGATTGACGACCGCCAGGGCGTCCGGCAGCGTCTCCGGCGGCTCGTGATGGTCGGTGACGACCAGGTCGATGCCGAGCCGCTTCGCCGCTTCGGCTTGTTCCACGGCGGTAATGCCGGTGTCCACCGTTACGACGAGAGCGACGCCGCTTCGGCTCGCTTCCTCCAAATAATGCGTATGTAAACCGTACCCGTCCCGTACGCGATGGGGGATCCGGTATTCGAAGTTCGCGCCCAGCATGCGAAACAACCGCGCGAGCAGCGACGTGCTGCTGACGCCGTCCGCATCGTAGTCGCCGTAAATCCATAGTTTCTCCTTGGCGTCGATCGCGCGTCGAATGCGATCGGACGCCTCCGCCATGCCCGCGAGCAGCAGCGGGTCGTGGAACGTAAAGTCGTCGGAAAGAAAAAATGCCGCTTCCTCCGCCGTATGGCCTCTGGCGGCCAACAGGGCGGCAAGCAGCGGACGAATGCCGAAGCGCTCCGTCAATTCTCGAACGTACGCGGGGTCGGGCGAACCGACCGACCAACGCGTCTTCGGTGAGAGCATATTCGCTCCTCCTTGCGTATCTCGCATTTCTATTCTAGTTAGTGCAACAGAGAAGGATAGTCGTCTTGCGCGGAATCCCCTTCGATCTTATACGGGAATCCCGGGTCGTACGGGTTGACGTGCACGAATACGTCGGAGACGTGACTGAACTTGTTCATCAGTTCATGCTTGACCGCCTTGGCGATATCGTGGCCTTCCAGCACCGTAATGCGCGGATTGACGCTGATCTTCGCGTCCACGATGACGTAATGTCCGTGTTCGCGGGCGCGAAGGTCGTCGACGGTGATGACGCCCTTGACGCTCTGCGCGGCGGTCACCAGCTCCTCCGCGTCTTCGGAGTGAAGCACGTGATCGAGCGTGTTGTGAATCGACTCCATAATCAACTTATATCCCATGCGGAGCACGAGACCGGCGACGAGCAAGCCGGCCACCGGGTCCGCATAAGCGAGCCAAGCGATGCCGACCCGGTCGCCGAGCACCGCGGCGCCGACGCCGACGAGCGCCGCGCCCGACGCCATGACGTCGCTGCGATGATCCCAAGCGGTCGCGATGAGCGCCTGCGAATTGAGCTCCTTGCCGAGTCTGTATTTATATCGAAACAAAAATTCCTTCACGACGATCGCAATGGCGAGCGCAAGAAGCGCATACCATTCCGGAGTCGGGATCGGGCCGTCCGAGAAGAAGATCGTTACGACGGCCGTTCGGGCCACTTCGAAGCCGACAAGCAGGAGCAGCACCGACACGATGATGGCCGCGATCGACTCCGCCTTGCCGTGACCGTAAGGATGATCCTTGTCCGGCGGACGTTTCGCGGCGCGAAGGCCGATGAGCACGGCGAACGAACCGGCAACGTCGGAAGCGGAATTGGCGGCGTCGGCGATGAGCGCTTGACTGCCCGAGAGGAAACCGACGATCCCTTTCATGATGGCTAACGCCAGGTTACCGAAGATGCCGAGCCAAGCGGCGAATTCCGCTTTGGCGAACCGTTGCTGCGTCATTTCGACCTCCCGAGGCTCCCCTTTTTCAATATGAACCAAAGCTGCGACGCGACTCCTATGGAAGAATATGCGCCGGCGACCGTACCGATGATAATCGCGAGCGAAAACAGGCGAATGGACTCGCTGCCGAAAATATACAGCGCTATGGCGGCGAACAACACCGTCACCCCTGTATTGATCGAACGGGTGAACGTCTGCCAGATGCTGTTGTTGACGAGCTGCGCAAGGTCGTCTTCGTTCTTGAGCTTCGCGAAGCGGAGATTTTCCCGGATGCGGTCGAAAATAACGATCGTATCGTTAATCGAATACCCGATAATCGTCAGCACCGCCGCGATGAACGTCAGACTGACCTCCAGCCCGAACAGCGAGAAGACGCTGATGACGACGAACGCGTCGAGGAACAGCGACGCGATGCTGGCGAAGGCGAAGCGCCACTCGAAGCGCAGGATGACGTACAGGACGATCCCGACGCTGGCGACTAAGACGCCGATGATCGCGTTCCGCAGCTGCTCCTTCGCGAGCTCCGGATCGACCGTGTTCACCTCCGACGACACGCCGTCGCCGAACGTCGCGGCGAACGCGGTCTCGACGCCGGACGTCTCCTGCTGCGTCAGCGTGACGGGGAAACGAATCGTCAGCCGATCCCCGTCGCCGCCGACGGTCGGACTGACGTCGGGATACCCCGCATCGGTCAGAATCTCCTTCGCTTGCTCGGCGGTAACGGTCGAACCGACGTCGATGTCCATGTTCGTGCCCGCGCGGAAGTCGACGCCGTAATTGAGTCCTCGCACGAGCAAGGAGACGATGCCGAGCAACAGGATGACCGCGTAGACCGCCATCAGCTTGTTCCGGTGCTTGACGAAGTCGAAAGTAATTTTATAGCGCACTGATTTCGTCCTCCTTCACACCGAAATATTTCGGATGACTGAACGCTTTGCTTCCGATGAGAAGGCTGAGGAGCAACCGGGAAAAGTAAACGTTCGTGATGACGCTGGCGACGATGCTCGCGATCAAAGTCACCCCGAAGCCCTTCACGGAGCTGGAGCCGATGAACATAATGACCGCGCCCGCGATAATCGTCGTCACGTTCGCGTCCATAATCGTACGGAAGCTGTTCTTGTTGCCCGAGCGCAGCGCGGACGACACTTTCTTGCCGCTGCGCAGCTCGTCCTTGATGCGTTCCGCCGTAATGATGTTGGCGTCGACCGCCATCCCGATGCCGAGCACGAACGCGGCGATGCCGGGCAGCGTCAGGGTGGCGCCCATTAACAGGAACGCCAGCAGCAGCAGCCAACTGAACGTGATGAGCGAGATCGCCGAGATGACCCCGGGAAGCCGGTAGACAAGCACCATGAATAGCAAGATGACGCCGAGCCCGATCAGTCCCGCGGTAACGGTCGTCTCGAGCGATTTCAGCCCGAGCGTCGCGCCGACGCTCTGCGTATATTTCTCCGTCAGCTTCAGCGGCAGCGCTCCGAGATTGATGACGTCCGCCAGCGCCTTCGCTTCGTTGAACGAGTACCTGCCCGTAATGGACGCTTGTCCGTTCGGAATGACGACCTGCACGATCGGCGCGGACAGCTCCTCTTCGTCCAAGTAAATGGCCAGCGGCTGTCCCAGCAGCTTCTCCGTCACCTTGCGGAATTTCTCCGCGTCCTTGATCTGCAGCGCGATATAAGGCTGTCCGGCTTGGTCGAACTCGACCGACGCGCCGCCTTGCACGAAGTCGCTGCCGATCATCTCCTTCGTGCCGTCCGGCCCGCGGAACGTCAGCTCTGCGGGCTTGCTGAGCACTTCGCGAATTTCCGCTTCGTTCGTCACGCCCGGAATTTTCACGCGGATCCGATCCGCGCCTTCCGGCGTGATTTCCGCCTCGGACGTGCCCATCGCGTCGACGCGCTTCAAGAGGCTTCTCGCCGTCTCGTGCAGCGAATCCCGCGTCACCTCCGAGCCGCCGTCGAACGGAGAAGCGACGTACAAAATTTCGAACCCGCCCTTCAGATCCAGCCCAAGCTTAACGCCCTGCGCGATCGGCAGGCTCGTCCCGGCGACGACGCCGAGCGTCACAAGCACGATCAGGATGAATGCGGTCAGTCGTTTCTTGTCCATGGCAGCTTGCTATGCCCCTTCCCTGTGTCCAATATGTCTCATTATACCTACCGCCAAAATGCGAGTCAAAAAACGGTTACACGACAAGAGGCGCGGCCGAAGCCGCGCCTCCGGTCCCTCGCCGCGTTACGGCTTGGGTTCTTTCTCCGCTTGTTTCCATACGCTCAGCGTCATCCAATTCATCAAACCCGTCGCGCGGAGCGACATAATGTCGTTCACGAGCCGATGCAGCGGCGGCAATTCCTTATATTTCGAGCTGACGCAATCCCAGACGTCCTTGCCCGTCACGCTGTCGTACCCGAGCATGTGGAATTCGTCCGCCTTGCTGTTGCAGATGTTCTCGATCATCGCGTTCAGGGCTTCCTCGCTCAACGGCTCGATCTCGGCCTCGTCGTCCTGCTCCCATTCGGTCATGCCCTTGGTCCCTCCGTATGGATCGAATACCGCTATTGTACCACAATTCGATCCGCCATGGGGGAGGGCCGTCCAGAATCGTGCGCATGTTGGGAGGACACGCCTCATAACCATGTAAGGAACGCTTGTATAAGCGGCAGCTTCCAATCGCGAAAGGGCGCGTGTTCCATGACCAAGCAATCGTTTATTCGCGGCACGATGATCTTGCTCGCCGCCGGACTGCTCAACCGCATTCTCGGCTTCGTCCCCCGCATTACGCTGCCGCGCGTCGTCGGCGCCGAGGGCGTCGGCCTGTATCAGCTCGGCTATCCGCTGCTCGTCGTCCTGCTTACCGTCATTACCGGCGGCATCCCGCTCGCCGTCGCCAAGCTCGTCGCCGCGGCCGAATCCGAGGGCAACGAACGGAAAGCGAAGGACGTCCTCCGCCTCTCGCTCGTCCTCGCCGTGCTGCTCGCGGCCGTCTTCACCGGCGCGCTCCTGCTCGGCGCCCGCTGGATGTCGACCGAGCTGCTCAACGACGAGCGCGTATACTACACGCTGCTTACGATGAGCCCGATGCTGCTCGTCGTCGGCGTCTCGGCCGTATTTCGCGGCTACTTCCAAGGCCGCCAAAACATGATCCCGACGGCGCTGTCCCAAACCGCGGAAACCGTCGTCCGCATCGTCGCGATGCTCGCTTTCGCTTATGTCCTGCTCCCGTACGGCGTCGCCTTCGCGGCGGCGGGCGCCATGCTCGGCGTCACGGTCGGAGAGCTGTGCGGTCTCGCCGTTATCGTGTTCCAGTACTTCCGGACGCGATCCGCGTATAAGTCGTTCCATTCCGCGACGATCGGCAGCGGCGGCGGAACGCTGCGGCGATTCGCCGTCTCGTTCCGGGAGCTGCTGCGCATCGCGATTCCGGTCACCGGCAGCCGCATGGTCGGCTCCGCCTCGTATTTCCTCGAGTCCGTCATGACCGTGAAGGCGCTCGCCATCGCCGGCGTCGCCGTCGCCGCCGCGACCGCGCAGTACGGCACGCTGCAAGGGATGGTCATCCCCGTCCTGCTGCTGCCCGGCGTGCTGACGTACTCGCTCTCCGTGTCGCTCGTCCCGACGCTCGCCGAAGCGGCCGCCCGGGGCGACACGAAGCTGATTCATAAGCGGCTGCATCAGAGTCTTCGACTCGCGCTCGTCAGCGGAGCGCCGTTCGCCGTCCTTATGTACGTGCTGGCCGAGCCGATCTGCTTCTTCCTCTACGGCGACGCCGAGGTCGGCGGCATGCTGAAGCTGATGGCGCCCGTCGCGATATTTCTTTACTTCCAAGGCCCCCTTCAGGCGACGCTGCAAGCGCTCGACCGACCGGGCACCGCGCTGCTCAATACGTTCTACGGCGCGGCGATCAAGCTGACGCTCATCTACATCCTCGCGACGCAGCCGGAATTCGGCATCTACGGCGTGCTCGCCGCGATCAACGTCAACATCGCGCTCGTGACGATTCTCCATTGGAACAGCGTCGTGCGGCTGGTGAAATATTATTTCCCGCTGGGGGATCTGTTCAGGACCGGTCTCGCGGCCGGCGCGGCCGGCTGGGCCGCGCATTACATCTTCCTTGAAGAATGGCATCCGTCGCCGCTGCTCCGGTTTCTCGCGGCGGGCTCGATCGCCGTCGTCCTCTATCTCGTCTTCGTGGTCGCGCTGAAGCTCGTCGATAAGGACGACGTCGGTCGGCTCCCTTTCCCCCGCAAGAAGTAAGTATTATTTCTTATGTTTGTCGATGAACAGCCGGCCGCGGTGATCGATCGTGCAGAGGAACACGTCCTTCGCATCCTTGACGCCGCGGGCTTCCAGCTCCCGCTTCAGCCAAAACCGGGTTTGTCCGATCTTCTCGAGGCCGTCCTTCTGCACCTTGCCGTCCATAATCAGCGGAACGGGCAGCCCCTCATACCGAAACTCCGACGTCTTCTTTACGCTCGGGTCGGCTTTCTTGCTTAACGCGTACTCGTCCTTCGTCACCAGCGTCAGCCGTCCCGTCGGCTCGAGCACCGCGAATTCGACGTCGGCGACGTTCGTCACGTTCTTCTCGCGCAGCTGCAGCATTAAGTCGTCCAGGCTGTACCGCTGCTTGCGCATCTCTTCGCGGTCCAGCCGACCGTTCGAGATGAGCGGACTCGGCTTGCCCTCGAACAAGAGCCGCAGCCGCCGGCTCTTGAGCGTAATGAACGCGATCGCGATCTGCAGCCCGGCGAGCAGCAGCATAGGTCCGATGCCCTCCCAGAGCGCCCGCTCGGGATTTTCGACGACGATGACGGCCAGCTCCGTAATCATGATCGAGATGACGAGGTCGAAGACGGACAGCTTGCCGATCTCCCGCTTCCCCATAATGCGGATCGCGAGATAGATGACGAAATAAATCAACACCGTCCGAGAAAAGATCGTGACCGCCTCCATGAGTCCTCCTCCTTGAACCGGATGTCCGCGCCGCGGGAATCGCGCTATTCGCGTATTGTAACCGCGCGCATTGCAAGGCATGCCGGCGCGACGGACGTAAGTTTTGGCAGGGTTGGTCTAATTCGGGCAGCTTGGCCATAAGGTGTAGTAGAGGAATCGCGAATCCGAAATTCGGCGGAGGTAGATGGTATGAATCCGATGAAAAGCGTGTCTTCCGGCGTGAAGGCGGGCTCCCCCGTCCTCAGAGGACTGATGTACTCGCTCGCGTGCATGGCGGCGGCCACCGTGGTGGCGTCCGCGATCTACAAATTCACCGGTATCGAAGAAGGCTCGATGGCGACGTCCGTGTACATCATCCACAGCCTCTCCCTCTTCATCGGGGGACTGGTGACGGGGCTGCGCGCGGGGCGCAAAGGCTGGTATTACGGGGGAATGATGGGCGTGCTGTACAGCGCGATCGTCGTGCTCGTCGGCTTCCTCAGCTATGACGCGGCGTTCACGGTATATACGCTCGTGCTGCTGCTGCTCTCGTTCGCGGCGGGCGCGCTCGGCGGCATGATCGGCGTTAATCTGAAGCGGTAGGACGAGTAGTCGGAAAATGAAGAGAGGCGGCCTTCGGGTCGCCTCTTTTTCTTCGGCTTGGGCTCGCAGCTCGCCGTCCGGCCCCCCTGACGCATAGCGCGCCGGATGCGGACCACCGAGACCCTTGCCTACTGCCGGCGCTGTAGTCGGACTTCCTCCGACTTTTCGCCCCCCGCCGGCCTGCTGCCGGCCCTGTAGTCGGACTTCCTCCGACTTTTTCGCCTCTCGCCGGCCTGTTCCGCCGCTGTAGTCGGACTTCCTCCGACTTTTCGCCTCTCGCCGGCCTGTTCCGCCGCTGTAGTCGGACTTCCTCCGACTTTTCGCCTCTCGCCGGCCTGTTCCGCCGCTGTAGTCGGACTTTCTCCGACTTTTCGCCTCTCGCCGGCCTGTTCCGGCGCTGTAGTCGGACTTTCTCCGACTATTCGCCTCTCGCCGGCCTGTTCCGGCGCTGTAGTCGGACTTTCTCCGAC
>JAPSKX010000269.1 GCA_031181325.1 Paenibacillus sp.
TCAACCGGCTCGGGTACTACTTATACGGTTATCGTCACTTCTCTTCCCGAATCAAGGGCGGACATACCAACAACAAGATTCGGATTTCCACGAAAGCGATCCGTGCGATCTCGGACGATCTCGACATTCTCGTCGCGTTCGACCAAGAGACGATCGACCTGAACTCGCACGAGCTGCGCAAGGGCGGCGTGATCGTGGCTGACGCGAAGTTCAATCCGACGGTGCCGGAAGGCATCGACGCAAGACTGTTCCCGGTTCCGATCACGTCGATCGCGGAAGAGCTGGGCACGTCCTTATTTAAAAACATGGTCGCTTCCGGCGCATCCTGGGCGCTGCTCGGGCTGCCGCTCGAAGTATTCAATAAAGCGGTGGAAGAAGAATTCGGACGCAAGGGTCCGGCGATCGTCGAGAAGAACGTCGAAGCGGTGCGCCGCGGCGCGGAATTCGTTCTCGAGCTGGCGGGCGGCTCGCTCGCGGATTTCCAGCTGGAGCCTTCCGACGGTCAACCGAAGCTGTTCATGATCGGCAACGACGCGATCGCGCTCGGCGCCGTCGTCGGCGGCTGCCGCTTCATGCCGGCTTACCCGATTACGCCGGCTTCGGAAATCATGGAATATCTCGTCAAGACGCTGCCGAAGTTCGGCGGCACCGTCATTCAGACGGAAGACGAAATCGCGGCCGTCACCATGGCGATCGGCGCGAACTACGGCGGCGTTCGTACGCTTACGGCGTCCGCAGGCCCGGGTCTGTCGCTTATGATGGAAGCGATCGGACTCGCCGGCATGACCGAGACGCCGGTCGTCATCGTCGACACGCAGCGCGGCGGACCGTCCACGGGTCTTCCGACCAAGCAAGAGCAATCCGACATCAACGCGATGATCTACGGCACGCACGGGGAAATTCCGAAGATCGTCATCGCGCCGAGCACGGTCGAAGAATGCTTCTACGACGCGATCGAAGCGTTCAACCTCGCGGAGAAGTTCCAATGCCCGGTCATCATCGTGACGGACCTGCAGCTCTCGCTCGGGAAGCAAACGGCGGAAAACCTCGAACTCGATAAGATCAAGATCGACCGCGGCGCGCTGCAAACCGGCGAACTGCCGCCGCTCGAAGAGAACAAGCTGTTCAAGCGGTACGAGTTCACCGAAGACGGCATCTCGCCGCGCGTTCTTCCGGGCATGAAGAACGGCATCCATCACGTAACGGGCGTCGAGCACGATCAAGAAGGTCGTCCGTCGGAAAGCCCGGTCAACCGGAAGAAGATGATGGATAAGCGCCTGAAGAAGCTCGAGAGCGTGCGCATCACGAACCCGATCCATATCGATGCGCCGCACGAGACGCCGGACGTGCTGATCGTCGGCATGAGCTCGATCGGCGGCACGATCGACGAAGCGCGAGAGCGGCTCGCGAAGGAAGGCATCACTTCGAACCATATGACGGTGCGCCAGCTGTATCCGTTCCCGACGGATCTCGTCGCGCCGTACGCGGAGAAGGCGAAGAAAATCGTCATCATCGAGAACAACGCGACCGGCCAGCTTGCGGATCAATTCAAGCTGCGCGTCGGCCACGCGGACAAAGTGAAGAACTTCCTGAAATACGACGGAACGCCGTTCCTGCCATCCGAAATTCATACCGGCTGCAAGGAGTTGTTATAAGCCATGGCTACATTTAAAGACTTCCGTAACAACATTAAACCGAACTGGTGCCCCGGCTGCGGAGACTTCTCCGTACAAGCCGCCATCCAGCGCGCAGCGGCGAACGTAGGCCTCGAGCCGGAAAAGCTTGCGGTCGTGTCCGGCATCGGCTGCTCGGGACGCATCTCCGGTTACATTAACGCATACGGCTTGCACGGGATCCACGGCCGCGCATTGCCGATCGCCCAAGGCCTGAAGATGGCGAACCGCGAATTGACGGTCATCGCCTCCGGCGGCGACGGCGACGGCTTCGCGATCGGTCTCGGCCATACGGTGCACGCGATTCGCCGCAACATGAACGTGACGTACATCGTCATGGACAACCAAATTTACGGTCTCACGAAGGGCCAGACGTCGCCGCGCAGCGCGGAAGGCTTCAAGACGAAGTCGACGCCGGAAGGCTCGATCGAAGGCACGCTCAGCCCTCTCGAAATCGCGTTGTCCGCCGGCGCGACGTTCGTGGCGCAGTCGTTCTCCAGCAACATCAAGCAGCTGACGGCGCTTATCGAAGAAGCGATCAAGCACGAAGGCTTCTCGATCGTCAACGTCTTCAGCCCATGCGTGACGTTCAACAAGATCAACACGTACGACTGGTTCAAGGAGCATATCGTCGATCTCGACGATCAATCCGACTACGATCCGTCCAACCGGATCGCCGCCATGACGAAAATCATGGAGACGAACAGCATGCTCTGCGGCCTGATTTATCAGGACAAGAGCAAGAAGCCTTACGAGGACTTAGTCAAGGGCTTCAAGCCGGAGGCGCTCGCGAAGCAGGATCTTACGATCACGGAAGAGCAATTCGCGAAGCTCGTCGCGGAATTCCGTTAAATATCTCACAACGATCGAGAGCATGCGGGGGTCTCCCGTATGCTCTTTTCATTTGCATGGAATACTGAACAGGGCTATGATGGGATTGGAAAAGGGTACCTGCACCATCTCAAGGAGGTAACGCATATGTTCGAAATCCCGATCGGCGTGTCCGCGCGCCACATTCACGTTTCCCCGGAGCATATCGAGGCGTTGTTCGGCGAAGGGTATCGATTGAAGGAGCTGAAGCCGCTGTCGCAGCCCGGACAGTTCGCGGCGGAGGAGACGGTCGCGGTCGTCGGGCCGAAGGGCCGCTTCGATAAGGTCCGCATTCTCGGACCGGCCCGGGGCAGCACGCAGCTCGAAATTTCGAGATCGGATGCGTTCGCGCTTGGCGTCGATGCGCCCGTACGTCTGTCCGGCAATGTCGAAGGAACGCCCGGCATCCGCATCGTCGGGCCGAAGGGCGAAGTGACGATCGATCGCGGCGTCATCGTCGCGGCGAGGCATATCCACTTGCACCCGGATGACGCGGCGCGCATGAACGTGAAGGATAAGCAAGTCGTGAGCGTGAAGACGGAAGGCGAACGCGGCATTACGTTCGCGAACGTCGTCTGCCGCGTGAGCGACCAATTCGCGCTCGATATGCATATCGATACGGACGAGGCGAACGCCGGCGGCATTAAGAACGGCGACAAGGGCATTCTCGTCGTGAGCGAATAACGAACGCGTACAGCGGTCCCTTCGACGGGGCCGCTTCTTTTTCCCCTTGAATGGATTCCTTATGCGTTCGTATGTTATAATTTTCGAATGGAACATTCCGCATACGAGGAAGTGAAACACGCGTGAGCACGAAGGACTACTCCAAATATTTCGATTTCAGCGGCGCCAAGGTCATCAGCGAAGAAGACGGCAAGACGACCTATCGATTGAACGGGCGCAACATTCAGATAAATTCGCAGCCGGACTACAAAGCGGGGAAGAAGCGCGGCAAGGAAGACGTCGAGGTGCATTACGGCTTCGACATTCCGGAGGAGATGCGCGCCTTCGGCGCGGGCAAGCGCTACCTCGTCACGACGTACGGCTGTCAGATGAACGAGCACGACTCCGAGACGATGAAGGGCATGTTAGAGGCGATGGGCTTCGCCGCGACGGAGGACAAGCGCGAGGCGGACGTCATCCTGCTCAATACGTGCGCCATCCGAGAGAACGCCGAGGACAAGGTGTTCGGCGAGCTTGGCCATCTGAAGCACCTGAAGCTCGAGCGGCCGAACGTCATTCTCGGCGTCTGCGGCTGCATGTCGCAGGAAGAGGGCGTCGTGAAGCGGATCATGGCGAAGCACCAGCATGTGGATCTCATTTTCGGAACGCATAATATTCATCGGCTGCCGAAGCTGCTGCAGGAGGCGTATTTCGACAAAGAGATGGTCGTCGAGGTATGGTCGAAGGAAGGCGACATCGTCGAAAACCTGCCGAAGAAGCGCGAAGGCATGAAGGCTTGGGTCAATATTATGTATGGCTGCGACAAGTTCTGCACGTATTGCATCGTGCCGTATACGCGCGGGAAGGAGCGGAGCCGCCGTCCGGAGGACGTCATCGCCGAGGTTCGCGAGCTGGCGCGGCAAGGATATAAGGAAGTGACCTTGCTCGGCCAGAACGTCAACGCCTACGGCAAAGACTTCGAGGACATCGAATATCGGTTCGGCGATCTGATGGACGACATCCGCAAGATCGACATTCCTCGCATCCGGTTCACGACGTCGCATCCGCGCGACTTCGACGATCATCTGATCGAGGTGCTGGCGAAGGGCGGCAACCTCGTCGAGCATATTCACTTGCCGGTGCAATCCGGCAATACGGACGTACTGAAGAGGATGAGCCGCAAATATTCGCGGGAGCAATACCTCGAGCTCGTCGCGAAGATCAAGCGAGCGATGCCGGACGTCGTGCTGACGACCGACATTATCGTCGGCTTCCCGGGGGAGACGGAAGAACAGTTCCAAGACACGTTGTCGCTCGTGAAGGAAGTGCGGTACGATTCCGCGTACACCTTCATCTACAGCCCGAGAGAAGGAACGCCGGCCGCCGAGATGGCGGACGATATCCCGGCGGAGGAGAAGTCGGCCCGTCTGATTCGCCTGAACGACGCCTTGAACGAAATCAGCCGGGAAGCGAACGAGCGGCTGCGCGGACAGACGGTCGAGGTGCTCGTCGAAGGCGTCAGCAAGAACAACGCGGACATGCTGTCCGGGCGGACGCGGTCGAACAAGCTGGTCCACTTCCAAGGACCGCATGAATTGATC
>JAPSKX010000063.1 GCA_031181325.1 Paenibacillus sp.
TCGGACAAAATGATGATGTTCTTGATCGGCTTCTTGTTCTCGTCGGCGATGGTGTACTACGGCTCCGGTCTCGCTTCCTCTCCTCGGAAAGACTTGGCGCCCAAGTATTTGGCGGCGATCGCCGACGACCTGAGGGTCGGCGGCGCGTGGATCAAGCTGATGATCGACCGCGGCTGGCTGGAGCAGCCGCCGCTGGCCGAAGACCGGAAGTCGCTGACCGCCGCGGAGCGCTGAACACAGCCTCACTCCCACTTGAACGACCGGCTTGCGACGACGAACGCGGCGATCAACCAGCCGCCGAGAATGAGCGTCTCGCTCCAAAGCGAGCCGATCCCGGCCCCGACGTTCATGACCGAACGCAGCGCATCGGACAGATGCACGATCGGCAGCGCCTGCACGATCGGCTGCAGGAAATCCGGCATGTTGCGGATCGGGAAGAACACGTTGCCGAGAAACATGAGCGGGAACGAGATCAGACCCGCGATCGGTCCGGCGCTCTCCGGCGTCTTCGCAAGGCCCGCGATGATGAAACCGATCGACATGAAGACGAGCGTGCCGAGCACGATATAGAACAGCACGAGCGCCCAGGAGCCGCTCACCTTCGTGCCGAAGACGAGCGCGGCGATGAGCAGGACGATGACGGCCTGCAGTCCGTTCAGAAGGAGGCGCGCCGTGATTTGCGCGGCGATGAACGTGCGCGCCTTCAGCGTCGTGCTCTGCATGCGCCGCAGCACGCCTCGCTCGCGCCACGATGATATCTGTCCCGCGACGCCGTTCAGGTTCGTCGACATGATCATCATGGCGAGAATGCCGGGTACGAGGAAGTCGATGTAGCGAAGACCGAGCGACTCCACCGGCTGCGCCGCCGCCGCGACGGCCGGCCTATATCCGGTCAGCTCCTTGCTGATGCCGTCGACGACGCCGCTGACGTACTGCACGCCGAACTGCGAGACGGTCATGTTCTGCTCCTCGTAGAACACGTCGACCGACGCCGCGTCTCCCCCGTCGGCGAGCGATGCCGCGAAGCCGGCGGGCAGCACGACGACGAGCTGCGTGTCGCCTCGCCGCAGCGCTTCGAGCGCGTCGTCGCGGTCCGGAGCCGCCGCCAAGCCGAGCGCCGCGACGCCGAGCAGCGTCTCCGCGACGTCCGCCGACGCCTCGCTCGCGTCCTCGTCTACCACGTAACCGCTTATGGACGCGTCTCCGCCGTTCAGCATCGTGCCGAGGCCGATCATCATGAGAATCGGGAATAGCATGGTGAAGAACAGCATCTGCCGGTTCCGCAGAAACAACGTCAGCTGCGCCTTCGTCAGCTGGACATACGCGCTTCGCTTCATGATTCTCTAAGGCTCCTTCCCGTCATCCGAATGAATACGTCCTCGAGCGTCGCCGTGCGGGTGCTGAGCCCTTCCAGCGCCAGCGCGTGCGCCTCCGCGCCGGACACGAGCGCCGTCAGCGACGCCTGCAGATCGCCGGAATACAGCACGAAGCCCTCCTGCCGTTCCTCGACGTTCGAGACGGAGGCGAGCCCGCGCAGCCAGCCGCGCGTCCGCTCCCGCCGCTCGTCCGAGAACGCCGCGAAGTCGGGCACGCGGAATTCGATCGTCTTGTCCGCGGACAACCCCCGGATGAGGGCGTCCGGCGTGTCGAGCGCGATGACGCGGCCTTGGTCCATTAAGCAAATGCGGTCACACAATATATGTGCCTCGTCCATGTAGTGCGTGCTGAGCACGATCGTCTTGCCCTGCTCCTTCAGCTTCAGAACGATGTCCCACAGCGTCCGCCGCGCCTGCGGATCGAGTCCCGTCGTCGGCTCGTCCAGGAAGACGACGAGCGGATCGTTCACGAGCGCGAGCGCGACGGCGAGCCGCTGCTTCTGGCCGCCGGAGAGATGCTTGACGCGGCCGGACGCCTTTTCCGTCAGGATCATGCTCTCGAGGAGCGGCTCGACCGGCACCGATTCCTTATAGAAGCTCGCGTACATCTCCGTAATTTCGCGCACGGTGAGCAGATCGAACAGCGACGTCGACTGCAGCTGCACGCCGATGATCGCCTTCACCTTCTCGAGCTGCGACACTGTGTCGAACCCCGCCACGCGCGCGCGCCCGCCGTCGGGCCGACGCAGCCCCTCGATCATCTCCATCGTCGTCGTCTTGCCCGCGCCGTTCGGACCGAGCAGCCCGAACACTTCCCCGCGCTTCACTTGAAAGCTAACGCCGTTCACCGCCTTGAACGATCCGTACCGCTTCTCGAGCCCTTCGGCTTCGATCACGTATTCCACTTTTCCCGCCTCCTCCGCTTTCCGATCTTTTCCTTCTACGCCTTATCGTACCGCACGGTCCGACAACACACAAAGCCCCCGCCCCCCGGCGACGTTGGGAGCAGACGGTCGATATGGTAAAGTGGGAGTAGCGATATATTTCTAGCAAGAACGGACGGAGATCCCCATGATGAACACGAACCCCACCCCGCGACCGCCCGCGGGCAAGCACGAGAAGCGCGGCGGCGGGAAGGCCTCCGAGCATGGCTCGCCGGCGGCTCGAGCCGACGGCGAAGCGCCGGCCGGACGCGCAAGCGGAGCGCCCGCGGGCAAGCCGAACGGCGGCGCGGCCGCCGTATCGGGCGCCGACGCGGATCGGCTGCGCGTCGGCGACGCGGTCGTCGTCACGATCAAGCGGCTCGGCATTAACGGCGAGGGCGTCGGCTATTACAAGAAGAAGGCGATGTTCGTGGACGGCGCCCTGCCGGGCGAGGTCGTGCGGGCGCGCGTGACGAAGGTCGAGCCGAAGCTGCTGTACGGCGAGGCGGTCAAGACGGAGAAGCGGTCGCCCGATCGGACGCAGCCGTTCTGCGCCTGGTACGACGACTGCGGCGGCTGCTCGCTGCAGCATCTCGCCTACGCGGCGCAGCTGCGCGAGAAGGAGGGCCTCGTCCGCGAAGCGTTCGCCCGGTATGCGGGCATCGCCGCGGACGCGCTGCCGCTCGCGCCGATCGTCGGCATGGACGAGCCGCGCGCGTATCGGAACAAGGCGCAGCTGCAGCTCGGCCTCGGCGATTCGCGCGAGGTGCTCGCCGGGCTGTACGCGGCCGGCTCGCGCCGTCTCGTCGATATCGCCGGCTGCCCCGTGCAGCATTCGGCCGTGAACGACGTCATGCAGACGGTCAAGCGCATCGTGCAGTCGCTCGGACTGCCGCTCGCCGATGCGTCGAGCTATCGCCGCGCGCTCGAGACCGCGCCGGAGGACGGCGAATACGCCGTGCGCTCGGGCGGTCGGCCGGGTCCGGGCGCGTCCCGACCGGGCGGCGCTCGCGGCGCTGGCGCGATCCGCCGCGGCCCGTCCGCGCTGCGCACCGTCGTCGCGCGCGCGGCGCTCGCCTCCGGCGAGGTGCAGCTGACGTTCGTGACGACCGGCGCCGAGCTGCCGAGCGAGCGGGCGCTCGTCGCCGAGCTGCGCCGCGCGCTGCCGCGCGTCGTCTCGATCGCGCACAACGTCAATCCGGACGACACGCCGCTCGTCTTCGGCGACCGCACCCGCGTCGTCTGGGGCGCGGAGCGCATGAAGGAACGTCTCGGCGACCTGACGTTCGAGCTGTCCCCGCGCGCCTTCTTCCAGCTGAACCCGCCGCAGACGGTTCGACTGTACGAGCGCGCCGCGGCGGCCGCCGCCCTGACCGGCGGCGAAACCGTCGTCGACGCCTACTGCGGCGTCGGTACGATCTCGCTCTGGCTCGCGCGGGCGGCCGGGGAAGTGCGCGGCATCGAGGCCGTGCCCGAAGCCGTGGAGGACGCGCGGCGCAACGCGGGCGCGAACGGCATCGCCAACGCCTCGTTCCATGTCGGCTTGTCGGAAGAGCTGCTGCCGCGATGGGCCGAGAGCGGGTTCCGTCCCGACGTCGTCGTCGTCGACCCGCCCCGCTCCGGCTGCGACCGCAAGCTGCTCGACGCGCTGCTGCGCGTGCGCCCGAAGCGGATCGTCTACGTCTCGTGCAACCCCTCGACGCTCGCGAAGGACGCCGCCCTGCTGCTTGCGGGCGGCGCATACCGTCTCGCGTCCGTCGAGCCGGTCGACATGTTCCCGCACACCGCGCACGTGGAGTGCTGCGTATCGCTCGTGAGAAAGCTGTGAGCAAGGCGGTAGAGCCGCACGTACCGACGACATGCCCAAGCCGATGGAAGCGCTTGGGCATTCATTGTTTGATGAGAAGGAAATTAGGTATTGTATAATGGATGGTACGAGTGCACATCTAGAGAATACAGGAGGCGTGTATGGCCTGGAGCAAATTGAAACAAACCCTGGAAAGTTTTCTCAGTCCCGCGTTATGCGGCAGGGTCGATTACCGGGCGACCGGCTACCGGTATTTACCCGATAAAACCGGACTTTGTTATATCGCGGTAGATAAAAAGAACGTACTCCAAATGAACGATACAACGGGCTTCATCAGATGGTACCGCACGGAACTGGAGATTAAAAATGATTCGAACCTCCAAATCCCTGTAAGCGACGAAGAACTGGAAGCGGTCAGGCGGGATATCAAGGGGACCGTTCCGGAGGATCGTCTGCTAATCATCGCAAGAAACAGGAAACTATCGGAACATGCTAAGGAGCTTATGGCGGCACAGTCATCATTAAGTAAATCCGATTTCATCGTTGTTGCGACGAAATTCTTATCCGCATCGATCGAGGAAAGCTTAGAGAGCAAGGAAATCTTATTGAACATTCTTGCGCTGGTGGACAGACGAGTCGGGAAAAAGCGCATTGTAAACATGTCCGAGAAGATGAAGCTTAAACATCCGATCGTGCAGTATTTCTATGAGCTTCGGCTTAGAACGTTGTGAACGTACCGCCTTTCGATAACGTTCACGTCCCGCGCCATGTCGTTTCGGGAGAAACGGCATGGTTTTTTTATATTAAACGCACGCAGGCCGCTTACCGATAAGGGATTCGCAGCTGCCGAGGCAGCTCCGAATCCCAAATTTTCGACATCATTCGACATATTCTGTTCAGAGTTTGTTCAGATCGTCGTGTTACACTACTTCCCTAGGCGGCTAATAGCACAAAAGGGCGGGTGTAGCGTTATTCCCTGACCGTAAAGCTTCCAAGCGCATACCGTCCGTCGGCGCGCCGGCCTTCGATCGCCAGTTCGACGCCGGGCAGCCCGCTGATCGGATCCAATATCGCAGCCAAAATCGTATACTCGCCCGGCGGCAGCGACTCCGGGATCGGAATGTCCGCGGACACCTCCCGCGTCCCCGGCAGCCAAGCGCGGATGTCTTCGGTTGCGCGAACGCTGTGTCGGATCGCGCCCGCTCGGTCGGCAAGACTGAGCTCGAGCGGCCACGGGAAGTAGAACGGCGCCGCTCCCCGGTTGACGACGGTCGCCCGAACATGCAGCGTATCGCCCGGCTCGACCTCCTCTTCATGCGTCTCCTGGGCGATGACGAACCGATACCCGACAGTCGTCAGGAAGCGGTCGATGTTCGCCTGCAGCGCTCCGCCGACGGGCTCCCGGTAAGGCGCATTCGGCCCCATCCAGGTGACGTGCGTCAGCTTCGCCTGCATGATCGTCTCGTCGATCGCGTCGTCCTGCACATACCGCAGTTCGTCGGCGAACTCGCCGCCGACCGGCGCCGTCGTCCAGAAATCCGGCATCGCCGGTTCGGGCTCCTGGGTCAGCCAATTCGTATATCCATTCGTATACCAATCGAGGAAGCCGTCGATCGTGGCGTCCCTCTTGCCGAAGGCGTCGTTGAACAGTCCCATCTTCGCGTCCCGGGCGATCTCATGCGGTCTGCGCATCAGCAGCGGCTTGTTCGTGAAATGCCTCACGTAATGTTCGGCGTACCGGCTCGAGACCGTCCGCTTCGGAAAGTCGATCCGGCCCGGCTCTTCGTCGCGCGTATGCCACTCGCCCCAATGACCCAGGCTGCCGAGTTGAACGAAGGCGATCAGCGGATCGTCGTTATATCGGTCCGCCAACGCTTGAATCAATTTTTCGTGCTTCTCGATCAGCGTCGGATGACGATAGTCGGGACTGAAGCCTTGGCCGTAGTCGTTATCGTACCAAGTCCCTTGCCCGTCGATGGCTTCGTACAGCCATTCCGGAATATCCATATGCTTCGTATCGCTCGGATAATCCAGGATGACGCGGATGACGAGATTCACGTTCCTGCCGCGCCAGAGATCGAATCGATATTTGCTTTCGATCGCGTCCCAGTCGTAGCGACCTTCTTCGGGCTCCAGTTCGCTCCAAAGCAGGTTCGCGTGCGCCAAGCGATGCGGCTGCTCGGCTTCGTCGGTCCTTGCGTCGACGGCGAAGCCCATGTACGGGTTGTTCAAGACGCGGGTCGATTCGATCGGCACGTAGGTGACGGTCGCCGGCGCCATCGTCGCGGACAGCTTCAGAAAGACCAGGAACGATCCGACGGAAATCGTCAGGAACGCGGCCGCGGCGAGCACGGTTTTTCTTTTCATATCGGTTCTCCTCCGCGCAAACTTCGTGGCTACATCGTATCAGACGGAGCGAGCGTCGATCAACGTCTCTTTCCAAACCTTGCCCGTCGCCCGATCTTAACGCGAAAGTTACAATAGATTTAGTATTTTACTGCAATCGGAACGTCGACGTATACGATACGCATCGACACGATCCAACCGCAGTTCAGGAGGTTCGAGAATGCGGGTACTCATTACCGGAGGCTACGGCTTCATCGGTTCGTTCGTCGCGGAACGCTTCTATCAAGAGGGTTACGACGTATCGATCATCGACAACGTATCGACCGGAGATCGTCGCAACGTCGCATTCAAACACAAGGGATATATCTTGTCCGTCGAGGATGCGAAATGCGAGGAAGTGTTCCGTTCGAGTCGATTCGATATCGTCGTCCATCTCGCCGCGCAAGTCAGCGTAGCGGAGTCGATGGCCAACCCGACGCACGACGCGCAGTCCAATGTATTGGGTCTAGCGAACATACTGACCTTGTCTCATAAATACGGCGTCAAGAAATTTATATTCGCGTCCTCCGCAGCCGTGTACGGGAAGAACGCCGACTGCCCCGTCTCCGAATCGTCGGCTTGCGATCCGATCTCCCCGTACGGGTTAAACAAGTGGCTGGGCGAGCGCTACTGCGCCGCGTGGAGCGACATCTACGGCTTGGATACGCTGTGCTTCCGTCTCTCCAACGTATACGGCCCCAAACAAGGTCGGCAAGGCGAGGGCGGCGTCGTCTCGACCTTCGTAAGCGGCGCGCTGCAAGGCTCGGAACTGACCGTATACGGCAATGGGGAACAGACGCGGGATTTCATCTATGTGCAGGACGTCGCCGACGCGATCTACCGTTCGTCCAACTCCACCCTGACAGGCGTGTATAACCTGTCGACGAATACGGAGACCAGCGTCAATGACTTGATCGGGATTCTTCGGTCGATGAACGACGGCATTCGGGTCCGATATCAGGAAAGCCGCGAAGGAGATATCTACCGTTCCTCTCTCGATAACGGGCGCTTGATGGCGGCGTTGGATTGGGCGCCGATCGTCTCGCCCGAGACCGGGCTTCGTCGCACGTACGAGTGGTTCCGCGCGAATCTTCCCGACGAACGGAACGCGCCGGAGAGGAACGACGCCGGCAAACCGATGTCTACGCTCGGGCGTTGGCTCCGCACATTGCTTCCCTATGCGGAGAATGCGCTCGCGTTCGGCGCGACCGCCTGGCTGACCTACAACGTGCAGGAAAGCCTGTACGGCCTATTCGATTTCAAGCTAATCTATATTATCCTGCTCGGGATTTTGTACGGGAACCGGCAGTCGCTCGTCGCGATCGCGCTTTCGACCGTGCTCTATATCCGATTCGAGCTGGACAAAGGCCGCGAGATGATCGCGATGCTGTATGACACGAACTTCTTCTTTACGATCGCGACGTACTTATTCGTCGGATTGGTCGTCGGCTACTCCATAGAGCGCAAAGCGACCGTCATTCAAGCGAAAGATCGGCAATACGCGGTACTGGAAGATAAGTATCGATTCTTGAACGAAGTCCATAGGGAGACGCGCGCCATCAAGGATGAACTTCAGCGGCAAATTATGAATAACAGCGACAGCTTCGGCAAGATCTACGCCGTGACGAAAGAGCTGGAAAGCTTGGAGCCCGAAAAAATACTCGCTTCGACGGTCAGCGTCGTGGAGACGATTATGCGGGCCGACACCGTCTCGATCTACATCGTCAACAAGTATCGCAGCTATCTCCGGCTGGCCGCACGATCGCAGAACGACGAGTTCAGCGTCCCGAAGTCCATGAAGGCGGAGGACTACGACTACGTGAAACGGATATTGAGAACGAAAACGTTATTCGTCAACAAAACGTTATCCGGAGACGCACCCTTGCTCTCCGCTCCCGTCGTAACAAACGGCGAGGTGGTGGCCGTCATATCGCTTCATCATATGAAATTCGATCACTTCACGCAGTACTATCAAAACTTGTTTCGGATCGTCGTCGATTTGATTTCTTCCTCCCTCTCTCGCGCGCTGTCGTATGTCGAAGCGACGGGCAGCCAACGTTACGTGGACGGAACGACCGTGTTGAGGCCGGAGGTGTTCGCGGAAATTCTCGAGAGCAAAAAGGTCGCGAATCAGAAGCACGGCATCGAATTCGCGCTGCTTGCGCTGCAGGAGCAAGCGGCCGCGTTGGAGACGTTGCCCGGCCAAATTTCCGGCGCGCTGCGGGAGACGGATTACATCGGCCTCGGCGCGGACGGCACGCTGATGGTGCTCCTGTCGAACTCCTCCGAACAGGAAGCCTTGTTCGTGCTGGAACGCTTCCGCAAACAAAACATCCCGATGCAGCTGATCGAAGCGGATCAATATGTTTGAACGGTTGTTTCTCCTCTATGTCGTCGGCTGCGCCGCCATTCTCTTCCTTCGTTACCGTCGCGATTGGAGGGAATGGGTCGCGAGGCTCGCCTTCGCGGCTTGCCTCCCCGCGATCGGGCTGATATTGCCCTTGTTCTGGACGAAGCGCTGGCACGAGCGCAACGACCGGTACGGGCGGGACTTGGAACCGGAAATATTCAACTACGAGTCGGACGCGCTCGCCGCGCAAGCCGGCTTGTTCTTAAAACCCCAAGCCGAGAAGGAGATCAATATCGTCCCGCTCGAAGAGGCGTTGTACGTGAACGATCGATCCAGCCGGCGCAAGGTGATGATCGACCTGCTCAAGCGGGATTCGCTCGAATACCTCGAGGTGCTTCGCATCGCGGTCGCGAACGAGGATACCGAAACCTCCCATTACGCGGTCAGCGCGATCGTGGAGGTCAAGCGAAAGCTGACGTTATCGCTGCAGGAGCTCGCCGTGAAATACGAAGAAGAGAAGAACGATCCGTACTTTCTTCAATCGTATGCGACCGTGCTGAAGAGCTATATGCGATCCGGGTTCATCGACGAGCGCACGCTCCTCATGTATAAACATACGTACACGAACGTGCTGGAGCAGCTGCTGGAGGCGGACCCGAAGGCTGCGGACGCCTATGAGGAGAAGATCGAGGCGGATCTCGAGCTTCGGGAATTCGAACGCGCGGAGAAGTTCGCCCGGCTCTATTTGGAGCAGTATCCGGAGCGCGAAGGTCCTTATCTTGCCCTGATGAAAGTGTATTACGCTATGCGCGCGTACGAGCAGCTGCAGCAGACGTTGGCTCGATTGAAGGCTTCGACGATACGGCTAACCAGCCATGCGCTCAAGATCGTACGCTTTTGGACGGAGGCACACCGCAATGAGAAAGAAGACGACCCTGCGATTACATCGTAATGTGTATATTATCATCACGGGAATCGTGCTGTTGGCGGCGGCCGTTCAGATTACGAATTCCGAATATTTGCTCCAATTCAACCGGAATCAGAACTTGACGGACACGGTACAGAAGTGGCGGCCCGAAGAAGCGAAAGCCGCGGCGGCCAGCCGTTCGGGTCCTCCGTTCTGCTTGATCTACGATCCGGACGATCCCGAAGGGTATTACGAGAAGATCAATGCGAACGCCGAGCGGGTGCTCGAATATATGAAGCGGCCGGTCCGTCAATTCGACGCGGAGACGTTCCGGCCGGAAGGCTGCGGCGCCGTCGTCCTCTCTTCCGCGAAGCTGGGACTGGTCGACGTCGCGGCGTTAGCCGACTATGTCGAGCGCGGAGGATACGCGCTGATCACGACGACTCCGAATCTCGACGATGCGTTCTACCAGCTGTACCGCAAGATGGGCATTCGATCGACGGGAGATTACGCGGCGGAGCACAGTATCGAGCTGACGGGCAATGTGCTGATCGGCGAGCAAGGGCTTGCGATGGAAGAAGACTTTATCACGAACATGTCGCTCCGTCTCGAGCTGGAGGACGAGAGCCGTCTTCTGGCGCAAACCGCAAGCAGAGTCCCGCTCCTGTGGGATCACGCATACGGCCAAGGGAAATTCATGGTGTTCAACGGAACGATGCTTCAGGAGAAGACGAATCGCGGCTTGATCGCCGGCGCGATCAGTATGCTGATCCCCGACTTTATCTACCCGGTCTTCAATGCTAAACTCATGTTCATCGACGACTTCCCTGCTCCGATCGCCGATACGATCGACCGGTCGATCTATGACACTTATAATCGCGACCGCGTCCATTTCTTTAAAGAAATCTGGTGGCCCGATATGCTGAAGGTCGCCAAACAGCACGGGCTCGAATATACGGCCGTGCTCATACATTCGTATACCGACCAAGTGCAGCCTCCCTTCGCCGGCCCCGTCGACGAAGACCCGGCCGGACTGATCTCTTACGGCCGGGAAGTGATCAAGAGCGGGGGCGAAATCGGCTTGCACGGCTTCAATCACCAATCGTTGGTTACGGATTCTTCCGTTGCGGCCGAATTCGGTTATACCGCTTGGGACGACGCCGGCGATATGGCCGCGGCGATCCGGGAGACGGTCGCGTTCGCGGCCAAGGCGTTCCCGCAATACCGCTTGATCACCTATGTCCCCCCTTCCAACGTGCTGTCGCCCGAGGGACGCGAAGCGTTGAAGGCCGCTTGGCCGGATATGGGGATCATCGCTTCCTTGTACGGAGAAGACGCGACCGGGCTGTCCTACGTGCAGGAGTACGAGATCGCTTCGGACGGCATCCTGGAGCTGCCCCGCGTTACGTCCGGGTACCTCGAGCTGCCGTTCGATCGATGGGCGGAGGCGAATGCGATGACTTCCCTCGGCATCTTCTCGCACTTCGTGCATCCGGATGACGTGTTGAGCGCGGAACGAAGCGGGAACCGTTCATGGGAAGACCTCTACGACGGCTTCAAAAACATGCAGCGGCGCTTGAACGAGACCTACCCTTGGCTCCGTCCGCTTACGGCCGTCGAAGCCGGCATCGAAGCGGAGCGGGTGCTGACGAGCGCGGTCGAATGGGAGCGCGAGGAGGATGGGACCCTCAACGGCACGATTCAGCCGTTCGACGGAACAAGCTATTACATTTTTCGGACGGAGAAGAAGATCAACGCGACGTCGGGCTGCCGGAGCATCCGAATCGACGAAGGCACCTACTTGATCGAAGCTCAGAAATCCAAGTTTTCCATCCATCTAGGGGGGTAATGCCCATGCATATCTGCATGATCGCCGAAGGGTCGTATCCCTACGTAACCGGCGGCGTCTCGAGCTGGATCCATTCGCTGATTACGAACCTGCCCGAGCATGAGTTTACGATCTACGCGATCGGGGCTCAAGAGAAGCAGCGAGGGCAATTCAAATACAAGCTGCCGCCGAATATCCGAGAAGTGAAAGAGACGTTCCTAGACGCTTATTTACGGGAGGACGGGGAATGGGGTCATCGGTTTCGACTCACGACTCGGCAGCGCGAAGCGCTCTTCTCGCTGCTCGGCGGCGGAAAACATATCGATTGGCCGGAGCTGTTCCAGCTGCTTCGCACGGAGAAATTCAAGGCTGCCGCCGATTTCCTTATGAGCAAGGACTACTTCGACGTTCTGGTCGAGCTGTGCCGCGACAAATACGAACAAGTCCCGTTCACCGAGATGTTCTGGACGGTCCGTTCCATGGTTCTCCCGTTGCTCATCTCCATCCGACAGGACATCCCGGAAGCCGATCTCTATCATAGCGCCTCCACGGGGTACGCCGGCGTGATCGGCGCCCTCGCCAAGCATACGCGCCGCAAGCCGTACCTCGTGACCGAGCATGGCATCTATTCCAGAGAACGCGAGGAAGAAATCATTAAAGCCGGATGGGTAAAGGGTTATTTCAAAGACCTGTGGATCGAATATTTCTACCGCTTATCCGAATGCGCGTACGATGCCGCGGACGAAGTCATCACGTTGTTCAATCGAAACCGCGAGATCGAGATCGAACTGGGGTGCGCTCCGGATAAAATCCGCATCATTCCGAACGGCGTCAACCTCGCGCAATACGACGCAATCGCGAACGCGCCGGCGAACCCCGACGGAACGATACGCCTCGGCGCGATCGTTCGGGTCGTCCCGATCAAGGACATCAAGACGATGATCCACAGCTTCGCGCTCGTCAAGCGCGAAATCCCGAATGCCGAGCTGTACATTATGGGGCCCTCCGAAGAGGACGAGGCGTACTTGACGGAATGCCGCCGGCTGGTCGAAGCGCTCCAGCTCGAGGACGTCATCTTCACCGGCGAGGTGCAGGTGTCCGAGTACATGCCCAAGCTGGATATCATCCTGCTCTCCAGCATCAGCGAAGGCATGCCGTTGGCCGTACTCGAAGCGATGGCTTGCGCCAAGCCCTGCGTGACGACCGACGTCGGCAGCTGCCGCGAGCTGCTGGAAGGCGTCGACGACGAATTCGGTCATGCCGGGTATATCGTTCCCGTCATGCATTACGATCATATGGCGGCGGCGATCGTCAGATTATGCAAAAACGAGAAGCTTCGCGCCGATATGGGGCGCAACGGATTGGCCCGCGCTCGCAAGCTGTATTCCCGCGAGCTGTTCATCGAGCGCTATCGCGACACGTATTCCCGATACGAAGGAGGATTCTTATGGCAGGCGTCGGCTTCGAGCTCCGAAAGCTATTCCGCGAACAAGGCTTGATCAGCAGCGTCAAAGCCTATGCGTTCTCTTCCGTCACGACGATCGGACCCATGGTGCTCTGCATGGTAATGATCGTCTTGATGCAGTGGATGATGGTGCACGCGGGGTCGGCCTTTTCGGAGAGAGAGCTTTTTTTAAGCACGGTCGTGTACGCTTTTATTTTCTCGGTATTGATCACCGGCGGCTTGTCCATGCTCCTGACGCGCTTCATTGCGGATATGATGTATTTGCGGAAGCTGGAGCATCTGCTCTCCTCGTACTACGGCGCGGCAGCCGTATGTTTGCCGGTCGGCCTGCTGGTCGCCTGGGGGTTCCTGCACGACCTGCCCGTCGGCTTCGGCTACAAGCTCGCCGCCTATATGTTGTTCGCCGAGCTGATCGTCATCTGGATCCAAACCGTGCACTTGTCGGCTTTGAAGGATTACCGGCGCATCGTGCGCAACTTCGCGATCGGGATCGGTCTATCGGTTCTGCTGGCTTGGGCGCTGCTCTTCCACTCGCCTTACAATGGCGCGGAAGCTGTGCTGATCGCGCTGGACGCAGGATTTTTCGCCGTCGTCATGCTGTGCTCCATTCATTTCGAGCAGCGATTTCCGAAGAAGTCGAGCCGCGTGTACTTCGCGTTCTTGTCGTATTTCGGCAAGTTCCCGTCCTTGTTCTTCATCGGCACGTTCTTTTACTCCGGGGTGTACGTGCACAATTTCGTCTACTGGTCCGGCGTGCACGGCGCTCGCGTCGCGGAGAAGTACGCCATATCGCCGTTCTACGACCTTCCCGTATTCTACGCATACCTTACCGTGGTTCCGACGCTCGTTACGTTCGTCGTATCGGTCGAGACCGCGTTCTACGAAAAATTTCGAGATTACTATAACTTAATTCTGAACGGCGGAACGTATGCGGACATCGAACGGGCCAAGAAAGAGATGCAGCGCACCTTAATGCAGGAGGTCAGCTTCATCATGGAGGTACAGCTGCTCTTCACGGTCGTTTGCATCGCGATCGGCATGAAGCTGCTGCCGGCGATCGGGTTTACGATGGCGCAGTTGGATACATTCAGCATTTTGGCGCTCGGGTATTATCTCTTCATTATTTCGTTTATCGTCATGTTGATTCTCCTATACTTCGACGATCGCAAGGGCGTGACGGCGATCAGCGGACTGTTCGTGCTTCTGAATATCGGCTTGTCGTATTGGATGATGAAGGCGGGGTTCCACGGGCTCGGCATGTTCGCGGCCTCCTTCCTGTTCCTCGTGCTCGGGCTGAGCCGTCTCGTGTATTACGTCCGGAATATCGATTACTACACCTTCTGCGCGCAGCCGATCTCGATCAGGAGGAAAGCGCCGTTCTGGAGAAAATGGAAAACCGCGTCGGCGCGCATCGCGACTGCGCTTGCGCTCTTCCTGGCGCTGACGGCATGCGTGGACGGCGATGCCGCGAACGACGCCGGGGAAACCGCGGCGCCCGCGGTCGAGACGCCGGTCCAGGAGCCCGCCGAGCCGCAGAGACTTATCGAGGATAAGCGACTGTACGAACGCGACGACGACGCTTCGATCATTGCGTTATATATGACTATTTTGCCGGAATCATCCGACGACGGAGCCGAGCCCGCGTTAGATTGGTACCGGCTGAACCGGCTCCGCAGCGAGATGGAGGAAGGCGATCTTAAGATCATCTTGCAGGAAGGCGCGGCGGACGGCAGCGGCCCCCGGAGCGGCATGTTCGGCTACGGAGCCGACGAGGCCAACGGCAAGGTGTCGCTTCGCGGCAATACGGCCCGATACGCCTCTCAACGCTCGTACAAGGTTCGCTTGAACGATCAAGCCGGATTATGGCGGGACCAGCGCGTGTTGAACTTGAATAAACACCCGTTCGACGCGTCGCGCATCCGCAATAAGCTAAGCTACGACTTGATGGAGACGCTGCCCGACATGGTCAGCCTGCGCACGCAGTTCGTTCGGTTGTTCGTCAAAGACTTGTCGAGCGGAGACGGGGCCGACGCCGCCTTCGTCGATTACGGGCTCTATACGCATATCGAGAACCCGAACGAGCAATTCCTGAAGAATCACTGGCTGGACCCGTACGGTCAATTGTACAAAGCGGAATTTTTCGAGTTTTTCCGCTACCCGGATGCGATTAAGTCCCAATCGGATCCGACCTACGACAAGGCGGCCTTCGAGGCGTATCTTGAAATTCAGGGCAGAGAAGATCATGATAAGCTCATCGCCATGCTCGAGGACGTCAACAACATCTCCATCCCGATCGACGAGGTCGTCGCCGAACACTTCGATCTGGATAACTATTTGACATGGCTCGCCACGAACATCTTGATGGACAATATGGACACCGACGCCCACAACTATTTGCTTTACTCGCCGCTCAACTCGAAGAAGTGGTACTTTCTCCCATGGGATTACGACGGGGCGTGGGAGCTGCAGCGATCCCTGAAGACGATCGGCAATTATCAAAACGGCATCAGCAATTACTGGGGCGGTCTCTTGCATAATCGATTCTTCCGCAGCGAGAAGAACGTGCAGCTGCTTAAGGATAAGATCGATGTATTATATGAATCGACCATGAATAACGAAGCCGTCGCAGAGCGACTCGACGTCTATTTGCCGGTTCAGACGCTGATCAAGCGCGCGCCCGACAGCGATTACTTGCCGATCGAGGTCGGGGACCTGGAAGCCGAGTGGGAGAGAATCGCCGGTACGCCGATGCGTTCGATCGAGCGGTTCCTGGCGGACATTCAAAAACCGAAGCCATTTTACCTAGGGAACCTAATCCCGCAGGAAACCGGCGGTTTTATGTTCGTATGGGACCCCTCCTTCGATCTGCAGGGCGAAGATATCGTCTACGACTGGACGTTGGCCAAGGATCCCGCGATGACGACCGTCGTCGACCAGCGCATCGCCATGCGGGAGACGAATCTGACGCGCGAACTGTCGCCCGGCACCTATTACTGGAAGGTCGTCGCGCGCGACAGTGCCGGTCATGAGCAATTCGCATTCGATCAGTTCGAGGACGCGGAAGGCAATCCTCACTACGGCGTTCGCGAAATTAAGGTAGGTGAATAGCGATGGAATTTCTGGGCCGAAAGCTGAGGCACGAATTGAAATATTACATTCATCCGCTCGAATACGCGAAGCTGCGCGGACGCGTGTCCGCGCTGCTTCCGATCGACGGACATTCCGGGGACCGCGAAGGGTACGGCATCCGCAGCCTGTACTTCGACGGGCCGCACGATCACGCGCTCCACGATAAGAATAACGGGGTGTTCAGCCGCCAGAAGTATCGCATTCGCATCTATAACGGCTCGGATCGCGTCATTAAGCTGGAAAGAAAGAGCAGATACGGGGACTATGTGTGCAAGGAGTCCGCGTCCCTGAACCGCGATCAATACGATCGTCTGCTCGCCGGCGATCTGACGCCGTTCGTCCGATCGGACGTTCCGCTGGCGAAGGAGTTCGCCCATGCGGTCTCGAGCCGCGGCTTCCGCCCCGTCACGATCGTCGATTACACGCGCGAGGCGTATACGTACGATGCGGGCGAGGTTCGCATTACGTTCGACAAGAAGCTATCCGGCAGCGTCAACAGCAGCGACCTCTTCGATCCCGGCCTGGCGCTCGCGGAGGCGCTGGAGCCGACGCGCACGATCTTAGAGATCAAATACAACGAGTTTTTGCCCGAGATGATCCGAATACTCGCTCAGCCTGCGGATGCCGTGCGATCGACGATCTCGAAGTACGTGCTGTGCCGGGAGCTCGGCATGAAGCATTATCGGCGCTAACCCGCCGAAAGAGGATGGCGAACGCAGCCGTTAGGTACGCGTAAGACCTTAGAGAGACGGCAAGGAGTGGAACGAGGAATGGGCGACACGATGAATTTCCAAGACATATTCAAAAAAAGCATCTTAAATCTCGATTCGTTCAACAGCGTGTCGTATATAGACTTGCTGTTCGGGCTCGGATCCTCGTTTTTGATCGGACTGTTCATCTTTTACATTTACCGCAAGACCTTCCGAGGGGTCGTGTACAGCTATAATTACAACGTAACGTTCGTATTGATGACCATGATCACGACGCTGATCATCATGACGATCAGCACCAATATCGTGTTGTCCTTAGGGATGGTCGGCGCCCTCAGCATCGTACGGTTCCGCACGGCGGTCAAGGACCCCCTCGACATCGTCTACATGTTCTGGGCCATCTCCGTCGGCATCGCCTCCGGAGCGAAGCTGTACCCTGTCGCATTGTTCGGTTCGCTCGTCATCGGAGCGGTGCTCGTCTGGCTCTCCCGCAAGAAAATTCGCGAGCAGCCCTACCTGCTGATCATCCGCCATACGGACGATGCGACGATCCCGCTTAGGCTGCTCATGCGGAAGATGGAATACCAGCTAAAATCGAAGACAGTGCGCAAAGATTACACGGAGCTTACGGTCGAGATGCGGCTGCGAGACGACAACACCGCCTTCGTCACGGAAATATCCGGGATCGAAGGGGTGCAGGACGTATCGCTCATCAACTATTCCGGCGATTATGCGCAATAACCCTTAAGCGTTACGATCCGTTCGTCACGATCTGAACGACGCGCGTCTTCCCCTCCCATACGACCATGGCGCCGAACGCCTCCGCGAAGAAGCGCACCGGCACGTATACGACGTTCTCCCGCACGATTCCGGCAGGCTCCATCGGAATTCGCTCGCCGTTCAACGACGCATGGGCGGCTCCCGGCGCGAATCGCAGCGTTCGGCTCCCGCCATCCACGACGACCTCCCCGGTGTCCTCCATCCACGCAACGCTCGTCCGCATCGCTTCGGCCAGGTCGCGGAACGGCAAATACGTCGTCCCTTCCGTCACGAACGGGGCGACGGACGGGAAGCGCTCGACCCCGTCGATCAAGATGCGAGGGGACGGAACGCTCCCTCGCAAGCCGAACAGACCGATCCCGGGATGCGAACAGCCGACATCGCCCGCCGGCGTCGCGGCGCAGCGGAGCGACGCGCCCGAATCCCCCACGGACAACTGCAATGAGACTTGTCCGCGGCGATCGACGCTGTAGTAATCGCCGCTCGTGTCGTGGAAATAGACGCGTCCGCTGTCGTCCGATTGCAGGGTATCCAACTGAAGCACACGGCCTTCGCCAAGCGAATAGCTCCAAGGCTCCCCGTTCGTATGTCCCGCCAGTCCGTTCGCGGCGGCCGTTACGCCGGAAGGCAGCGCGGCGAGTCCGCGGGGCTGCGCCGGCGGATGCGCGCTTCGCCGCATCCGGTCTCCCGTCGGCAGGATCGCCAGTCCGCCCGGTTCCGACTTGTCGTAGAACGTCCCGTCCGCGCCGGCCGCCAGCTCGGCATCCGCTTCGGCGGCGAAGCGCCAAGTCACCTTGTATCGACCCTGAAGCGTCCCTTCGATCGCTTCTCCCTCGGATGGCTCTACGACCGGGAACGACAACCGTACCGCGGGCGGCGCGGCCGGCCCTTGCGAACTCGCGGCCGACGCAGGCAGCGTACCGAGGAGCACTCCCAACAAGCTTAGAACCCCGAACGCGCGTCTTCGTCTATGCTTCATATTCTTGTCCCCTATCGCGAAACATATCTATATACTTACCAATTATATCGGAATCGGACAGCGCAACTTGTAGATGATGAAGCGCGCGAATCGGCGATCCCCGCCTCGAATCATGCGCGGACGAACAGCGGCGCCATCCGCATGATATGCTATGGAGAACAAGACCATTCCTATAGGAGGCGCCCCATGCAAATTCATAGGCTGTTCGAGATCGTCTACATGCTGCTCGACAAGCGGACGACGACCGCCAAGGCGCTGGCGGAACGATTCGAGGTGTCGACGCGGACGATTTATCGCGACATCGAGGCGTTATCGTCCGCCGGCATCCCGATCTATACGAGCAAGGGACAGGGCGGCGGCATCGGGCTGTTGGACGACTTCGTGTTGAACAAGACGTTACTGTCCGAGCCGGAAAGGCAGCAGCTGTTGTCGAGCTTGCAGAGCCTCCAAGCGCTGAACGTCGATCATGCCGGCGCGGCGCTTTCGAAACTCAGAAGCGTCTTCCGCACGCAGCCATACGATTGGATCGAGGTCGACTTCTCGGGCTGGGGCGGCGGCGGGCGGGACCGCGAGACGTTCCGGGCGCTGAAGTCGGCGATTCTGGACGGAGCGGTCGTATCGTTCGAGTATACGAACGGCTCCGGCGAGCGGCAGGAGCGGATCGTGAAGCCGATGAAGCTCTTCTTCAAAGGCAGGGGCTGGTATTTGTACGGCTACTGCCGGACGAAGGGGGAGGAACGGCTGTTCAAGCTGACGCGCCTTCGCGCGCTGCGTTCGCTCGAGGAACGGTTCCCGCGCAGCCGGGACGACCGCCCGCTGGCCGACGTATTCGATCAAGCGGCGGCGGAGCCCGTCGAGATCGTGCTGCGAATCGCGGCAAGCGCGGCGCACCGAGTGTACGACGAGTTCGACCTGGAGGATGTGCGGCAGGAGGCGGACGGCAGTTACGTCGTCGCGGTTCGTTATCCGAGAGGAGACTGGGTTTACGGCTATATCCTCTCGTTCGGCGGCGAGGCGACGGTGCTGGAGCCGAAGGACGTCCGGGATGCGATAACGCGGACGTTGGAGCGAGCGCTTCGCCGATATCGCGAATGCGACACGCTGTTGTCAGATTCAAAGTGATACACTGATCCCGAAATCAATTTTTCGAAATCATTCGGAGGTCATGGTCAAGATGGCGAAAGCGAATTACAAGAAGCAAGAGAAAGCGTTATACGTCCCCGGCGCCGCGCCGACGATCGTCGACGTGCCCGCGATGTCGTTCATTCAGGTCGAAGGACAAGGCGATCCGAACGGCGAGGACTTCGCGAAGGCTATGGCGGCGCTGTACAGCTTGACGTATGCGGTGAAGATGTCTTACCGAAGCGACGCGCCGCCGGAAGGCTACTACGAATACACCATCTACCCGCTCGAAGGCGTGTGGGACCTCGTCGACAAGGCCGTGCCGCATACGGTGAAGAGCAACTTGAAGTACGCGCTCATGATCCGGCAGCCCGCCTTCGTAGACGCCGCGCTGTTCGAGCGCTTCCTGCGGGAGACGAGCCGGAAGAAGCCGAATCCGTATCTCGATAAGGCTTCTTTCGTCACGATCGAGGAAGGGCTGTGCTGTCAGATGCTGCACGTCGGCCCCTACGACGACGAGCCTGCGAGCTTCGCCGCGATGGAGGCGTATTGCCGGTCGAACGGCTATCGCCGGGCGTCGAAGCTGCACCGGGAAATCTACCTGTCCGACGTTCGAAAGACGGAACCGTCCCGCTTGAAAACCGTATTGCGATTTACGGTCGCGCCGGAGAGCTGACTCCGGCGGACATGGATCGCCAAGGAGGAAACCTGAATTGAATTTGTACCTGAACCACATCCGGAAGAGCTTCGGCGACAAGCAGGTGCTGCAGGGCGCCGATTTCCAGTTTCGAAAGGGGAATATTTACGGGCTGCTCGGGCGCAACGGCGCCGGGAAGACGACGCTGTTCAATTGCTTGAGCGGCGAGACGCCGATGGACGGCGGACAAGCGCTGCTCGAAGAGAACGGCGCGACGCGGGCGCTTCGAGAGGAAGACGTCGGCTATGTATACTCGCTGCCGATCCTGCCCGAGTTTCTGACCGGCTACGAGTTCGTCAAGTTTTACCTGGACGTGCATCCCGACAAGCCGCGGCCGGAGCGCGGCATCGACGCGTATTTCGATATGATGAGCATGTCCCATGGAGATCGGCACCGGTTGATCAAGAGCTATTCGCACGGCATGAAGAATAAAATCCAGATGCTGCTGTTTCTGATCACGAAGCCGCCGATCATCCTGCTCGACGAGCCGCTTACGTCGTTCGACGTGATCGTCGCCTTGGAGATGAAAACGATGCTTCGCGAGATGAAGCGCGATCATATTCTCATCTTCTCGACCCATATTTTGCAGCTGGCGACGGATCTGTGCGACGAGTTGGTCGTGTTGAACAACGGCCGCCTCCATGCGGTGCCGAGCGAGCTGCTGCAAAGTCCCGAGTTCGAACGGAGCGTGATCGAGCTGCTGAAGGATGAGAACCATGTGGAAAACGTATAGCGCCCTGCAAGCGTTGCGCATGTCCTCCGCCGTCAATCGATGGATCTATTACGCGCAGCGGCTTCCGCTCGTCGGCGGGCGGATCCCGGATGCCGTCTACGCCGACGCCGGGCTGAAGCAGGTCGTGACCGTCTTCGCCTGGATCGCTAACGTGCTGTGGGGGCTTGGGACCAAGTTCGCTTATCTCGGTCTGCTCGTTTATGCGCCGACCCTCCCGGAGCTTAGCGGCCTAACGTCCGACGCGGAACGGCTTACGCTGTTCCTGCATATCTTCCTGCTGCTTAGCTTCGCGACCGCAGGCGTCTCCAGCGCCGTGGTCCTCGAGCCGAAACGGGAGAAGTACGTCGCCGTCAAGCTGATGCGCATGCTGCCGGAGGCTTATATGCGGACGACCCTGTCGCATCGGTACATTGCTTATTTTGTGTATTACGTCCCCGCGCTCGCGCTCTTCTTGTCCTTGCTGCGCGCTCCGTTATGGCTAGCGCCCGCCTTGGCCGTCTCGCTTACGCTGTGGAGGGTGTTTTGCGAATACGCCCATCTTAGGCTGTTCGAAGCGACCGGCAAGGTGCTGATTAAGGAAAATGCCGCCGTCTGGCTGACGATCCTGCTCGGTTACGCTGCCGCCTATGCGCCGCTGTTCCTCGAGGCGATGCCGCTGTTCGGCGCCGCGCTGCGGCAATGGCCGACGCTCCTCGCCCTCGCGGCGCTCGGCGTCTATGCCGCGGCGTTCCTCGCCCGGTACGGCGATTACCGCGCGGCCGTCGACGCCGCGACGAAGCGGGACGATCCGCTGCTCAACCTCGGACAGCTGATGGCGGACGCGCAGAAAACCTCCGTCGCCGCCAAGGACAGCGATTACGGCGATGCGGCGCGGCAAGCCGGCAGGTTCGAGCGTCTGGAAGGGTACGACTACCTGAATGCAATCTTCTTCGCCCGGCACAGAAGCCTGTTCGTAAAGCCGGTATACAAGCGCCTGGCGATTCTAGCGGGGGTCGGCGCTTTCGGCGTACTGCTCGCCGCGTTCGGGAACGAAGCCGTCGCCGGCTTCCTTGCCGCTCCCGCGACCTCGCTGCTTCGCTTCCTGCCGATCGCGATGAGCCTCCTGTCCATCGGCGAGCCGGCGTGCCGCGCCATGTTCTATCATTGCGATCAGAGCTTGCTGCGGTACAGCTTCTACAGGCGCGCGGCGAATCGCCACTTCCGCATTCGCCTCGTTCGGATCGCCGGCTTAAACCTGGCGATCGGGGCGGCGGCCGCCGCCGCGTTGACGGCGCCCGCGCTGGCCGCCGGCAGATCGTCCGCGTCGGAGCTGACCTGGGTGTGGACGTCGGCGCTGGCGTTGTCCGTGTTTTTCTCCGTCCATCACTTGTTCATGTATTACATCTTCCAGCCCTACTCGACCGAGCTGAACGCGAAGAATCCGTTCTATTGGGTCGTCAATATGGGCGTGTCGGGCGCGACCGGCGCCGCCATCTTCCTGGAGGCGCCACCCGCCGTCTTCGCATGGACCGCGCCGGCGCTGACCTTCGTCTATGCCGCGGCCGCGTTCGCGCTCGTCCGCCGGCTCGCGCGCCATACGCTCCAGGTGAAGTAGCTAGTAATGCCCACGGACGCGCCGCCGAAAAAATAATTCGGCGCGGGTGTCACATTTTCATAGATGCGGAATAGGATAAGTGGTGGTAAAGAAACATTGATAAGAAGAGAGGAAGAACATACTTATGGTGTTGGTCGTACATCCCCCGCTCCCGTTCGCCCCGCCGTCCGAGCCCTACTCGCCTTATGCGCCCTACGCGCCGATTCCGTCGCGCCCGGCAGAGCAGGTGACCGTCCCGACGGACCCCCGTCCGGCGTCGCAGGAAGAGGCGCGCCGCGAAGCCCCGTCGTTCGACCGATAAATGGTACGACGAAGATAACGACCGCCCGGCAGGCTGTACATACGCCTACCAGCGGTCGTTTTCCTATTTGCGCGACTGCAGCGCCTCT
>JAPSKX010000270.1 GCA_031181325.1 Paenibacillus sp.
GGCATCGAGCCCACGTTGTTGACGAGCCAGAACAAGCCCCGCGCGAACGTCCCCCTGCTCCCTTCGGATAACGGAAGAAACACCGCGAAATAAAACAGCATATAACAAGCCCCGACGGTCGCGGCGGATAACCCCAAGCTATACAGAATGATAGCGATGAATTGCCAACGGATCGTGCGAAACGGGGACTTTTTCATTCGGTACCCACACCTCCTCGCGCTCGGCCCGCGCTTATTTATCGATTTTGTACCCGACGCCCCACACCGTCTTAATATACCTTGGGTTTCGCGGGTCGCGTTCGATTTTTTCCCGGATTTTCCGAATATGGACCATCACCGTATTGCCTCCGTCCAGGAACGGCTCGTTCCAAGCATGCTCGTAGATGCGCTCCATCGAAAGCACGATGCCGCGGTTTCTCGCCAGCAGCTCAAGCACCGCGAATTCCCTCGGCGTCAGCTTCACCGCCCGCCCTTCCACCGACACTTCGTGCGAAGCGACGTCCACGAGAAGTCCGTCGATTTCGATCTCGCCCGATTCGCGCTCCGCCGGACGGTTCAATTGCTTGTAGCGGCGGAGCTGCGACTTCGCGCGGGCGACGAGCTCCAGCGGACTGAACGGCTTCGTGACGTAATCGTCCGCGCCGATGCTGAGACCGGTGATTTTGTCGATGTCTTGCCCTTTCGCCGAGAGCATGATGATCGGCATGTGGCGATGCTCCCGGATTTTCATGCACGCCTCGACGCCGTCCATGCGCGGCATCATAACGTCGAGGATGATCAAGTCGACGGCCTCCGACCGCAGCGCCTCCAACGCCTCGATCCCGTCGCTCGCCTTCAGCAGCCGATACCCTTCGTTCCGAAAATAAATATCGAGCAGCTGGACGATTTCCTTCTCGTCGTCGACGAGCAATATCGTTTCTTGCGCCATTGCGGTGACTCCTCCGTTCGCGCTCCTTCGCTGAAGCGGCTCTTTCCACCATACCATATCGGCTTCGCCCATTTTTCTTAAAGCTTTCTTAAAAAAACCTCCGTCACGATCCTAAGATCGCGCGGAGGTTCCGATGGTTCGAATATAGGAGCTCATAACGCGCACCGCGAGCGGAATCGCGTCTTCGCTCGGTTCGAGCTTCGCATGGTGCAGACCGTACGGCGTATCGACGCCGAGCCAGAACATGAATCCAGGGATTTCCTTGAGGAAATACCCGAAGTCCTCTCCCGTCATCGCCGCGTCGCATTCGATCAAGCGTACGTCCGGCAGCTCCTCCCGAACCCAACGCATGAACGACGCCGTCTCCGTCTCATGATTGTACACTTGATAATAATTCGAGCCGTAATCGAGCGACGTCGTTACGCCGAAGCCGGACGCAAGCCCGGCCAGCAGCGCTTCGATCCGCGCCTTCACCGCCGGCATCGAGCCCTCGGACAGCGTGCGGATCGTCCCTTCGAGACGTACGTGCTCGGCGATAATGTTCTGCCGCGTGCCGCCTTGGATGACGCCGAGCGTCACGACCGCCGACTCCAGCGGGTTCACGTTGCGCGCGACGATCGTCTGCAGCTGCATCACGAGCGATGCCGCCGCGACGATCGCATCGTTCGTCCGATGCGGGAACGCCGCGTGGCCGCCGACGCCCTTCAGGTCGATGAACAGCTCCGACGTGTTCGCGAACAGCGTGCCGGGGCGCGTAGCGATCGTCCCGACCGGATATTCCGGGGCGATATGCAGCGCCAGCATCAGGTCCGGCTTCCACGCCCGGAACTCCTCGCTCTCCAGCATCGGCTTCGCGCCGCCCGGGCCTTCCTCCGCCGGCTGGAACACGACGAGCACATCGTCGTCCGCCGGAGACGCGACCAGCTCCGCCAGCAGCCCGAGGGCGATCGTCATATGGACGTCGTGGCCGCAGGCGTGCATGAAGCCCGGGTGCTCCGACCGGAACGGATACGACGTATCCTCCTCGATCGCCAAGCCGTCCATGTCCGCGCGGTATCCGATGCAGCGCGCGCCGGTGCGGCCCTTCACCCGGACGAGCACGCCCGTGCGCCACGTCTTCACCTCGACGCGATCCGACGGCAGCCGCCCGACTGCGTCGAGAAGGAACGCCTGCGTCTTGAACTCTTGGAAGCCCGGCTCCGGGATGCGGTGCAGCGCGCGGCGGACCTCGACGAGATCGCCGAAAACCGACGAAGCGCCCATTATTTCAAGTTCCGAAGCTCTTTAATGATTTCCGTCTTCGACTTCGTCTTGTCGTCGACCATCTTGATGACGCGCGCCGGAATGCCCGCGACGACGGCGTTCGCCGGCACGTCCTCGACGACGACCGCGCCGGCCGCGACGACCGCGCCCGCGCCGACGCGCACGCCTTCCAAGATGACCGCGTTCGCGCCGATCATGACGTCGTCTTCGATGACGACCGGCTGCGCGGACGGCGGCTCGATGACGCCGGCAAGGACGGAGCCTGCGCCCACATGGCACATCTTGCCGACTTGGACGCGGCCGCCGAGCGTCGCGTTCATGTCGATCATCGTGCCTTCGCCGACGACGACGCCGATATTAAGCAGCGCGCCCATCATAATGACGGCGTTGTCGCCGATCGTCACCATGTCGCGGATGATCGCGCCCGGTTCGATGCGGGCGTTCACGTTTTTCGTATCGAGCAACGGGATGGCCGAATTGCGGCGATCGTTTTCGATTTCGTAATATTCGATCGTCGATGCGTTCGCGTCGAGCAACGGCTTCACTTCGGCCAAGTCGCCGAACAGGACGCCGCCGCCTTCGCCGAAGTCGAACACCTTCACGCTGCCGCGCTCGCCCGCCGAAATCGTTCCCTTGAAGTATACCTTCACCGGCGTAACCTTCTTGCTGTTCTTGATAAAGTTAATAATTTCCATCGTATCCATGCGAAAATGCCTCCTAAATATGTAAAATTGACAATCTACATTACATGAGCCGCAGCTGCTCGATGAACTCCTGCATCTCGCTCGGCAACGGCGCTTCGAACGTCAGCCGTTCGCCGGTTCGCGGATGCGTGAAGCCGAGCACCGCCGCATGCAGCGCCTGCCCCGGCACCTGCATCGTGCGCCCCTTGGAACGCCCGTACACCGGATCGCCGACGAGCGGATGTCCGATGAACTTCATATGGACGCGGATTTGGTGCGTACGCCCGGTTTCGAGCAGCAGCTCGAGCACGGTATAGTCCGCGAACCGCTCCGACACTACGAAATGCGTCACCGCGTGGCGGGCGCCCTTCTCCGTGACCGTAAACAGCTTCCGGTCCTGCGGATCGCGCCCGATCGGCGCGTCGATCGTGCCTTCGTTATGCTCGAGTACCCCGTGCACGACGGCGATATAACGCCGGGTGACGGAGTGCTCCTTCAGCTGGGCGGCGAGCGACGTATGCGCGACGTCGTTCTTCGCGGCCATCAGCAGTCCGGAAGTGTCCTTGTCGATCCGATGTACGATGCCCGGACGGATTTCGCCGTTAATGCCGGACAAGTCCTTGCAATGGTACATCAGCGCGTTGACCAGCGTCCCGTTCGGATGCCCGACGGCCGGATGCACGACCATGCCGCGCGGCTTGTTCACGACGATGACGTCGCTGTCCTCGTACACGACGTCCAGCGGAATATGTTCGGGTACCAGCTCGGTCGGCGCCGGCGCCGGCGGACGAACGACGACCTCGTCCCCCGCGCCGACTTTGTAATTCGGCTTCACCGCGGAGCCGTTCACCTGTACGTGGCCGTCCCGAATCCAGTCCTGCAGCTGCGACCGGGAGACGTCCTCGATCGCGTCCGCCAGCAGCTTGTCGATCCGTTGCCCGGCTTCGTCTTCTCCGACCTCGAAGCCGAACGCTTCCGCATCATCCGTTGACGGAATCATGGGCCAACCTCCGTTTCTCTCGGCGCGCTTCCAACAAGGTGTCCAGGAAGATGAGCGCGATGCCGACGCTGATGCCCGCATCCGCGATGTTGAAGATGGGGAAATCGTACACGAAATTCATCCCGATGGCGCGGAAGTCGAAGACGAAGTGGAAGAAGTCGACGACCTCGCCCGTCCGCACGCGATCCACGAAATTGCCGAGCGCGCCGCCTAAGAGAAGCGACAGCGCAAGCGGCATCAGTCGACGCTTCTCGCGGAGCGTCCGCACCATATAATACACGATACCGATCAGGACCACGATCGTCACGGCGACGAAGAACCAGCGTTGCCCCTGCAAGATGCCCCAAGCCGCTCCGCGGTTACGGTGGGACGTCAGCATGAAGAAGTCGCCCCATACCGGGATGACTTGTCCCAGGTCCATGCGCGTGGCGACGAGCCACTTGGTCCATTGATCGAGCAGCAATACGACGAGCGAAAGCAACCAATAGATCAAAGTTCGAGCCTCCTGTCGGAATCGACAAATTCCAACCGTCATTGTACCATAGCATTCCCCAGAACGTCCACGAGTTGCACGTCCGCCTAGCATTTGCCGCTCCTAAAACCAAGCCCTCCCGCAAACCCTAACGTTACTACGAGGAGAAGGAGACCGCAGCCATGGAACGTTTGCAGCAGTCGCAAATCGAAAAATTGCGTGGCGATCTCGCTCGCGAACGAGACGAACTCGCCAGCCGCCTCGAACACAGCGATACATTCGGCATGAACGAACCCATGGGCATCGGGCTCGGCGAGCTGTCGCTCGTCGACAACCACCCTGGCGACATCGGCAGCGAGATGTTCGAGCGGGGCAAGGATTTGGCGCTCGCCGAATTGTGGGAACACCAGTTGGAAAAGGCCGAAGCGGC
>JAPSKX010000064.1 GCA_031181325.1 Paenibacillus sp.
CGCACCCCAGACCCGTCTCCGGCGCTCTAGTCGGACTCGCTCCGACTCTTCCGCACCCCAGACCCGTCTCCGGCGCTCTAGTCGGACTCGCTCCGACTCTTCCGCACCCCAGACCCGTCTCCGGCGCTTTAGTCGGAGTCGCTCCGGCTATTTCGCACCCCAGACCCGTCTCCGGCGCTCTAGTCGGACTCGCTCCGACTCTTCCGCACCTCAGGCCCGTTTCGGGCGTTCTAGTCGGAGTCGCTCCGACTACACAGATCAGCCCCAAGTCGGTTTCGACTTGGGGCTGATCTATTTTTCCCTATTCCTTCGGTCCGTTCCCGTTCTTCTTCTGCATGTCGATGCGAAGCGTCTCGCTCGTAATCGTCTTATTCCTGTAAGTCACTTCAGCCCAGACGTCGACGGTTCCGGTCTTCTGGGAGTACATGACGCCCGCCTCGTCGATCGAAGCGATCTTCCGGTCGGAGGAATAATACGCGATTCGCAGCTCCGCCGGGTCGATCGGCGCGCCGGAGTCGAGATAAGCGGCGACGTTCAGCTGCACGAAGTCCTTCCGCTTGATTTCCTCTTGATCGTACGCGAGGACGGCGCGCTCCAGCTCGTATCTCGGACCGTACGCGCCGATTTCCGAAATACTGTTCCACGCGTTCAGATTGTTGCCGAAACCGTTGATCCGAACGTAACGAGCGGGAGTCGCGTCGAACTGATACTGCTCGTAATCGAGCGTCTTCCCCGAGCTGGACCCGTCGAAGACGCGCGTCCAATGCGCTCCGTCCTCGGACAGCTCGATGTTGAACAAGCTGGAGCGGACGTTCCCGCTGTACCAGGCGGCGGCGACGGCGGCCACGCTCCGAGTCTCCCCGAGGTCCAGGCGGATCCATTGCTCTCCGCTGGCGGACCAACGGGTGCTCAGATTGCCGTCGATCGCGTTGTCCGGCACGTTCCCGTCGTGCGCGCTGGCGGAGACCGAAGCGACCGCGTAGGACGGGCGATCCTCCGGAATGCCATACTCCGGCGGTACGACTAGGCTTACATAATAGGTTCCGGTCTTGAGGATCCCCTCCGGATCGGTAACCGTAATTTTCGCGACGCCCGGAACGCCCGCCGCTTGGCTTACGGCGACCGTATGATTCGGATGCGCGGCGGCAGCCGCGATTACGGGCGTCTCCGCGTCGCCCGAAGGCAGCTGAAGCTCGTAGACGTAGCGGTTCGAATCGAAATCCGCGAGCGCCACCCCGTCGATCGACAGGGCCGCGAGTTTCGCCATGCCCCGCTCCTCCACCGTCCATTGCGAGATCGGGACGACTTCCGGCGAAGCGGTCGGCAGCGGCTCGCCGGGCATGAGCGGCACCATCCAGACGCTAATCGTCGTGCGCAGCGCCTGCTCCATATGGATCGTCAGCTTCTTGACGCCGAAGTTTGTCGTCTGTCCGGACGGATTCGGCGACGTAGGGAGCGGCGCGGCTTCCGACACCGTGAACGACGCCTCCGCCGGAGACAACAGCTGCACCCATAGACGCTTATCGCCGTACGTCAGGATCGCCGCCGTGCCTCCTTCCTGGATATCGATGTCCGCCCTCGTGTGCATAAACCAGTAGAGCTCCGACGGCTCCTTCGCCTCCACCTCGTCCTGTACGAGGAACTGACGGCGATGATCGAGCAGGGCGACGGCGCGCGTCGCGGACGCCGCATGCTCCCGGTACGCGGGCGTCATGTCCGCCACGGCGAATCCGCCGGCTTCCCGCTGGAATTGCATGGACGCGATCTCCGACACGGCGGTTTCGACTTGCGCCGGCTCGGCGGAAGGGTTCAGCACGAGCGTATTATGTCCCTCGGCGCGCTTGCGGTAATAATTCCACCGCGGCCCGTTCTCGCCCATCTGCCAATACCCCGGCACATTATAATCCTCGCTGCCTAAATCTTCGGCCCACCGGACGCCGAGCGCGTCGAATACGAACGATCCGGTATCCAAGTCGCCGTGCGGCGCGCCGTTGACGCCGCCCTTGAAGCCGACGAACAAGCCGTGGCCGTCCGTCCAATGGCTCCGCATCGTGACGGCCTTCGGACGTTCGAAATATTGATCGAGCTGCGCCGGCTCGCTCGCTCCGTACGTATCCGGGCGATACCAGATCAAATCGTAAAGCCCGATCACGGCGTTATTGCGTTCGGCGAACTGATGGTACCATGTGTACTCCGGCTTGTCGTACTTGTCTGCGAACCAGAGCAGCAGCCGCCCGGGAACGAGCGCGGGTCCGTTGTCCGAATGATTGAACGTGCCCTTCGGTCCCGCGATGTAGATCGGATACTGCGGCGTCTCCGCGAGTCCCTCCCGATCCGAGAAGCCGAAGTCATGCCCGAACGTCGTATCCAGCGCGTTCAGGAAGTAGACGAGGAACATCGTCCCGTACTCCCAGTACGCCGGACCTTCGATCGCCGAGCCGTCCGGCGCGTATTGCGTCAAGCCGTACTGAATGGACTTGAACGCTTCCCGCAAGATAAGACCGGCGAGCTCCTCCTCTTCGTCCGCGATCGCGAGCGCGCCGAGCGCCATGCCCGCGTTGCACACGAAATTCCAGTTATCCAAGTTGTACACCCACCAATACGACTTGTCGAGATACATCGGTACGGCAGGCTGCAGCCCCTTCGAGACGATCGATTCGCGGACGGTCGCGCGCTGCTCTTCGGACAAGGCATGATAAAGCCAGTCGTACGCGAGCGCGACCCCCTGCGTCATCGTCGCCGTATCCAAGAAGTGCTGCGGACTCCAGTCGGGATACGCGTCGGAGGCGACATACTCCAGTTCCTCCCATGCGCGTTCCGCATACCGCGCGTCCTGCGTCACTTGGTATACGAAAGCCAGCGTCGTGACGCGGCGCGCCGATGTGCCGTCGAGCCGCAGTCCGTCCGGCTTACTATATTCCTTCGGAGGCAGCGGCAGCAGATCATCCGCCTCGCGCTTCACCTGGGCGAACCAGCGCGCGACGTTCTCGTCCGAAGTCAGCAGGCTGCGGATCCGGGCGAAGTCATCCTCGGTCGCGATCAAGCGCGGATGCCGATTGCCGGGGTTGGCCGCCTTCAACTCCTGAATGATTTCGTCGGCGGTCGGAGCGGCATACAGCCGGACGACCGCCGTGTCCGTACCGCCTTGACCGTCCGTCGCCGTGAACGAGAACCGATCCGCGCCGACATAACCCGGGTTCGGCGCATATGTCCACCGACCGTCCTCGGCCAGCGTCAACTGCCCGTGCTCCGGCTGCGAAGCCGCCATAAACCTCAGAAGATCCCCGTCGGGGTCCTCGGCTTGAAGACGGCCGGATAGCGGAACCGCCTTGTCCGTCGGCTGAATGACCTCGGCGGCGACCGGCGCGCGATTCACCGGATGAACGGTCACATGCACGGTCGAAATCCCGTACGCGCCGTTCCCGTCCTCCGCCACGACGACGAAACGATCCTGCCCCGTATAGGACTCATTCGGATAATACGACCACATGCCGTTCGGCTCTACATGGACCCGACCGTTACGGCTGTCGACCGCCTTCCAATAGACGACCGGACGGCCCGTCTCCGAGGTTCCTTGGACGACGCCGCGAACCGTTCGATCCCGCTCTGTCTCTACGTCGTAATTCGGCACGTCGATGCCGCTCAACTCCCCTACAAGAATGACGCTTGACGCTTGATGGCCTCCGTCCGCCGCCGTCGCGGTCGCGACCGCGACGCCGTACGTATGCGCCGTTACCGTGCCGTCGCGCACATCGGCAACGGCCGGATTGCTGCTCGCCCAGGTCAGCCGCCGGTCCGAAGCGAGGCTCGGCGTGTAGTACACGTCAAGCGTCACGGTATCGCCCGGCATTAGCTCGACCTGTTCGGGACTCACGTTCAGCCCCTTGAGCGGATACCAAGGAACCATCCTCACATCGTCCACCCAAGCCGTCCCGGTGCCCTGCTCCAGGAAAATCTCGATTTTGAACGAGGCGATGTCCGGATTATTCGGGATTTGGACGAAATCCTCGATCGTCGTCCAATCGTTCGTCCCGCTGAGCGAATCCATATACACGAGGGGACCGACTCTCGGGCCGGCGGCGCTGTTGAATTGAAATCGCGTCACCGCGCCGCCGGTCGCCGCCTCCGTCTTGACCTTCATCTCGAGCTTGTATACCTTCCCGAGATCGGCGGCCGTAATCGGAAAGCCTTGAACGGCCGCGGCTCGCCCCGTCGTCTCCGCGTGAAGCTTCAGCGACGCCCGACCCGAATACGCTACCGTCGGGTCCGCCAAGACGGTCGGGGAGCCCGAAGCGATCCACTTGCCCCATTGGAGCGGCGATAAATCCGGGTGATACGCTTCGAATCCGCCGTTGACGACCAGGTTGCCGTCTTCCCCCCTGTCGACCGGCTCCAGCGCGCCTCCGTCGATCCAGACGGTGCCCGTACCGTTTTCGAGGAAATTTTCGATCTTCACGCCGACCACGTCCGGATCGTCCGGAATCATGATATACGACTCTACCAATGTCCAATCGTTCGTGCCCTTGAGCTTCTTCAGCTCGATCAGATTGCCCACGCGCCCGCCGGTCGCGTTGATCAGGAACATCCGCGCGTATGCGGTCGCGGTCGCCTCTTCGGTCTTGATCCACTGGCGAAAATGGTACAACCCCCGCTCCTCCGCCGGAATGCGAACGTCCTGATACACCGACCCCCTGCTGTACGCGGAGGCGCCGATCCGCAGCGAACGGCTTCCTTCGAAGGCGACGGCGTCGTCCGCGGCGAAGGAAGGGCTGCCGCTGAATACGTACGAGCGCCAATCCGCCGGAAACCCGGCGTCGTTCAATTGCTCGTAGCCGCCGTTGCGAAGGACGTTCGGCGTGCTCTCCGACGCCGCAGACGTCGCGGCAGCCGCCGCAGTCGCCGCTGCCGCGGACGAAGCCGGCGTCCACCCCGGCAGCAGAACGCCCAGCACCAGTGTAAGCGCTGTCCACAGCGCCGTCAGGGATACCCGCTTGTTACCCGTCAATTCATCATCTCCTTATGGTTTCGTATCGAATTCAGCCCGATTATAGCCGCCGCGCGGACCGAATGGATACTATCAATAAGTGAGATGCATTATCCGAACGTAAGATAGGGGGCGTTTTTCCGGCTCTGCATGGGGACGAACCGAAGCGAATCAAGGATAACCGGCTGCGGCCAGCGAGACGATTCGGCAGGATAGTCGGACCGAAGGAATAAAAAACGCCCTCCCCCGAATCACCATTCAGGGGAGGGCGGTCGGCGCTATTGCGATTTCGCGGAGGCGCGGCGTTCGTTCAGCAGCGCTTCGATGCGCCGGCAAGCGTCCTCCGGCGTCTCCATATTGGCCCACAGCAGATTCAATTCCTTCTGCACGAGCTCTACCTCCGACTGACGCAGCCCCATGTCGCGGAGCGTCGTCGCGTGCGGCAGCGCCTCGAGGAACACATTGTAGCATTCCGGATGAATGTCCGGATCGAGCAGGCTGTTATCTTCCGCGACTTCCCGAAGCATCGGGATCGTGCAGCCTTGCTGCTTCAGCATCGTCTGCGCCGGCTTGTCGGTCAAGAAGTCGACGAAGTGCTTCGCCATCTCGGGCAATTGCGTCTGCCGATTGACGGCGAGGCCCGCCCCCAGCAGCAGCGTGCCCGGCCGCTTCCGCTTCGGAAGCGGCAGCACGTCCCAGCGCAGGTCGTGCCCGCGGAATTCGTTCATGAAATAGTACGTCGTCAGAATCATCGCGACGCGCTCCTTCTTGAACAAGCTCTCCGCGAGGTACGTGCTCCCGTGCGAGAAGATCGGAGACACCTTATGCTTGTACATCAAGTCCGCGCAAAATTGCAGCGCCTCGACGTTATTTTCGTCCGCGAAGCTCGATCGCGTCCCGTCCGCTCCGATGAAGCCGCCGCCGTTCTGCAGCAGGAACACCGGCCACCGATTCGGCGACGCCGAAAAGCAGAAGCCGTACCGGTCGATGAGGTCGCCGCCTTCCCGCTCCGCCGTGGCGCGCTCCGCGAGCGTCAGCAGGTCGGACCAATCGTCCACCGACTGCTCCGGTCCCGCGTCGGCGAGCAGCCGCTCGTTATAACAGATCACGACCGGCGAGAAGACGAGCGGCGTCGCGACGGCTTCCCCGTCGACGGTGAACATGTCGAACACCTTCCGGTAGCTGTCCCGTTCGATATCGATCCGATCCGGAACGTAGGGCGACACTACATCCATGCGATCCTTCTCGATCAGATGGCGGATATGAATGTCGGAGAGGATGAAGACGTCCGGACCGAAGCCGTATTCGATCAGGTTCACGACATTGTCCACATATTCCGCTTCCGGCAGGAGCAGGAGCTCCACCCGGACGTACGGATGCGATTCTTCATATATAGCGATCAGCTTGCGGATGATGTCGAGCTCGTACGACGTGGAAAACCAGGCGACGGTCAACGTCTCCCGCCGAATGTCCTCCCCGGGGATGCGCACCCGGTTGCCCTTGCCCGCGATCTTCTCGATGAGCCCTTCGTCCACGAGCGCGGCCAGCACCTTGCGCACCGAGACGCGGCTGATTTCGTATTTCTCGCTGAGCGTATTCTCGGGCAGAATGAACTCGCCCGGACGGAGGCCGCCGGTCAGAATTTCGTTCCGCAGCTCCTGCAGCAATCGGTTGTACCGATCTTCAAAGCTATTGGTTCTCTTCAGCAAGCCGATCGGCTCCCCTCTCCGCCGCGAGTCGATGTAGACAGCACGTATACAAGTCTAGCTGCCATTATTGTAGCACAGATCCCGAAGCCGGTCATCCACCGCCGAATCCTTCGCCCGACAACCATCGTTCCAGAAAACGGTACGCCGCCTCCCGCACCGAAGGCGGGAAATCGTGGCCGTCGTTGCCGAACAGAAACTCCAGCCGATCCTCCGCGCCGAGCGAGCGATACAGCGCGCCGAGCTCCGTCAGCGCTTCCGCCGCCGGACGCCAATGCGGGAAAATCCGATCCTCCATGCCGTTCCAGTTAAAGAACGGCGTCGGCGCGGCCAGCGCGGCGATCTCGTGAAACTCGAACGGGACGAAGCCGGCGGCCGCCGTATCGCTGACGCGCGGCAGGTGGGAGAACCAGTCCCGCCGCCCCCAGCGATTCGGCTCGGGATCGCCGGCGAACGTCGCGAAGCCGCAGCTCGAGACGACCGCCTTCACGCGCCGGTCCGCCCCGGCGAGGAAGAAGGCGTTATAACCGCCGAGCGAATGGCCGATCGCCCCGATGCGCGCCGCATCGACGTACGGCAGGGAGCACAGGACGTCAAGACTCTGCCGATGGTCGTGCAGCATCTTCCCGACCGCCGTCGCTTCCGGATGCGCCGCATAGAACGGCGCGGTGCGGAACGCCTCTTCGCCCTCGTAGATGCGCTCCCCCGCCGTGATCGTATCGGGCGCCAGCACGACGAACCCGCGCGAGACGAGCTCGAGGCCGTACGCCCGATTTTTGCGAGCGGCCGGCGTCGCGACGTCGGCCTTGCCCGACGCTTGCGTCGGGTGCAGCGCGAGCATCGCGGGCAACCGCCGTTCCGGCGCCGGGTTCGGGCGGTCCCCCGGGATCAGCAAATACGCGGTCGCCTTGTCGCCGAAGCCGGTCGCGTATCGCAGGTGGACGCGCACGTGATCCGCTTCGCGCGTCGTCCCGAGCACCTCCGGCTTCGGATCGACCGGCTCCGGCACGAAGCCGACGACCTCGCGCCACGCCGCCTCGATCTCCGCCCGTCTCCGCTCCCATGCCGCCGCGGCGTCCGGTCCCGTCTCGGCGCCGTCCGTCGTCAGCCGAGGCAGACGCCCCGCATGCAAATCCGATAACTTATACTTCATGTCGCTCTTCCTCCAACGCGAAGCTCCACAGATGCGAGCCGCCGGCGAAGAACAGCCGTTCTCCGGCGACGGCGAGACCCGCCGTGACGACGACGGGCGGCTCGGCAAGCTTCTCCGGCGCGCCCGAGTCCGGATCGAGCCGGAACAGGGCGCGGCTGAGCGCGCCGTACGCGCGCCCGTCCGGTCCGGCCGCAAGCCCGACGCGCACCGGCGTCCCCCAGGACGACAAGTCGGCTTCCGCGACGATCGCCTCCGCATCCGGGTCGAAGACGAAATAACGAGAGGCTCCCGTCATCCCATGAATCCGGCCCGATCGGTCCGCATATATCCAGACGATCTCCCGCGCTTCGATCGGCGACCAGACGCGGTCTACCGTCCAGTCGTCCCGGCGCAGCCGATACAGCTTCGCTCTCGTCTCCTTCGGCTCCGCGCCGCCCGGCGTCTCGACGCTCGTGCCGCCGTACACCGCGCCGCGCTCCCCTTCGGTCAGGCAGATCGTGCTCTGGAACGGCACGACGTTCTCGTGCGTCAGCAAGCGATCTTCCCCCGTCGCAAGGTTATAGACGCATAACCCTCCGCCCACGGCGCCGTAGCCGGGATAGCCGCCGTAGAGCACATGCATGCCGTCGGAATGCGCGAGCGCGCAGCGGGGGCGGTGCACCTCCGGATGGCTGGCGGCGATGCGCGGATTGCGCCCGTCCCCGCGCTCCGCGTCGACCGGCAGCCTCGTGTCGAACAGGTGGAGGTGGCCGCCCGGGTACGCGGCGCCGGCCAGCACCGGCCCGACGGAGGCGTAGGCGGACAGGTTGCCGCCGCCGCCGAATTCGATCGCCTTGCCGCCGAAGCCGCGAAGGCGTTCCGCCGGAAGCTCATACCGGAAGAAGTGAAGCGGGTGATTGCTCGTGCCGTACACATGCCCGTCCGGACCGGCGGTCAGCGGGGATAAGTGCGCGCCGCCGCAGTCGTAGCGCAGCGGAATCGTCCGCAGGCGCTCGCCGTCCGCCGACCGCAGCGTCAGCTCCCGTTCGGCCAAGTCGTGCTTTTCGACCCGCCATGCGCCGGCGAGCTGACGGTGCAGACGGAAGAACGCCGCCCCGGTATACAGCGAGGGCGGAACGTCCTGCCAGTCGACCGGCACGCCCCGCCCGCCCTGGAATCGCATCCAGCGGTAACGCTCCGGATGTTCTTCTTCCCGCAGGTCGGCGAACGCCCAATGTCCGTACACCGCCCCGTCCGCCGAAGCGTGCACGACGCCCATGCCGCGCGTGCGCTCGTCCTCCGGTACCAGCTGCGCGATCCGGCCGTCGTCCGGCCGGTACGCGACGACGCCCTTGCGCTCCGTGCCGATGCCCGCGTACACCCATCCGTCCGCGTCCGCCGCGAGATGGCTCGGGTATTTCTCCGCCTCGTCCAGGCGGCCGAACGCGACGACGCGGCGCTCCGATGGGACGTACGCGAACAGCCGGCAATGCGGATACGCCGCGAAATACACCGTTCCTTCCGCCGACTCCGCGAAGCTGAAGCCGACCAGCTCGCCCGCCTCGCCGACGTCCTCGGCATGCAGGAACGCCTCCGAGAACGGATCGAACGCCAGAAACTGCGTTCCGGCGCCGGTGTAGAACATGCCGTCCGACCCGGCGAAACCGATGTACGGGTACTCCGTATTGCCGTTCGGGAACGGCACTTGCACGCTTCGTTCCGTCGCCGGGTCGACGATAAGCAGGAAGCCTCGCGCCAGGATGACGACGCGCTCGTCGCCGCCCCGGCTTCTGCACACCGCCGCCGTCCTCGACTCTACCGCCGGGGCGGGAACGCCGTGGTCTATGAATCGTTGCTGCATCGCCGTCACCCCATGTTCCGAATCGTCTGCATTACTTCTTATAATAGGAAGCGACCTTGCGCACGCCGCGAACGATGTCCTCGACGTCCGCGTCCGAATAAAACTCCTTGATCGGAATTTGGACGGCCGTCTCTAGAATTTCCTCGGCGACCGGACAATGTCCTGCCTCGTACGTCCGATCCGTCAGCTCGAACGGGAAGTGACTGTTCACGTACGCCTGCCTCCGTTGAAACAGCGGCTGCATGTAGACGACTTGCGGGATGTACCCCGCGCGATTCGGAATGCCTTCCGCCGTCAGCGCCTCGCAGAATCGCTCCCGCGTGCAGGTCAAGGCGGACAAATCCAAGCGCATCATGTAGAACCAGTAGGTGCATTCCCCGCCTTCGGTCACCCGATGGATCTGAACGCCGGGCAAGGCGCGCAAACCTTCGCTGATGCGGTCGCCGATCGTCCGGCGCCGATCGCAGATCCAGCGCAGCTTCTTCAGCTGCGCGATGCCGACGGCGCCCTGCAGCTCGGTCATCCGATAGTTCGGAGCGACGTAGTGCAGCTCTCGCTGCACTTCCGTTCCGAATCGGTGATAGTTTTTGTCCGCGAAGCCGTGCGTCCGGTAGTAATCCGCTTGCTCGCCGGAATTGACCGTCACGATGCCGCCGTCCCCGGTCGAAATATGCTTGAAGTCGTTCGTGCTGAAGGCGCCGTAGTCCCCGAACGTGCCGGCCAATCGTCCCTTATACGTGGTCAAGTACGACTGGGCGCAATCCTCGATCACCTTAAGGCCATGACGGTTCGCGATGTCCAGGATCGCGTCCATATCGCAAGGATTGCCCGCCAGATGCACGACGACGATCGCCTTCGTGCGCGGCGTGACGCAGGCTTCGACGGACGCGGGGTCCATGTTGTACGTATGCGGATCGAGATCGGCGAACACCGGAATGGCGTTCTGATACAAGATGCCGACCAATGTGCCTTGGTCCGTAATCGGGCTCGTAATGACTTCGTCGCCGACGGTCACGCCCGCCGCGCCGAGCGCCACGTGAATCGCCGCGGTCCCGGACGAGGTCGCGACGCTGTGCTTCACGCCGTAGATTTCATTGAAATCCTCGAGAAATTTCTTCACCTTGCCGCCGAAATGGTAAAACAGCGTCTCTTGCTCCAGCGCCTCCATCAGCTCCCGCGCTTCCTCGACGCCGAACCGCTTGCCCGTCGCGAACGCCGTCGTCTTCGTCTTCGGACCTCCGTGGAGCGCCAGCTCGAGCTTCGTCGTCATGTCCTTCCCCCTCCTCCGATCAGCTTTGTTGTACGGCAGACGCCGCCGTCTGCCGCCGCGACGCCGTCGCGAACTCGATTTCCACGCGAACGCACGGCAGTCCGAACCGCTCCGCGGCAGCGGCGGCCGACTCTCCGGCCAGCAGCGGACGATACGCGACGATCGGCAGCGGCTCGCCCTCGACGAGCAGACGATCGTCCGCCTCCAAGCCGGCGACGCGACGCTCCCGCTTCCCCCGGATCCAGTCGTTAATCTCCCGCCCCGTCCAGAACGCGAAGCCTTGCCGCTTCGCCTCGCGCGCCGTGTCGAGCAGCGCCTGCCGCACGGCCGGTTGTTCGTAAATATGCTTCTGGTGATACAGGAAATGAGCGACGCCGCGCACCTCCTTCGCCTTCGCGAGGAACGGCGCGATGACCGTCGTATCCGATAAGCTGGGGTGCATGAGATCCTGCGTCAAAAATCCGATCTCGAGCACGTTATAGAGCCGATTCTTCTCGTCCGACCAAGCGATCGGGAAGTACGGATGACCGGTGCCGAACGGGAAGCCGACGTTCCCCTTCTTGCTCGGACCGCGGGTTTGGTCGGACTCGATGCCGGCCCGCTCGCACCAGCGGAACAGCTCGCCCCAGCCCTCGAACCGGGTGTAATGGTTCTTATTGGAGACGGCGCCGGACAGCCCTGTCGCCGACTTGAACCACGCGTGCTGCCGTTCGAACTCGGCCTCCGACCAGATGCCGCGCTCCGTCTCCAGCGCATTGTAATGCAGGGCCAGCTCGTGGCCCGCCGCCATAATTTTCGGATAAAGCTCCGCCGAATAGCCCGGCTCGATCATGCACCACGTCGACCGTACGCCGCATTCGGCCAGCGCGTCGAGCGTCGCGACGGCCGAGTCGTCGATATTGAAGTCGCTGTCATGCGAAATCATCGCCACCGCCTCGACGCCCTCGGGCCAATAGTCGACGAACGGCGCCGCCAGTCCGGCGTCCGCCGCCGCGGCGAGCAGCTGGCCGAGAAGCGCCTCCCGCCAATAATCCGCGTACGGATGCTCGAAGTACGGCATGCCCGTCGCGGTATGCGCCCGGTCCGCCTCCCAATCGAGCTGGCATTGGTCGTCCGCCTTCAGGATGCCTTCGTCGAGCGCTCCCGTCCCGTCCGCCGCCGGTATGCCGTCCTCGTACACCGGCCATTCGCCTTGCTGCAGCCTGACGATGACGGAAGGAATATCGACGGCCCACCGGGCGATCCGGCCTGCGCCGACGCGGAACGTCTGGAGTAAGGGGCCTGCGGCGGCCCCGTCAGGCGATCCGACCCGTACGATGCCGGAGGCTTCGCAAGGAACCTCGGCGCCGCCAGCCGCGCGCTCCCAAGGGCGCCCGCGGAAGAAGCGCATCGGGCGGCCCGCCCCCGGCCCTTCGGACAGCTCCGCGTAGCCGACCGGCACTTCCGGCAGCGGACGGCAGCCGAGCCGAGCCGCCGAATACGGCAAGCCCCCGAAGGAAATCACGATGCCGCCGCGCTCCGCGAAGTCCCACAGCTTCGCTTCGGACGCCGCGCCGCCGGCGACGCCCGCGATCACGACGTCGAAGCCGCCGGCGGCGATCTCGTCGGCCGAAGCGATGCGCTCGAACGGAACGCCGGCGTACGTCAACACCTCTTGAATATACAGTTGAAACACGTTGGCATGATGCCGGTGAATTCGTTCCGTCGCCAAGGAATCGAGGTAAATGCCGATTTGAGCCATTTTCATAGAATGAACGCACCTTTACTCTTCGTTGTAGTCGTCGCGAAAGCAAATCGGGCTATTGTCACATAGCCCGATCCGTCTGCCGTTATTCCCAGCGGCGGTCCGTGTAGCCGCGTTCCTTGAACACCGCGTTGTACTCTTCGATGATTTGCGCGCCGCCGCGGGCGAGGTATTCGTCGACCATCGCGTCCCAATCGGAGATCGGGCGCTGGCCCACGATCATCTTCGTCTGCTCGTTCATGAGGAACTGCGTCAGCTCCGCGCCCTTCTGCACTTCCGTCTCGGAGACGACGCCGACGTTCGGCTGGAAGTATTGTTTATAATCCTTACTCATCTGGACGAGATCGGTCGTCGCCTGGATCAGCTTCGGCTCCGTATACGCCGCCTCGAACTCGGGATCCTGGTCCGGCTGCACCCATGCGATGTTGTCAAGGAAGTAGAGGTACGGCTGCGTTCCCTTCTCCGGCTCGATCATCTGCCGCTTGCCGTCCTCGATCTTGTAGCCGACGCCTTCCCCGCCGTAGAACCAATCATGGTCCGGGTTCGACGCGTTCTGCTCCGCCATCGGGTAGAATTGACGGGAGAACTCGTGCATCTCCAAAATTTTCTTTAGCTTCTCCGGATCGTCCTTCAGCTTCGCGTTGAACGCGTTGAAGCGAGCGTAGCCCTTGCCGGCGACGAGCCCCTGGGAGCCGTCCGGCGCCTCGAACGGAGGCAGCACCGCGAATTCCGCCTCCGGCGCGATCTCCAGCAAGCTCGTCATGTAGTCCTGAGACATGCCGCGCGGCGCGACCAGGAACAAGCCCGCCTTGCTCGAGTAAAACTCGTTGTTCGTATCCGCCCAATTGAGCACCGCGAAGTCCGGCGTCATGGCCTTCTCTTGGTTCAGCTTATGGAAAAATTCGATCAATTCCTTGCGCCCTTCCGAGATGAGGCCCGGGATATAATTGCCGTTCTCGTCTTGGTGATAATACGAATCGAACTGCCAATACGGACCCATGGCGTAATTCGGGTTGATGTTCTGACCGATCGCCATGCCGTACGTATCGTCCTTCCCGTTCTGGTCCGGGTCGTCCTTCGTGAAGGCGATCAGCGCGGCGGCCAGCTCTTCGTAGCTCGTCGGAACGGCGAGGCCCAGGTTGTCGAGCCAATCCTTGCGGATAAAGTAGGAGCTCGACTCCGTCGGCGACCAGGACGGGATGCCGTAGATCTTCCCGTCGATCGTGAACGGCGCCCACAGCGCTTCCGGAATCGCCTTCAGCGACGGATATTGGTCGATGTAGTCGTTCAGCGCCAGGAACGCGCCTTGCTTCGCCCAACGAGGGAAGTTGTCGGAGCGGCTCGCCTCGAAGCCGATCATGTCCGGCATCGATCCGGAGGAGACGACGGCGCTTAGCTTCTCCGGGTACGTCTCGGCCGGTACCTTCTCCACGAAGTAATCCACGTTGAACTTCTCGTTCAGCTTCTTCAGTCCTTCGCCGTCGTTCGGCGCCGGATTGCCGTAGATGTACGTTATGCCCGTAATCTTGTGAACCTTCCCCGGCTCCGCCGCGGGCGTCTCCGCGGGCTTCTCCGCCTGCGGCGCCCCCGGCGTCTCCGCCGGTTTCTCCTCGCCTGCTCCGCCGCCGGAGCAAGCCGTCGCCAGCGCCATCGCGGCGGCTGTCATCGATACGAGATAAGCCTTCTTTTTCATCGTTCAGAACCCTCCGTTTGTTGTCTTCTTCCGACGTACCCTCTCTTGTCGACCGTTCCTGTCGTCCCTGCCAAGCGGTAGCTCAATTCAACGAACGCGTTACCCCTTCACTGAACCGAGCATCACCCCCTTGGCGAAGTGCTTTTGCAGGAACGGATACACGATGAGGATGGGCAGCGTGGCCAATAGGATCGCAGCCATCTGGATCGTCACCGGCGGCGGCGGGTTCTCGAGCAGCATCATCGCTTCGTTGCCGAGCGCCGCGGTCGCTTCGTTCATGATGACGATTTGCCGGAGGACGACCTGGATCGGCCACTTGGCCGAGTCGTTCAAGTACAAGACGCCTTCGAAGTATTTGTTCCAGTGGCCCACCGCGTAAAACAGGCCGAAGGCCGCGAGCGACGGCTTGGAGAGCGGCAGGATGATGCTCGTGAATATGCGAAGCTCGTTCGCCCCGTCGATGAGGCCCGCCTCCGTCAATTCGCTCGGGATGCTAAGGAAAAACTGCCGCATCACGATTAAGTTAAAGGAGCTGATCGCGCTCGGAAGGATGAGCGACCAGATCGAATTCATCAGGCCGGTTTCTTTGACGATGAGGAACGTCGGAATCATGCCCGCGTTGAACAACAGGGTGAAGATGACGAGCAGCAAGATGACGCGCTGTCCCGTAACGTTCCTCGTGAGCCCGTACGCCATCGTCGCCGTGAACAGCAGGTTGACGGCGGTGCCGATCACAGTCACGTACGCGGTTACCCCTAAGGATCTAACGAAGCTCTGCGATGCGAGAATCGTCTGGTACGCGTCCGTCACCCAGTGCGTCGGCCACAGGATGAAATCTTTCTCCAGCACGTCGCGCAGCGACGAGAACGAGACGGAGAATATATGCACGAACGGGAACAGCATCAGCAGCGCGATGACGGCGAGAAGCGCCGCGTTAAGGCCGTCGACGACTTTGTCGGCAATCGAACGATTATACATGGAAGGAATTCACCGCCCCTCTTAGATGTTTAATACAGCCCCTCTTCGCCGAACCGCTTGGCGACGGAGTTGGCGACGACGACCAGGACGAGACCGACGACGCCTTTAAACATGCCGACCGCGGTGGCGAAGCTGACGTCGCCTTGCTGAATGCCCTTGAAATAAACGTAAGTATCAAGGACGTTGCCCGTATCCATATTGAACGGGTTCAGCATCAGGAAGATCTGCTCGAAGCCGAGATCGAGTACGTTCCCCAGCCGGATAATGAACAGGACGACGATGACGCTGCGGATGGCGGGAAGCGTGACGTGCCACAGCTGCTTCCAACGGTTGGCGCCGTCGATGACCGCCGCCTCGTAGAGACTTGGGTTCACGCCGGCGAGAGCGGCCAGGAAGATGATCGTCCCCCATCCGGATTCCTTCCAGATGATCTGCAGCGTGATCAGCGGCTTGAAGAACGCCGGGTCGGTAAGGAACGGAATCGCTTCCCAGCCGAACCACGAACCGAGCATCGTATTGACGAGACCCTCGCCGCGCAGAAACACGGTGAAGATGCCGGCGACGACGACCCAAGACAAGAAGTGCGGCAAGTACACCATGGACTGCACGAAGCGCTTGTACGATTCGTTCCGCACCTCGTTCAGCATGAGCGCAAGCACGATCGAGACGGGGAAGGCGACGAAGATTTGCAGTAGCGCGATATTGATGGTGTTCCAGAGCACCCTTACAACCTCGTCGTCTTCGAAAATGCGGCTGAAGTGGGCCATCCCGACCCAATCGCTCGCCCATAAACCGCCGAAAGGATTAAAGTCCTTGAAGGCGATTACAAGTCCGCCCATCGGGAGATATCGGTACACCAAAAAGTAAAGAATGCCCGGCAGCAGCAGCAAGTGAACGTAACGCTCTTTCCACAAGCGTTGAACGATTCTTCGCCGCGCGCTTCGAGGCTTCATGCTTCCCTGCATCGGGACCGTCGCTCGTACCATTGCGTGTCCAGCACTCCTCGCTGTATGTCGTATGATCAATTGCGTACATGTATATTACCTGTATATTAGGGCACGGATTCGCAGTTGTCAATCCGTAACCCCGATACAACTTGTCTCGAAGCCGCGGAGGGCCGCTTATCGCAGCCGCTCCGGCGTTCCCTCGCCGTCGATTCGAATGCGTTCTTCGCCCGCCGAGACGATCGCCCCTGCTTCCTCCCACCGAACCTCGAACGCGCGTCCCCTCGTCTCCCCGCGGACGCTCGGCACGAGCAGCGTCGCAAGGCGCACCCGTCCGTCCCGATTCGGACGCGGCCGAACCGCGAGATAAGGGCCGTACTCCTCCGCGCCGGGATATGCCGTCAAGGTCGTCTCGATCGGCCCTTCCGCATAGAAGCGTCCTTCGACGGCCGCCCTCTCTCCACGCACGACGAAGTCCGTCCCGCGAAGACGGTCGCCCGCCGCAAGCCTCAGGCCGTCCTGTACGAACGCGCTGGTCGAATGAAACAGCAGCTCCGCCGCGTCTTCGGGGTCGTGCAAGCGAATGTCGTCCAAGACGATGTAATAGGCGTCCGACGCATGCACGATCGTTCGACGCCACCCGCGCAGGGCGCCTTCGTACGCATCGGCGGCTTCTCCCGCGGCGAAAGCGAAGCCCGGCGCCGCGCCCCATGCGGTCAGGCGTCCGCCGCCCCGTCGCGATTGTCCCTTGCCGTTCACCAGAAGTCCGTTATGCCCGACGGTGCCGTTCGTGAACTCGTGCCTCGGGCCCGGCCGATAGTCTTGGTAGCCGGGATCCGCGATCAGCCACTCGCCCGCGACGTTCAGGATGAAATGATTCTGATCGAAGTGATTGTGATCCCGCTTCGACGGGCTCGAGGCGAACGCGAGCGCATGATCCTCCGCCCCCCACCCGCTGCGAAGCGCCGCCCATCCGATATGGGGGAATACCTTCGACTTGCGGTCCGCGAAGTAAACATCCGGGGATACCCCCTTCGGCAGCTCCGGCGCGTGCAGCAAATTCAACAAGACGGCGGGCTTCGTCGATTCATAGCGTTCCACGTACCCCATCGCCGCTTCGTGCTTCGCGTTCGCCGCGAGCAGCGACATGATGTAGGACAGATCCAGCTTCGCGTGCGCATCCGACAGATTGGCGAATGTCGCTTCTCCGCCGGCCGATTGGAAATAAAAGAACATGTCCGGCACGACCTCCGACATGTACGGATGATCGAGCAGCGTCGCGTCCCCGGTCGCCTTCTTCAGGGCGGACGCGGCCTCCGCGATATGCTTCGCGGCTACGTTCGTGTACATGAGACCTTCCGTTTCTTCGGATTCGACGCGGAGGTCGAGGTACGTCTTTAAATACGCATAGGTTCGAAGGACATATTTTCCGGCTGCAGGCTCCTCGTCTGCGATCGCCAGCGCGCCGATCAGCATCGCGACCTGCTTGGCGACGACGATATTATGCTGGTCGCGGTTCCCGAGATCGATCGACATCGGCCGAAGGCCCTTCTCGAGAATCGCGGACCGCACGACTTCCCGCTCCTCCGCCGTCATCGTGTCGTACACGGCGTCGTAGGCGGTCGCCGCTCCGATGGCGAAGTGAGCGTTGCTCAGATTGCCCTCCGCACCGCGCCAGGGAAACTCGTACCATCTTTCGTATCGCGCAAGCTCCAGCAGCATCGCTCGCGCCCGGTCCGCGTAGCGCCGTTCTTCCGTGAGGCCGTACAACGTCGACAGCGTTACAAGACGATTCTCGATCTGCCGCGAATACATCGTCCAGAACGGATAGTCGACGTACCCGGCCGGATTCGGCAAAGGCGCGGGCTGTCGCAGCGGATAGGCGACGTCGATGACGTCCGGCGCGTTCATGTACGTCACGCGAAAGCCCGACTCCTGCAAGTACGTCTCGCCGAGCTCCCGCAGCTCCCGCCAGATGCGGCCGACGTCGATGCCCCGGACGGTTTCGGGAGCCCCGATCCGCTGCCTCAACCGCTGCCGCTCTTCTTCCGTATAGAGAATGCGGGGGTGGCCGGCGATCGGCCGGCCGATGTCGGGCGAGCCTTCGGCGACGACGACGGTCCAGCGCCGCTCGAACGTCGCGCCTTCGCTAGAAGCCGCGATGACGCACACCTCCGCCGAGCCGACGACGCCGCCGACCAACGCTCCGTCTTCGACGCGCACGACGGACGGATCGCTGCTTTCGATCGTCACGTCGGGCAGAGCTTCCAGATACACCCCCGGCTCCGCGCATGCCCGGATGCGCAGCTCCGCACGCTCGCCCGACTCTAACACAGGAACGGCCAACACTTCGATGTCTGTCATCGCCCTTCTTTCTTGCCGCATATCGAACAGCCTCCCACTTTAAGCGCTTACATGTCATGTTAGGTATACATGTATTTAACTTGTATTTCAGACTCCAAGACTACCATCGTACTGCTGCAAGTGTCAATAGGGTACGGGAAAATGTTCCCCATTTTAATACATGTATTTTACTTGTATTTATATGTTGTCGTGTGCTACTATGACCTGGAATCCCGCCATGGGGCGGCATTCGACAATCTAAGCCAATGGAAGGAGTTCAATCATGAAGCGAAGACGCACCCTCTTCACCGCCGGCCTCATCCTTACGCTGCTCGCCGCCTTGACGACCCCTGCGGCCGCGGCGCAAACTGAAAGCGCTATCGAAGCTGCCCCGATCTTACCGGGCGGCGGCTTCGAGCCGGCCGCGGACGGCTCCGTTCCCGGCTGGCTCCCCGACGGCGCCTCGACGGCCGTCTCCGTTACGCAATCGGTCTATGCGGAAGGAACGAGCAGCTTAGTCGTGGAAGACGGCTCGACCGTCGATGCGCATGGCGCGATCAGCGACGCCGTACCGGTTACGCCGTTCGTCAACGTCGTTCTGGAGGCCCGGATTCGGAAGCAGTCCGGCGCCGGGGGCAAAGCCGAGCTTCGGTTCTACGGCGGCGACGGCAAGCTCCTCTCCGTCGTAAGCGCCTTGGTCGATCAAGCCGCGGCAGTCAACGATACGTGGAGCGGCATTCGCGTCGCGGCGGCGGCGCCGAAGGAAGGGGCCTTCGTCCGCGTCGCCTTCTATTCCCCTGCCGAGGCGACCGGCGTATTTTATGCCGACGACGCCGCGCTGTCGATGCGGAGCGCGCCCGGCACGATCACGAATCTGGGTCCTCAATCGACCAGCCTGACGATCATGACGGGCGCTTACGGCAAGGATAAGCACGGGCGCGACGTCATGTACACCGTCGCGCAGGGCGACCCGGCACAATTCATCGTAAGCGACGTGAAGACGAAGGAAATCTACGACCAAGAGCCGTTGGTCGCGCTCGACGGCAGCAACGCCACGGCCGCCTGGGGCATTACCGTTGCGTCCGACGGCAAGGCGTACGCCGGCAGCACGCCGAACGGCACCCTGTTCCAATACGACCCGCAGACGGAATCGGTCCGCACGATCGGGAAGCCCGTGCCGACGGACACCGTCATCTGGACGCTGATCCCGGGCCCGAACGGCAAAATTTACGGCGGTACCGGCTATTCGCAATCGGTGTTCGAATATGATCCGAGCACCGATCAAATGAAGGTGCTGGCCTCCTTCAAGACCGCGTCGAGAGAGCAGCATGTCCGCAGCCTCGCTTACGACGCGGAGCGCAACGCCCTGTACGTCGGCGGCGCCGATGTAGCGAAGCTGTACAAATACGATCTCGCCACCGGCGCGAAGACGCTCATTACCGGCTTCGGCGGCAAAACGTCCGTATACGATCTGCAATACACCGCAGGCAAGCTGTTCATCCGCGTCGATCCGGGCCCGGTCATGTACGTCTACGATCCTGCGATTCACAAGCTGACGGTGAGCGCCAACGCGGAATACAATACGCGAGGCTTCTCCCCCGTCTCTCCGGACGGCCGCGTCTTCTACACCTGGTTCGAGCCGACGCCGGAGGGCGGCACGCAATGGTCGCTGCACGCCTACGACGTCGACAGCGGCGAATACGGCTCGCTCGGCGTCGACGTGAAGGGCCCCGGCATCGCGTTCGGATACGTCGAGCTCGACGACCCGAAGTTCCCGGGCGCCACGTTAGTCGGTCTCGCGGGCAACGGCGGGCGGGCGTTCTACTATAACCTGCAAACCGGGTATACGGAGACGCCGGAGCTGCCGCTCCCTCCGCAGTTCGTAGAATTGCACAACATCGGGAAGAGCTTGGACGGGAAAATGCTGAGCGCGGGCTTCATCTCCGGCGGGGGCTTAGGGGTGTATTCCCCGACGCAAAACAAAACCGAGTTCTATCCGTCGCTCGGCCAAGTGGAGGGGTATGCTTCCTTGAACGGGAAGATGTACTTCGGCGTGTACCCGAGAGCCTCCATTTTCGAATACGACCCGACGTTGCCGTGGAACCGGACCGACCCTAGCGTCCCTTACAATCCGCCCCGGCTGACCCAGCTCGGCGACGAGCAGGACCGCCCGATCGCCATGGTCGGCGTCGAACAAGAAAACAAGCTCTACATCGGCACGTACCCGATCGCCGGGAAAACCGGGGGCGCGCTCACCGTCTACGATCCGGCCGCCGGCGCCTTCGACGTCAAGCGCAACATCGTGCCGGAGCATTCGATCAACGCGCTTGCGTATTCGAACGGGAAGCTCTATATGGGGACCGGCGCGATGGACGGCGGGTCCGCCAAGCTCGCCGTCTACGATACGGCGTCCGGCGCCGTCGAGTACGAAACCGTGCCGGCCGCGGGCAAGAAAGCGATCGGGTCCTTGATCGTCGGGCCGGACGGCAACCTGTGGGGCATGGCGCTCGGGACGCTGTTCGTCTTCGACCCCGCGTCCCGTCAGATCGTGTACAGCGACGAGAAATTCCCGACGGCCGACTATAACTACGGCAACCCGCGCCTCGAGATCGGGACGGACGGGAACGTGTACGCGACGATCTATATCGGGTACGTCGCGGACAAAACCTACACCAGCAAGTTGATCAAGATCGACGCCGCCACGAAAGAAACGACTGTCTTGCTCGAGAGCGGCGCGGAGAAGCTGGCGCAGGACGACTTCGGCAACTTCTATTTCAAATCCGGCAGCGAGCTCATGCGGTACAGCGACCCGAACCTCGTCGTAGCGTTGGAGCGCGTGGCGTTCGAGGCCGACGCCGTCCGCTTGAAGCCGGGGGAATCCGCGGCCGCTCGATTCACGGCGATCTTGGGCCGGGGCCGCACGACGAACGAGCTGTCGGGCGCCTCGATCCGGTATAACGTAAGCAAGGACACCGTCGCCGACGTCGACGAGAACGGCGTCATCCGCGCGAAGCATCCGGGCCGAACGGAAGTGACCGTCACCGTTGCGCTGAACGGAGTCGCCGTCACGTCGGAGCCCGTCGTCGTCCACGTTACGGGGCCGTTCCCGAAGTGACGGGAGCCGCCGACGGCAAGGAACGAACAAGGGCAATACCGCGGGCTATCGCCCCGGTATTGCCCTCTTTTTTTCGAACGTGAATCTCAATCTTCCTCGACGACCGGCATGCGCTCGACGCGCGGGTCCGTGAAGATGTCGTACTCGTCTCGGCTCGTGCTCGAGAACTCCGACACGATCGCCCCGTCCGCCCCCGCCTGGAACCAATGCTTCGTCCCCGGCCGGATCGTATACTGCTGCCCCGGCGTCAGCTCCACCTCATGGAACACAGTGTAATACGCCTCGCTGCCCTCGGGGATGCGCGCCTGCACCCGTTCGGCCGGCTCGCCCTCCACGTATAGCAGCACTCGGCCCGCGCGGCAGCGGAACGTCTCCGTCTTGCCCGGATCGTCCCCGACCGGCGGATGCAGATGCTCCGGACACGTCTGATACGGGAACAGCGCGAGCTCCTTCGCGCAATACCGGTCGTTGTTCACGTACGTCACGAGCTCGAGCCCTTCCTTCTCCAAGTTCCCGAGCCCGAACGACGCCACCTCGATGCCCGCGAGCTCTTCCGGCGTCAGGACGATGCCCGCCTTCGCGAACAGCTCCGCCGTCCGCGCCTGCGCCGCCCGCACCTCGCTGCGCTTGATCCGACTCATCGTTACACTCCCCCTTCCTTCTCCGAAAACGACTCTCCCCCCGCGTCCCCCGGCCCGCGCCACACGGTCGCGCCGGAGGGCGCCGCGGTCGCGCGGAACGCGGCCAGCCTCGCCGGCCGCTGCGCCCAGCCGCCGGCGATGCGCCGCCGCACCTCCGCCCATGGCCGCACGCCGCTGACGGCGTCCGCCCACTCGACGTTGCACGCGCCCGTCCCGACCGCGCCGAGCAGCGCCGCCTCGGGCGCCAGCCCGAGCATCCAGCCGGTCAAGAGACCGGCGATCGTGCAATCGCCCGCGCCGGTCGTGCCGGCGACGTTCACGGCGAAGCAAGGCGCGTACAGCTCCCGCGACGTCCAAGCCGCCGCGTCGCGCGGCGCGTAACGGCCGGCCGACGCCAGCCGCTCCGCGGAATCGCAGGTCTTCATATATAATCCGTATTCGCCGAGCTTCAATACGACGACCGCCGCGCCCATGCCGAGCAGCTCGTCGGCGAGCTCGCCGAGCAGCGCCTCGTTCGCATACGGCAGCAAGTCCGCCGACGCGCTCCTCGCCGCCAGCGCCTCGTACGTCTCGCGCCGCAGCATGAATAAGGTCTCCTCGAAGCTCGGAAGGAACAAGTCCACGGCCGGCAGCGCGCGCGTCAGAATCTCCCGCCAGTCCGCCCGTCCCGCGTCCGACGCCGGGTCCGGCTTCGTCA
>JAPSKX010000271.1 GCA_031181325.1 Paenibacillus sp.
CCTCGGCGCCGCGACGACGCCCAGGAGGGCGACGACGATCAGAATGTAGCCGATCGATAGTTTCCTTTTCATAATGAATGGCTCCTCCTCCCTACCATAGACTCGTATCGCTGAGGCGACGGCTCATATAGTTGGCTCCGACGACGAAGATCAGGGAGATGATGCCGCCGAACAAGTCGATCGCGGTCGCGTAGCTGTAGTTGCCTTGGCTGAGGCCCACGCGGTACACGTACGTCGAGATGATGTCCGCCGTCGAATAGATCGCCGGGTTGTAGAGCAGGAACACCTTCTCGAAGCCGATCTCGAGCACCTTGCCGACGTTCATGATGAACAGAATGACGATGGCGGGCGCGATGCCGGGCAAGGTGACGTTCCACGTCTGCCTCCATCGGGAGGCCCCGTCGATCTCGGACGCCTCGTACAGGCCCGGGTCGATCGCGGTCAGCGCCGCGAGATAGATGATCGTCTCCCAGCCGATATGCTGCCAGATGTCGGATAAGACGTAAATCCAGCGGAACAGCTCGGGCTTGACCATGAAGTTGATCGGCGCGAAGCCGAGCCACTCGATCGCGTTGTTGACGATGCCGCTCGACGGCGAGAGAAACATAATGACCATGCTCGCGACGACGACGTTCGAGATGAAGTGCGGCAAGTAGCTGACCGTCTGGACGAACCGCTTGAAGATCCGATTCTTCACCTCGTTGATGAGCAAAGCCAGAATGATCGGCGCCGGGAAGCCGAAGACAAGCTTGTATACGCCTAGCAGGAACGTGTTTTTCATAATGACGAAGAAGTCCGGGTTCGCGAAGAACATCTGATAATACTTGAAGCCGACCCACGGGCTCTCGGCGATGCCTTTAAATAGGTTGTAGTTTTTGAAAGAGATAACGATCCCGAACATGGGGGCGTATTTAAAGATCACGAAGTATAAGAGGCATGGCAGGAAGAGCAGGAGCAAATATTTGCTTCGATCGACCCGCTTCCACCCGCGCCTCAGCCTCGACTCCGTCCGAGCCGCCGGCGTTCGTTCGCCCGGGTCCGCCGTCTGGAGCGTCGCGCTCCGCTGTACTTTCCATTGTGCCATGGATGGCAGCCCTCCTGTCCGGTTGTGATGCTTTCGGCATCCGACGATTCGCTGCGTCGGCCGTTGAAGCCATCCTACCGCGCTTTCCGGACCTCGCCAATCGCCGGAATTGCGCGAGTTCTCACGGAATTACGGAGAATTCGTAAAACAGTGAAGGCTTCCGTAATACAGACCAACCCGCCGGGGGACGAATATGGTAAGATGCTAACGTGCAAACTAGACGATCGTATTTCCATCCAGGGAGCGTGAGCGCACATGCTGCAGAAGCTGCGCGTAACCCGATTCAGTCATCCGTTGTTCCGCCGCTTGTTAGCAAGCTATTGCCTCGTCGTCCTGCTGCTCGTTTCGTTCACGTTCTTCACCTTTACTTTCTTCCGGGAGCAAATCCGCGAGGAAATCATTCGATATAATACCCTGAATTTACGATCGACCGTCGACGGGTACGAGGATCACGTAAACTTGGTTTACCGGACGATGCTGTCGTACTACACGTCCGATCTGGTGCCCTTGCTCGATAAGCCGGACTTCTCTTATGCGATTGCGCGGCAGCTGCGGGACGATCTGCAATCGACCGCGGGCAACGAGCTATTATGGCTCGAAAATATAGCGATCTACTTCGAGTCGACCGGACTCGTGCTCGAGAAATTCACCAGCACCGACGGCGAAGCGTTCTTTCAGCGCTTCTATTCGAGCTCTGCCTATCCGCTGGAATTTTGGGAGGCACAGTTCCGCTCCAGCGGTACCCGCTATCATTGGTTTCCCGCCACCCGGTTCTACGACGCTACGCTGCGGAACGCCCCTGTCGACAAGGGGGTGCTGTTTCCGTTCCTCGTGCGCAATCCGCTCGCCCCGAACGTGCATATGGTCGCGTTCCTGCAGGCGAACGCCATGTTCGACGCGATGCACACCTCGATCGACGATCGCTTCTTGATTTTGGACGCATCCGGCGCCGTCGTGTTCGCGAGCTTCGAGGCGGACGAGCTCCGATTGCCTGAGATGCCGGGGGACCGTGGGAGCAAGCAGGTGCTCGATAACTACTTCTTCTATATGAAAGGCGGCACGACCGGGTATACGTACGTCAACATCGTGCCGGACACCGGCGTCCGCGAGGCGATCTCGCGGCTCAACTATACGCTGATCATGTTCGCGTTCATCGCGCTGGCGATCAGTCTGACGACCTCGTTCCTGTTCAGCTCGTGGATCAACGCGCCGATTCAGAAGATCGTCGAGTCGCTGCAGCATATCCATGCGCGCGACGCGGCGAAGCGAAGAACGAGCGAATTCGAGCTGATCGACGAAGCGATCCACTTCATGCAGGCCGAGCGCCGATCGAAGCAGGAGGAAATCGCGGAGAAGACGTCGCTGTTGGAGTCGTACGCCTACTTGTCGAAGCTGAAGAACATTCGCCACAACTCGCAGGCGATGAAGGGGCTGCTCGAGGCGGAACGGCCGTTCACGCTCGTACTGTTCCGGCTGACGTTCCGGCCGACGGTTCGCGAGAAGTTCGGGGTCGACTTGGACGATGCGCAGATTTCTTCGTATTTCCGCGAATACATTCGGCAGGAGCTGCTCGTCCGATTCGAGAAGTCGCACACGTTCCAAGTGGAAAACGATCAAATCTTCTCCGTCGTCTTCGATTTGACGGACCCGGCGCCGCTGCTCGCGGCGCTGCGCGACATCGGCGCCGTCTTCGACCGCGACAAGGAGACGATCTTCGTGACGATCGCGGTCAGCCCGACGTATCGGCGAAGCGAGGACTTCTCGACGGCATACGAGCAAGTGCTTACGCTTGCCGAGCGGAGGCGGTTCACCGACGCGACGCAGCTGCTGTTCGGCGCGCCGCCGGCGGCGGACGGCGAAGGCGCGGTCGGCCTGACGCCGACGCAGGTGCAGGAGTTCGAGGCCAACTTGTCGGCCGGCAACGCGGACGCCGTGCTCGCGCTGCTGCGGCGCATCATGGCGGCGATGCAGAAGAAGGAGGCGTCCGCGGCGCAATTCCTCGCGTTCGCGGAGGACATCGTCGTACGCACAGGCCGCACGTTAGCCTCGCTGCACATTCCTCCGTTGGGGGCGGAAGGGGTGCAAGGCGTGAAGAAGCACTTGGCGGACGTGCACAACGCTCGGCAGCTGGACGCGTTCTTCGAGCGGATGCTGGCGGACGCTTGTTATAACGTCGCGAAGAAGCGCACGGACCGCGACCCGGTCACGGCGTTCGTGAAGGAGTATCTCGAGGCGCATTACATGGAGGAGATTACGCTCGACCGGATGGCCGAGAAGCTCGACATTACCGGGGGTTACTTGTCTACGTACTTCAAGGAGAAGACGGGGATGAACTTCGTCGACTACGTGAACGACGTGCGGGTTCGGAAAGCCCGGGAGCTGCTCGACCGATCGCCGGGCTTGAAGATTCAAGACGTCGCCGCGCGCGTCGGATACCAGAACCTGAACTCGTTCAACCGGATGTTCAAGAAGTTCACGGGCCTCACGCCGAGCGAGTACCGCAAGGAAGGCGGCGCCCGCGGCGGCGCGGAGGAGTGAGCTCGCGGCGAGGGAGGCGGGGACGGTGGCGCGTAGCGTGGCACGGGGCGCATATGCCGGTTACCCGGTATCATCGATCTTTTTCGAAGATACCCAAGCCCCCCTCGCATCCACTCCCGGGAAGTAACGATGTGTTTCAATAAACGAACAAAAACGACCGTCGCCCCCCCGAGGAGAGCGACGGTCGTTGCGGTTGCGGCGCGAGCGAACGCGCGTGCGTCACTTCGACTTCTTCTTGCCGTACAAGTCTTTCATGATCTTCTTGCCCGTCGGCGTCTGCGCAAGGCCGCCTTTCGCCGTCTCGCGATGCTTCTCCGGCATCGATGTACCGACCTCGAGCATCACCTGGATGACCTCGTCGGACGGGATGACGCTGCGGACGCCGGCGAGCGCCATGTCGCTCGCCGCCAGCGCCGTCACGGCGCCGAAGCCGTTGCGGACGATGCACGGGATCTCGACGAGGCCGCCGACGGGATCGCATATTAATCCTAACGTGTTCTTCAACGCAAGGCCGACGGCGTGCACCGACTGCTCCGGCGTGCCGCCGCGCAGCTCGGTGAGCGCGCCGGCCGCCATGCCGATCGCGGAGCCGACCTCGGCCTGGCAGCCGCCCTCGGCGCCGGAGACGAACGAGTTGTTCGCGATGACGTAGCCGATCGCGCCGGCGGCGAACAGGCCGCGCGTCATCTTGTCGTCGTCCCAGCCGTAGCGCTCCTGCGCGGAGACGAAGACGCCCGGGATGATGCCGCACGAGCCCGCCGTCGGCGTCGCGATGATGCGCCCCATCGACGCGTTCACCTCGGACACGGCCAACGCGTACGCCATCGCCCTGCCGGCCTCGCCGCCGAGCGCGACGTCGCCGGCGTCCACGCGCGACATGACGCGCTGGGCGTCGCGGCCCGTGAGGCCGCTGCGCGACGTCGTGTCTTCGGCGAGCCCGCGGCGCACCGCTTCCTTCATGACGGCCCAATACTCGGCCATCTTCGCGAACTCATCCATCGCGGGCCGCCCGGACTCCGCCGCTTGATCCGCGATCATGACCTCGGCGATCGTGGCGTCCTGCTCGCCGCACAGCGCGGCGAGCCCCTTCAGCGTGCGGAATCTCATGACGCGCC
>JAPSKX010000272.1 GCA_031181325.1 Paenibacillus sp.
CTTATCAATACATTACGATCGGTTACGTCATCGACGAGAAGAAGGCCGTCGAGGAGCGACTGAACAAAAGCGAGAATCGCTATTTTTCGCTGATGATGAACTTGCCTGCGGGCTGCTCGCATCAAGAACTGGTCTACGGCGCGCAAGGGGAGTGCGGAGACTTCCGGTTTCGGGAAGCGAACAACGCGTTCCTCGCCGGCTTCGGCATTGCGCGGGAAGAGATCGCCGGGAAGCTGTACTCGGAAGTATATCCGCTGTTTCGCTTTCCGCCGCAATGGGGCCTGATATGCTGCGAAATCGCCGTGACCGGGGGGGCGTATAAGTTCGGGGATTTCTTCTGCGCGCGCACCGAGAAATGGCTGACGATCACGGTATTCAGCGTCGAAGCGGAGCAGTTCGCGTTCGTCGTGGAAGACGTCACGGCCCGGAAGCTGAACGAACAAGAGCTCGAGCGCGCCAGGGAGATGGCGGAAGCCGCCAATCGGGCGAAATCCCAATTTCTCGCGAATATCAGCCACGAGATCCGGACGCCGCTGAACGGTATCGTCGGCTTAACGGAGCTGACCTTGCTTACGGAGCTGGGGTGGGAGCAACGAGAAAACCTGCAAATCATTAAAACCTGCGCCGATGCGCTGCGGAAGGTCATTAACGACGTGCTGGATCTCGCGAAAATCGAGTCCGGCAAGCTGGAGCTGGAGAACGCCGTCTTCCATCTGAAGGACGTGATCGGCCGAACGGTCGCTACGCATGCGGTCGCCGCGCGCGAGAAGCAGTTGGTTCTAAGCACGCAGATGTATTCGGACGTTCCGAGCCATGTCGTCGGCGATCCGGCGAAGCTGCAGCAAATCGTAAACAATCTCGTCGCTAACGCCATCAAGTTTACCGAGCAAGGCTCGATCGTCGTATCCGTCCAGCTGGCGCCCGAACAGCCGAGAACGAAGACGGCGATTCGTTTATTGGTGAAGGTAAGCGATACGGGCATCGGCATATCGGCCGAGGATCAACGTCGCCTGTTTCAAGCCTTCAGTCAGGTCGACGGCACGCATACGCGGCGGTACGGCGGGTCCGGCCTCGGCCTCGCGATTTCGAAGCAGCTCGCGGAGCGGATGGGCGGACGGCTGTGGGTATCGAGCGGGGTCGGGGAAGGCAGCACGTTCAGCTTTACGGTCGAGCTGTCGCGCGCGGAAGGCGGCGCGAAGCCGGCTCCGGCCGGTCCGGAAGAAGCTCGTCTTCCCGGCGGCTCCGCCCTTCTCGCGGATGACGACCCGGTCAGCCGCAAGATCCTGGCGAAGCTGCTACACGACAACCGCATCGAGGTCATCGAGGCGGTCAACGGTCAGGAAGCGCTGGAAGCGCTGGAAGCCGCGGAGGTCGATATCGTCCTGATGGACATTCAGATGCCGGTGATGGACGGGTTGGAGGCGACCCGCCGCATCCGCGAGCACGCCGAATCGCGCATCCGCGAGCTGCCGATCGTCGCGGTATCGGCGCATGCGCTTAAGGACGACGAGCGCATTTACTTCGAGCAAGGGATCGACGCCTTCGTCAGCAAGCCGATTTCGCTGCAGGGGATCATGAGCGTCGTTCGCACCCTGATGAAGCGGAGCGGAGGAGAGGGAGAAACCCGGGAGGCGAAGCCATGAGAGTCTTAATTGTGGAGGACGATTACGCGAGCCGCATCGTCATGAAGAAATTTCTGGCTGAATTCGGCATACAGGATTGCGAGCTGGCGATGGACGGCTTGGAGGCCGTCGATAAATACTTGCAGGCGGGCATAGAGAAGCGTCCGTACGAGCTGCTTTGTCTGGATATTATGCTGCCGCGGGTAGACGGCTTGAGCGTGCTTCGGATCGTGAGAGAGTTGGAGAAGGAGCATGATTTTCCGCCGGCGAAAGCGCTGATGACGACGGCGCTGTACGACAAGGCGAAGATCGACGAAGCGTTCGCCCTCGGCTGTCAGGCGTATGCGACCAAGCCGCTGGATCTTGGCAAAGTGAAGGATGTACTCGAAAAGCTGGGGTTGAAGTAGTATGTTTCAAAACGAGATGGTCGTTCGTATCCTGGATTCGGATTGGAACGTTCTGATCGCCGAGGAAGGCGTCATCACGGCGGCTACCCGCCGCGCGCTGCTGACCTTGGGGTATGACAAGGAAGAATTGCTCGGTATGCCGTATGAACGATTGTTCCTCCAGCGGATGACGGATTCGTTCCGGACGGAGCTTCGGGAGGCGCTGAAGACCGGCGGTTGGGTCGGCGAGCTCAAGCTGCGGAAGAAAGACGGGAGCCTCTATTGGACGGAAGGCGCCGTCCGATCGCTCGGGGTTTCCCGCGAAGGCTCGAAGTGTCTGTTCTGGTTTTACGGGATTCACCGGCAGAAGCAGCTGGAGCAGCAGGTGGTGTTCTCGGAGTGCTACGATCCGCTGACGGGTTTGCCGAATCGCGCTTTCTTCTTATATAGGCTTTCGATCGAGGTGGATAAGGCGCGAAGAAGCCCGCACCGCAGACTGCTGCTGCTGCTCTTCGACATCGATCGCTTCAAGGTCATCAACGATTCGCTGGGACATGCGTTCGGCGATCGGATGCTCCTGGCTTTGGTCGACCGGATGAAGCCGCTGCTCGACGACAGCATCCTGCTGGCGCGAATCGGCGGCGACTCGTTCGCGGTGCTGCTGAAGACCGACGATGCGATGGGGACGTTCCTGACGAAGGCGATGGCGATCCTCGGTACGGCGGACGAGCCCGTGTCGATCGACCAGCACGAGCTTACGATCACGTACAGCGCCGGCGCCAGTTACTTTCCGGAGGATACGAAGACGGCCGAGAACTTGATGAAGCACGCGGAATTGGCGATGGCGGAGGCGAAGGAAGAAGGCCGCAACATGCTGCTGTTCTTCGACGAGCGAATGAACGCGTCCGCGATGCGCAGGCTGCTGCTCCCGAATTACTTGCGCCGGGCCGTCGAACGGCAGGAGTTCGAAGTGTATTACCAACCGAAGCAGCACCTCGGCGATTACGAGATCTACGGGATGGAAGCGCTCATTCGGTGGCACTCGCCGGACCTGGGCTGGGTGCCGCCCGCCGAATTCATCCCGGTGGCGGAGGAGCTCGGCCTGATCGCCGGCATCGGCGAATGGGTATTGCGCACCGCTTGCGAACAAGTCGTCCGCTGGCAGAAGCACGGGTACGGCGCATTGATCGTCAGCGTCAATTTGTCGAGCAAGCAATTTCAGCATAAGGAACTCCGAAGCATGATCGGCGGCGTGCTGCGAACGACCGGATGCGCGCCCTGCTTGCTCGAGCTGGAGCTGACCGAAAGCAGCGTCATGCTGCATCCCAAGGAATCCGCGCTCACTTTGAAGCAATTAAAGGAACTCGGCATCTCGGTATCGATCGACGACTTCGGCACGGGCTTTTCCTCCTTGAATTATTTATCGCTCTTTCCGCTCGATACGCTGAAGATCGACAGAACGTTCGTGCAAGCGATGTCGGAAGGCCCGAAGAATGCCGCGCTCGTGCAAGCGATCGTGGATTTGGGCCATAAGCTCGGGCTATCGATCGTGGCCGAGGGAGTCGAGACGCCGGAACAGCGGGCCTCGCTCGAGGAGTACGGCTGCGACGCGATCCAAGGATATATCGTCAGTCCCCCGATCCCGGCCGTGCTGTTCGAGGAGCTGTATTTGCGCCGCCAGGCATAACGATTTCCCCTTTCGCGAAGGCTAGCGGAAGGGGTTTTTCTTACGAGTTTGCTGCTTAAGTCGCATGTCTTCTCCCCGTAACCGTCAGCCCCGATCGGCTTCGGCCGGATCGGGGCTGATCGCAGCGTCGTATAACGTCGGCATGTTTTTTAGCTGGCGGCGAGCCGTTGCGCGTCGGGCGCAGGATCGGCGCGGTCGATGTCTAACGTCTTTAACGACGGCGTGATCCATACGGCTTTGCCGGGGCTTGCCGCTTCGACGACGGCCGGTTCCGTCATACGATCCAAGAGCGACGAGGTCGCCACGCCGGCGCCGACGGTCGTCGCCGTAATGACGCTTGAGAGCAGAATCGCCTTCTTCCTCATCCTATCTCCTCCTCTCTTTTCTATGTATGTATTGCGAGGGAACGCTCCCTAGAACACGAAAAAAAGACGCCGCCTCGATCTCGCCGAGGGGCGCCTTGATAAACTTGCAAACGGATTTTATTCGATGCCCGCGAGCCAAGCGTCCACCTTCGACGCATTCGCTTCAACCCACGTCTTCGCCGCTTCGGCGGGCTCCATGCCTTCTTGGATATCGACCATAACGGCCGCCATGTCGTCCGCCGTCCACTCGAACTGGTCGAGGAACTTATACGCGGACGGTTGATCCTCGGCGAGACCTTGACGCGCGATCGTGTGAATCTGCTCGTCGCCGCCGTAGAGGTTCTGCGGGTCTTCGAGGTATTTCAGCTCCATCTTGCCGAATTTCCAGTGCGGGGTCCAGCCCGTTACGATGATCGGCTTCTGTTGCTCGTACGCGCTCTGCAGCTCGGCCGCCATCGCGGCGGAGGAGCTCTCGAGCAGCGTCCAGCCCTCGAGACCGTAAGCGGGAATCGCCTCCTCCGTCGTCATCATGATGCCGGCGCCCGGCTCGATGCCGACGATCGTGCTGTCGACGGAAGCGGCTACGTCCGCATTCTTCAAATCCTCGATCGAGGTAATATCCATATACGTCGGAACGACGAGGCCGACTTTCGTGCCGTTC
>JAPSKX010000273.1 GCA_031181325.1 Paenibacillus sp.
CGACAGCGGCTGTTCCCAGAACTTGCGCTCGAAGTCGATATATTGCTCGCAGCCCCATACGTCGTTCACGAGCAGGTCGAGACGTCCCTCCTGTTCCCTTCGCACGCGCGCGAACAGCGCTTCGACTTGCTCCGGCACGGTATGGTCCGTCCGTACGGCGATGCCGACGCCGCCCGCGGCGGCGACGAGCTCCGCCGTCTCCTCGATCGTCTCCGTCCGGCCGACGTCGGACGCCTCTTCTCTCGTAGAGCGTCCCGTCACGTACACGACGGCGCCCGCCTCCCCCAGCTTGATCGCGATGCCGCGTCCGGCGCCTCTCGTCGCGCCCGCGACGACGGCGACGCGTCCCTTTAGCGGTTGGTTCGTCAATTTTCCATCGACTCCTTATCTGTTGTTGGCTTTACGGTGTTTAGCTTATCTTCGAAATATGTCATCAACTGTCCTATTCCTATGATAAAATGAAATTCATCATTCGGATGGGGGAGTCTCCATGAAAGCGGATCGGATGCTGTCGATTTTGTTCGCGCTGCAGCAAGGCGCTACGTTGACGGTGCGGGAGTTGGCCGCGCGGCTGGAGGTGTCGGCCCGCACGGTGACGCGGGACCTCGAAGCGCTCTCGGCTTCGGGCGTGCCGGTGTACGCGGAACGCGGCTACGGCGGCGGCTGGCGGCTCGCGGAAGGGTTTCGGGCGCGGTTCAACGGATTGAAGCGGGACGACGTCGAGCGGCTGCTGGTGTCGCAGTCCGGCGCGGCGAAGCTGTTCGCGGATCTGGGGCGCGAGCGGGAATTCAAGGACACATGGGAGCGGCTGCTGCACGCGGCGTCGATCGGTACCGGGGGCGATGCCGCGGCCGTGCGGGAGCGCATTCATATCGACGGCGCGGGCTGGCGCGAATCGTTCGAGGCGCTGCCGCATCTGCCGGCGCTGTACGACGCGGTGTGGAGCGGTCGAGCGGTTCGGATGCGGTACGGCGGGGACGAAGCGGAGCGGGAGCTGCTGCCGTACGGGCTGGTGGCGAAGGGGAACGCCTGGTACGTCGTCGGCGCGACCGGCGGCGAGCTGCGCACGTACCGCGTGTCGCGGGTGGCCTCGCTGCATGTCTCGGACGATACGTTCGAGCGTCCCGAAGGATTCGATCTCGAGGCGCATTGGACGTCGTCGATGCGGTCGTTCCGGGAGCGCCTGCCTGTCTATCCCGTACGGCTGCGGCTTACGAAGGACGCGCTGGAACGACTCTCGTCGATGCGGTTCGCGGGCGTCGGGAGCGTGGCGCAGGAGGGCGGCTTGTTCGTCGCGGAGACGAATCTGCAGACGATCGACTACGCTGTGGAGTGCTTGCTGCGTCTCGGGGGGGAAGGCGTGGAGCTGCTCGAACCGCCCGCGCTGCGGGACGCGATGCGGGCGGCGGTTCGGCGGTTGGCGGACGTTTACGGCGCGTGATCGTCCGGCGCCGCCGCCGATTCCGCGCTCTCCTCCGCGTTCGCCTCGACCCAGCCGCCGGCCCACTTCTGCACCTCGCGGAACACCGGCTCCAACGCGCGGCCCTTCTCCGTCAACGAATATTCGATGCGCACCGGCGTCTCGGGATAGACGGCTCGGAGCACGATGCCTTCCTGTTCCAGCTCCTTCAGCCGCTCGGACAGCACGCGGCCGCTGATGCTCGGCAGCGCCGACTCGATGTTGCAAAACCGCTGCGGGCCTTGCATAAGCCGGTGGACGATCAGTCCGGACCACCGCTTGCTGATGATGCCCATCGCGCGTTCGAATCGGGGGCAAAGATCGCGTTCTTCCATTTCTTTCACCTCGTTCCTCGTATTATACCGCAAAGCCGGCCCGGCGGGAAAAAAACCGGGAAACGATTTACGGCACATACGTTCGGACGGTATAATGGCAGAAGTCGAACGGACGGCAAGGAGTAGAGGAATCTTATGATCGCAACGCAATCCACTTTATTTTTGAAGAAATATTTCGGCTACGACTCGTTCAAGAGCGGGCAGGAGGAGTTGATCGCGAATATTTTGCAAGGCCGGGACGTGCTCGGCGTCATGCCGACGGGCGCGGGCAAGTCGGTCTGCTATCAAATTCCGGCGGCGATGCTGCCGGGGGTGACGCTCGTCGTCTCGCCGCTCATCTCGCTGATGAAGGACCAGGTCGATACGCTGCAGCAGATCGGCATTCCGACGACGTTCATCAACAGCACGCTGAACGCGGAGGAGCTCCGGGAGCGGTTCCGGGATATTAAAGCGGGCAAGTATACGCTCGTCTACGTCGCGCCGGAGCGGCTCGAGTCGGAGCGATTCCTCGCGCTGCTCGAGGAGCTGCCCGTTCCGCTGCTCGCGGTCGACGAGGCGCACTGCGTCTCGCAGTGGGGCCACGACTTCCGACCGAGCTACATGAACGTCGGCCGGCTCGTCGGGCGGCTGAAGAAGCGCCCCGTCGTAGCGGCGTTCACCGCGACGGCGACCGACGCCGTGAAGGCGGATATCGTCACGCATCTGCGCATGGACGATCCGTTCCGCGTGACGACCGGTTACGCGAGAGACAATCTGACGTTCTCCGTCGTGAAGGGCGTGAACAAGAAGGAATATCTAGAGCGTTACGTGAAGAGCCGGAAGAACGAATCCGGCATCGTCTACGCGTCCACGCGCAAGGAGGTCGAGGAGACGCATCGGTTCCTCGAGCGGCTCGGCCTCAAGGTCGGCCGGTATCACGCCGGCCTTCCGGACGAGGAGCGGCAGCGCAACCAGGAGCTGTTCCAATACGACGATCTGAAGTGGATGGTCGCGACGAACGCGTTCGGCATGGGCATCGACAAGTCGAACGTCCGGTACGTCGTTCACTACAACCTGCCGAAGAACATCGAGTCGTATTATCAGGAAGCGGGGCGCGCGGGCCGGGACGGCGAGCCGAGCGAATGCGTGCTGTTGTACGGGCCGCAGGACATCGTGACGCAGAAGTTCCTCATCGAGCAGAACGAATTCGACGAAGAGCGCAAGCGGATCGAATATTCGAATCTGAAGGCGATGATCGATTATTGCCATACGACGGATTGCCTTCAGCGGCACATCGTGCGTTATTTCGGCGGCGAGGACGTGCCGGCGTGCGGCCGATGCGGCGTCTGCACGGACGACCGCGAGGCGGTCGACGTGACGGAGGAGGCGCAGAAGACGTTCTCCTGCGTCGCGCGCATGCGTCAGCGCTTCGGCATCAATCTGACCGTGAAGGTGCTGCGCGGCGCGAACGACGCGAAGGTCCGGCAGTTCGGCTTCGACCGGCTGCCGACGTACGGAGCGCTCAAGCAATATAAAGAGAAGGATCTCGCGAACCTGCTCAACGTGTTCGTCGCGGACGGCTATCTCGCGATGTCGGACGGGCAGTATCCGACCGTCGCGCTGACGAACCGCGCGGTCGCCGTGCTCGAAGGACAGGAGCGAGTGTTCCAGAAGATCACGAAGGTCGACGCGGCGTCCGCCTCGAGCGACGACGAAGCGTTCGAAGGACGGGGCGAGCTGTTCGACGAGCTGCGCCGGGTGCGCAAGGCGCTCGCGGACAAGGCGAAGGTGCCGCCGTTCACGATCTTCCACGACGCGACGCTGCGCGAGATGTGCGCGAAGCTGCCGCGGACCGAGGAGGCGCTGCTCGGCATCAAGGGCGTGGGGGAGAACAAGGTCGCGAAGTACGGGCGCGCCTTCCTCGAGTGCATTCTCGCTTACGAAGAATAAGGAGGCGGCGCGCATGGCGGACGCATTGAAGGACATGTATTCCAGGGCGTTCTTCGAAGGGCTGGCGAACAAGGTGGCGGAGGCGTATCCGCCGTTCGACCGCGTCGCGTATCTCGAGCGCGTGTTCGCGTCGGATTGGGACGCGCTCGAGCTGAAGCAGCGCATGCGGCGCGGCGCGGAGGCGCTGCGTCCGGGGCTGCCGGCCGCGTACGAGGACGCGCTGGACGTCGTCCTGAGAGCGGCGGACCTTTGCGGAAGCGGCTTCCCGTATATGCTGTTCCCCGACTTCGTAGAGGTGTACGGGTTGGACGATCCCGAGCGTTCGCTGCCGGCGCTCGCGCGGCTGACGAAGTATTCCAGCAGCGAGTTCGCGGTGCGGCCGTATATGGTGCGGTACCCCGAGCTCGCGCTGCGCGCGATGCGCGAATGGGCCGAGAGCGAGGACGAGCATGTGCGGCGTCTCGCCAGCGAGGGCTGCCGGCCGCGCCTGCCGTGGGGCATGGCGCTCGCGGCGTTCAAGCGCGATCCGTCGCCGATCCTGCCCATTCTGGAGCGGTTGAAGCGCGATCCGTCGGAGTACGTGCGCCGCAGCGTCGCGAACAACCTGAACGACATCTCCAAGGATCATCCGCGGCTCGCGCTCGATTTGGCTTCCCGCTGGCTCGGCGAGCATCCCCATACGGATTGGATCGCGAAGCATGCGTGCCGATCGCTGCTGAAGAAGTGCGTGCCCGAGGCGCTCGCGCTGTTCGGCGTCGGCGACGCGAGCGGCGTGCGCGTCGAGCGGTTCGCGGCGTCGAGCGGCTTCGTCGAGGAGGGAGGCGCATTGGAAGCCTCCTTTGCGCTGAACGTCGAGGCGGAGTCGCCCCGCAAGCTGCGCGTCGAGTACGCGATCGACTATGTGAAAGCGAACGGCTCGACGTCGCGGAAGCTGTTCAAGCTGGCCGAGCGGGAGTTCCCGCCGTGCGCGCCCGGGTAGTGC
>JAPSKX010000065.1 GCA_031181325.1 Paenibacillus sp.
TGTCGCTGCCGTTTCGCGTCGATCGACTCCACCTGCTGTACCAGACGGACAACGGCGCATGGACCGCGCACCAGACGTTCCTCTTGCAAGGCTAGGGACGTGCAAGCAAGCAGGAACCCCCAAGCGTTGCTCGCTTGGGGGTTCCTTTTTCCAAAATCGAGTTATTCCGCGACTTCTTCGACGACCTCTTCCGCTTCGACCGACACGCCTTCATCGATCGGCAGCGGCATGCCCGGCTCGCCCCAGTTTCCGCCTTGGAAGTTCGGATCGTCCCGCATCTGCTGCAGCATCGCGTCGCCTTCCGTCTGCCATTCCTTCAGCGCTTGACGCACTTCTTTCTTGCCGTCGAGCACCTCTTGGAACTTCTGCTGACCGATCGATTGAACCATGTACAGATTCGGATATTTGCGGTACATCTCCATCTCGTCTTGCACCGGCGCCGGCTTCAGCTGATAGAACGCGCCGATGTTGTAGCTCATGCCTTCTCTCGGCTGCAGGTACTCTTTGTTCGAGACGAGCGTGCCTTGGCTTCTGGACTTCAGACGCGCCCAGTCGTCGCCGTTGACGAACTTCATGAACTCCCATGCGTCCTCTTGGTTCGCCGCCTTCGCGTTGATGCCCATCATGCCCTGGAGGTAAATTTGACCCCCTACGCCTGGATTTACCTCGTGCGTCGGGATCGTGACGACGTCCCAATCGATCGGCTCGAGCTTGTCGTTCGTCTCGGCCATTTTGTTAGCATTAATAAGTTCATTGATGTAGTAATAGCTCGAGATCGCCATTGCCGTACGGCCGGAGAGGAAATTATCCCAGTCGAACGGACCCGGCTCCTTCGGCTGCGCTTCCCAGTTCGGCGGGCCCGGGATGATGTTCTGCTTGCGGAGATCGACCATCTTCTTCCAGACGTTCTCCCAGCTGTCGGAATCGACGGCCATCTTGTCGCCCGTAGGGTCCCAGTAGCTCAGCTCGAGCGGCTGCGTGTAGAGCATCATCTCGTAGAACGAGTCGCCGCCCTGGTACGTCGTGAACGAGAAGCCGTATTTTTGATTCTCGCCCTCTCCGCCCGACAATTGACGGCCGAGATCGAACGCTTGGTCCCACGTCATGCCGTCCGTCGGGAATGCGACGCCGGCGTCTTGGAACATCTTCTTATTGTAGAACAGCGCGGAAGAGCTGAACAGCGGCGCAAGCGCGTACAGCTTGCCGTCCGGCGCCATGTCCTTGATGCCGTCGAGAACGGTCGGCACGATCTTCGTCGTGTCGATTTTATCCGCCGTGATGAGCGGATCGAGCGGCATGAGCAAGTTCTCGTTCACGAGCTCGGATAAGTTGTTAAGCTCCATCATGACGAGGTCCGGCGGATTATCGCCTTGCATCATCTTCTTGAGCTCTTCCATCGGATCAGGCTGCTCCTCCGGGTTCATCGGTTGGGAGCTGTAGCGGTACATGCTCTGATCGACCGCCGGCACGATCTCGATCTTGACGTTCGGATTCGCGAATTCGTAAAGCTCCGTGAATTGTTGACGGAACCACTCGTCGTCGCCCCACCCTTGCAGCGTGCCGATGCGCAGCACCCTCTCGGTGTTGTCCGTCTGCGCCTCCTTCGGCGAACAGGCGGCCAGCGCCGTCAGACTAAGCACGGAGGCCATCGAGACGGCCACCGTGCGGTTCAGCTTCGAATTGCTTGTTAGAAGCTTCATACTTTCCCCTCCAATGATTTAGGTGCTTTGATGACGATCTTCTCCCCGTCGAATTCCAGCGACGCTTTGTTTCCGATTCCGAGCGTTTCCAAATATTCTTTAGGAATTTGCAATCGACCGGCCCGGTCGATGACGACGTACGCTTCGTGCTCTTCTTTCACCGTGCGCCTTCCAACGGTTTCAGTACTATAGACGGCGGAATCGAGCTCAGGGTTGCGCTTAATAAATTCCGTGCTCGTCAATCCGTCGCGAATCGCGACGACGCGGTCCACCTTGCCCGCCAGCTCGAGGTCGTGCGTGACGATCACGATCGTGACGCCGAGCTCCCGGTTGAACGTGCGGAAGATGTCCATGATCCGGTCCGACGTCGCGGAGTCGACCGAGCCCGTCGGCTCGTCGGCGAGCAGCAGCTTCGGGCGGTTCGACAGCGAGATCGCGATGGCGACCCGCTGCTGCTCGCCGCCGGACAGCTGATGCAGCTTGTTGTTCATGCGCTCCTTCAGCCCGACCCATTCGAGCAGCTGCTTCGCGTACGCGCGGTCGAGCTTGCCGCCGAGCATCATCGGCATCTCGACGTTCTCCAGCGCCGTCAAGTACGGAAGCAGGTTGCGGGCGTTGTTCTGCCAGACGAACCCGACCGTGCTTCGCTTATACTCCACGAGCTGCTCGTCGCTGATCTTCAGCAGATCCCAGTCGCCGACCTTCACCGTACCCGCGGACGGGCGATCGAGCCCGCCGAGGATATTCATGAACGTCGACTTGCCGCTGCCGGAGTTGCCGATGATGGCCATCATCTCGCCGCGCTCGACGGTCAAGTTGAGACCTTGGAGCGCGACGACTTCGACCTCGTCGGTCTTGTATATCTTCACGAGTCCTTCGCACGTAATCATCGGTTACCGCTCCTCTCCGAGTTTCACCGCTTGGTGCACACGCAGTCTGCGGATATGCGTCAGGAGCAGTCCGGCGCCCAGCGCGACCATCACGAAGACGACCCCGTACAGCTGGTACATGTCCGCCGCCTCGAAGACGACGCGGAACGGCGGCACCTGGCTCGCCGCGCTCTCCGTCGTCTGCAGGAACGGCAGGAACAGGATGCTCGCGATGCGGCCGATCGTCAGGCCGAGGGCGATCGAGAGGCCCGCGGTGAACGCCTGCTCGAGGAACAGCATGCCGGTCAGACCGCGGCGCGACAATCCCATCGCCCGCAGCACGCCGAATTGCACGACGCGGCTCGATAAGTTAAAGAACCAATACAGAATATAGCCGATCAGCGAGATGATAACCGAAACCAAGAAGCCGAGGCTCAAGATTCCGAACACGCCGCCTCTCGCCGGATGCTTCTGCTGCACGATCAGCTCGTTGCGCACGTCTTTCACGGACGCGAGATCGATGCCCTTCGCTTGCAGCTCTTCGACGATCGGCGTCACTCTCGCGTCCGGCTCCATCTTCAGCCATACCTCGTACGGAATGATCGGAACCTGATCGTAGATGTATTCGAGATTTGCGATGAAGAACGGCGTAACGTCCGGATATTGCGACGGCCAATACGGCAGCGTGCCGACGATAACGAATTCGACCAGTTGTCCCTGAATGCTGATCGACGCCAGGTCGCCGGGCTTGAGCAAATATTTGTCCGCGATGTTTTGCGGGATGATGAGCGATTGCTCGTACTCCCCCATCAGATCGAGATACAAATACGGATGCGCCGGGTACAAGTCGTACCGCCACCAAGCGACTTCGGCGAACTTATCGTTGTCGATGCCCATGATCGTGCCCGTGCCGATCGACTTGCCGGAGATGACGACGTTGCCTTTGGTCTGCAGCACGCGTGCGGCGTGCTCTACGCCAGGCAGCTCTTCGAACACCTGGAAGGGCGGCTCGACGTAGAACACCTGCTGCATCGGCGGAGCGCCTCCCGGTTGCCCGCCGGGTTGACCGCCCGGCTGCCCGCCTGGTTGACCGCCCGGTTGCCCTCCGGGCTGTCCCCCCGGCTGCCCGCCCGGGTTTTGCTGGGGCGGCGGACCGCTCGATTCTACGAAGCCCTCCCATACGCTCTGAACGATGACGTCCGTCCCGTATTGGTACAGCGTTCGCTCCGTCGAATTGAGATCGATCGTCCGCGCCGCGGCGGAGTTGTACACGCCGAGGCCGAGCGTCAGAATGAGCAGCAGCATCAGCGGATAATACGATTTCGACGAACGAGATAATTGCGTAAGCGTCAAGTATAACGGGACGGGCAAGTACGACCGCCCGAGCCAGTTGAACAGCTTCAAGATCAGCGGGAACAGTCGCAAGCACAACAGGCCGATCGAGAAGATCGCCAGCGCCGGCACGAAGAACAGCGTCGGCTGCACCTGCAGCTGATCCGACGTAAGCCCGGTCTGCATCGAGATCATTTGACGCTCCCGGAATAAGTACCATCCGTACCCGACGACGCCGATCAGCAGGACGTCGAGGAAGTAGCGCTGCCATGCCGGCGCTTTGTTCGCCCGCGCCATCTGCTGCTTGAGGCCGACGATCGACGACCGCGCGGACTGAATCGCCGGAATGACGGTAGAGGCGATGGCGATCAGCACGGCGGCCAGTCCGTACAGCATGGCGTCCGTGCCGAAGCCGACCGGAATCGATTGACGATCGACGAACGTCAGGAAGCCGCTGGCCGAGCCGATGCTCTTCGCCATGAACCATCCGAGCATCGGGCCGACGACCAGCGCGATACCGCCCAGAATGAATCCTTCTAATAAGTACATCCATATGATTTGTCTCGTGCCGGCGCCGCGGCTGCGGAGCACCGCGATGTCGCTGCGCTGCCGGTCGAGCGCCTGCTTGGCGTTCATCGAGATGTAATAAAACACCATCGCGATCATCGGCGCCGCAAGCGTGAACAGCAGCAGCTGCAGCTGCAAGCTCTGCGAGCGGAAATCCTGCAGCATCTCCCGGAACGACAGATCGACCTGCGTCCCTTGCAGATGCTGGTACAGCTCGATATCGAGCCTCGACAGCGAGGCGGAGAGCGGCGTCAGGTCGCTCGTCTGAATTTCGCGCAGATCGAAAGCGTAATACCATGTCGCCAGATTGATCGGCAATCCTCGCTTCTGGAGCAGCTCGTTCATCATGAGCGATTCGTCGACGATGAGCGTGTTCACGAGCCCTTCCAGCCCTTGGTACCAATACGGACTCGTGTCGTCCTTCGGCACATACGCGCCGACGACCTTGACCCGCAGCTGCTCCTTCGCGCCGAACGCGGGATAATAAAATTCATCGCCGACGCGGAACGAATTCCGGAACGCGCCTTCCTCGAGCACGACCGCCTCGATGACGCCGTTCTTGACGTCGGGCGACGGCAGGACGCCGTTCACGAGCTCCGCATGGTCCGCGAAGCCGGTCATGGACGTCAGCGTCATCTGACGGCGCTTGCTCGGATCGACCTTGCTCGAGTCGACGACCGTCAGCTGCGCGCCTCGGACCGACAGCGCCTGCACATACGTAGCGTACGGGAAGCCGACGCGCGCCGGCACGTCTTTTTCGATAAACTCCTTCACGTCAGCGAACGCTTCGAGATCCGCCTTGTCGCTGCCCGTCGCCTGATAGCGCATCAACAGCGAGCCGGCGGGGAAGCCGTCGCTGTTTTCCTTCAGCGACGACGAGACGACGCGCTTCAAAGCGCCGTCGGAATACATCGGAATGCTGGTCGTGAAGGCGACCGCCACGATCAAGCCGACAAGCGTCGAGATCGTAAGCCAGCGCGTGTTCCACATCTTACGGTACAGAAACCGTAATAGAAGCAGTCCCATCAGCGACCCACTACTTTCTGCCCGGGCTCGAGTCCCTTCAGAATTTGAACTTGCGTCGACGTCTGCATGCCGACCTCGACGTCGACCTCCGCTTTATTCCCCTCCGCGTCCACGACCTGCACGTAGCTCCGGCCGTTATACGACCGCAGCGCGGCCGGGGGAATGACGACGGCTTGATCGATGCGGTCCGTAATGACCGTGACGCTGAGCGGGGTGCCGCGCGTCACGCCTTCGGGCCATTCGTCCAGCTTGATCAGCGTATACTTGTCGACCGAATCCTCCTCCGGCTCATTCGGGTTGCCCCCGCCGTTGTCGTCTTCTTCGGCCGTCGGCAGACGATCGACTTTGCCTTTATGCTCGCCGGCCGCGCTGATCGCGACGATCGACTCCATGCCCGGCGCGATGTCGTTCAGATCGTCTCGCGAGAAGTCGACCGCGACCGCGAGCTCCGACAAGTCCGCGAGCACCGCGATCTGCTGGTACGCTTGCACGGTGTCCCCGGCCTTGACCTTGAGCGACACGACCGAGCCGTCGAACGGCGCCGTCAGCTTCGCGTTCGCGATCGTCTCCTCGAGTTCGACGAGCGACGTCCGCTTCAGCTCGAAGTCGACCTTCAACTGCTCGAGCTCTTCGGGCTCGTATTCGTCCGCCTTCCGCAAAATCTCGATCATCTTCAGCTCTTCCTGCCGGAACTCGAGCTTCGCGCGCCGCAGCTCCCGCTGCTTGTCGGCGACGTCGAGCTCGGCGATCAACCCGCCCGCTTCGACCGTGTCCCCCGACTTCACGAACACTTCCTTCACGCGGAAGCTTCCGCCGTTCTCCTCTCCGCTAGGGGTGAAGAACAAATTCTCCTCGCGAAGCGACATAATCTTGCCGTTCCCCCGCACCTTCTGCTCTATCGTCTCGACCCGAACGTCGTACGTCGGCTTCTCGGACAGCTTCGGGGGCGTAATCGTCGGCAGCACTTCCTCCTCAGGTTCCTGCGGCAACAGCGAGCAGCCCGACGTGACGGCGAGGGCGGCTCCGAGGCATATTGCGAGCGCGACGCGCGCGGAACGGTTAGGACGCTTTGAATCGCCCGTCCACCATCTCATAGACATGATCGGCAACCTCCAAAATCGTAGGATCGTGTGTTGTCATACAAATCGTGACGTTCTCCGTCGCGATAATTTCCCGAAAGACGGCCATCACCTGCGCGCCCATCTGGCTGTCGAGCTCCGCCGTCGGTTCGTCGGCCAGCAGCATCGACGGACGGTGCGCGATCGCCTTCGCGATTGCTACGCGCTGCTGCTCGCCGCCGGACAGCTCGTACGGACGGTGATCGGCCCGCTTCGTCAGTCCGACGAGCTCGAGACAATGCGCGACTCGAGACTTCCATTCGCCGCGAGGCGCGCCCGCCATGCGAAGCGACAGCTCCACGTTCTCCCAGGCGGATAATAGAGGCATAAGAGCATATGTCTGGAAAATGAACCCGATCTTCTCCCGTCGAATCGCGGTTCTCTCCTCGTCCCCCAGCTTATGAAACGCGTGGCCGTGAAAGACGATCTCGCCCTTCGTCGGCACGTCAAGGCCCCCCAGCATGTTCAGCAAGGTCGTCTTCCCCGAGCCCGACCGTCCCTTCAACATCACCAGCTGATTCGGTCGAAGCTCCATGTCGATCCCCTTCAAGACGGGTATCTTCTGCCCTCCGACCTGGAACGTTCGCTCCGCGCCGCGCACGGTCAGCAGCGCATCGGCGGCCGAATGTCCCGTTCTATCCGCTTCCATCTGTATCTCGTCCCTCCCATGCCGATTGCACTACAACTAAGACGCAGCCGAAACCCAAAAAGTTACACTGCTTGGACAAAAAAGATTTGGAAAACGAAAAGGCGCCCGCAGGCGCCTTCGTCGCGCGTCGACACGTTTCGCTCGACGCCATTCTATCATTTTCGACGCTATCTCGTCATCCATCCGCCGTCTACGCACAAAATATGACCGCTCATATAATCGGAAGCGGACGAGGCAAGGAAGACGACCGGCCCCTTCATATCCTCCGCCGTGCCCCACCGACCGGCGGGAATGCGCTCGAGGATTTGGCGGCTGCGCATTTCGTCGTTCCGCAGCGCCTCCGTATTGTCCGTGGACATATAGCCGGGCGCGATCGCGTTCACGTTGATCCCGCGGCCCGCCCACTCGTTGGCGAGCGCCTTCGTGAGGCCCGCCACGGCATGCTTGCTCGCCGTGTATCCGGGCACGTTGATGCCGCCTTGGAATGTAAGCATGGAGGCGATATTTACGATCTTGCCTGAGCCTTGCTTCAACATCTCGCGCCCAAGCGACTGACAGAGCAGGAAGACCGAATTGAGATTGACGTCCAACACCTCCTGCCAATCGCCATAGCTGTGGTCGGCCGCCGGCGTCCGTCGAATGATGCCTGCGTTGTTCACCAGGATATCGATCTTGCCGAACGCTTCGATCGCCGCTTCCGACACCTTCGCCGCCCCCGCTTCCGTAGACAGGTCGGCCTGAATGACGACCGCTTTCCGGCCGAGCGACTCGACCGCCCGCAACGTGTCCTCCGGGGCGGTCCGGTTCACCACGAGCGCCAGATCGGCGCCCGCTTCCGCGAGACCGAGCGCAAGACCTTGGCCGAGGCCTCGGCCCGCGCCGGTAACGACGGCGACTTTCCCCGTTAAATCGAACAGCTTGCTCATGCGTGCTTCTCCCCTTCGTCCTCGTATCCCGCGTCGACGGCGACGCCGGCGGCGCGGTATTCGTCCGCGACGCTTCGCGGCAGCCCCGAATCGGTGTAAATCGTATCGATCTCTGCGAGCGACGCGAACGTCACCAGCGCGCTGCGGCCGAATTTGCTGTGGTCCGCCACGCAGTGCGCGACGGCCGCGACCTCGACGAGCGCCCGCTTCATAGGCAGCTGCGTACCCGCGAATACCGTCAGCCCGAACGCCGGGTGAATGCCCGTCGCGGACAAGAACGCCTTGTGAATGTTCAGCCCCCGGACGAAATCGACCGCTTCGGGGCCGACGAGCAAATTGCGTTCGCGATATCCGCCCGGCACGACGAGCCGGACGCGGTCCTTGCGCGACAACTCCGCGAGAATGAACAGATCGTTCGTCACGACCGTCAGCGGGGCGTTCGGCAGCAGCTTGGCGATCTCGAGCGTCGTGCTGCCGCCGTCCAGCGCCACGATCTCCTCCGGCTGAATCGACGCCGCCGCTCGCGCCGCGATGCTCGCCTTCTCCCCCGGATGCTTCGTATTCGGCACCGGAGGCGGCAGCATCGGCTCATCTCCGTCCGACGCCGCGACCGCTCCGCCGTGAATGCGCCGCAGCAGTCCCTTCTCCTCCAGCTTCTCCAGATCTTCGCGGACCGTCTTCTCCGTGACGCCGAGAGCCGCGGCGAGCTCCGCCACCCGAACCGTGCGTTCCCGCGTCAACGCTTGCAGGATATGTTCATGTCGTTGAACGGCCAGCATCTTCGATCGATTACCGCAGCGCCTTCATCGGGATCATATCCATGTCGGAAAACGATTGATTCTCGCCCGCCATCGCCCAGATGAACGTATAGTTGCTCGTGCCGACGCCGGAATGAATCGACCAGCTCGGCGAGATGACCGCCTGCTCGTTCCGAACGACGAGATGGCGCGTCTCCTGCGGTTCGCCCATCATGTGAAAGACGACCCCGTCTTCCGGCATATCGAAGTACAAATATACCTCGGACCGGCGCTCGTGCGTATGGGCCGGCATCGTGTTCCACATATTGCCGGGCTTCAGCAGCGTCATGCCGAGCATAAGCTGGCAGCTCTTAATGCCGTCTTCGTGGATGTATTTATAAATCGTCCGTTCGTTGGAATTCGTAATGCTGCCCAGATGCTGCGGCGTCGCCTCGCTGAGCGCCGCTTTCACCGTCGGGTACGTCGTATGCGCCGGCGCCGAGATCAGGTAATATTTCGCCGGATTCGCCGCATCGGCGCTGGCGAACGAAACCGCCCGCGTCCCGCGCCCGATGTAGAGGCAATCCTTGCCGTCCATCGCATAGTCGACGCCGTCCGCCGTCACCGTGCCCGCTCCGCCGATGTTGACGATGCCGAGCTCGCGGCGCTCGAGGAAGAAGGCAGCGCCGATCAGCTTCAAGTCGACTTCAAGCGCTACCGACCCGCCGGTCGGCACGACCCCGCCGATAATGTAGCGATCGACGTGACTGTACACCAGCTTCAACTCTCCCGGGACGAACAGCGATTCTACCAAATATTCTTTGCGCAGCTTCTCCGTATCGTAGCTCTTTGTAGCTTCGCTGCTAGCCGCTTGACGAAATTCCATTCGTAAACGCCTCCATTTTCAAATGTACTCAAGTCCATTGTAACTTTTCTGTTCGATTTTGTACATAATTGTTTGTTTCATTCCTAAACAAACACATATCGAGGTGCGTTTGCTCAGAGCGAGCCCTATTCACTCTGTTGCACACTCCTTTCCGAGTTGATTCCCCCTGCTCAGATAAGCTGTATCCCCGCTGTACCTCGCTTTTTCTAATGTGATTTCTCTTGGTCAGGGTGAGTTCAATATAGGTTCCTATAGATGGAAATTTGTCTTGATTAGCAAACATACGTTCGTTTATAATATGGAAAAGGAGGCGACTTTGTTCATGTATCAAACTGAATGGGTTGAGACGTTCTATCGGCGGCGATGGCCGAACGGCTTTGTTTGTCCGAGCTGCGGACACGACACGCACTACACGATCTCTACGCGACAGCTGCCGCTGTACGAGTGCCGCCTGTGCGGCCATCAGACGACCGTGACCGCCGGGACCGTCATGGACAAGACGCGCACGCCGCTCGCCAAGTGGGCCGCGGCCATCGATGTGCTGTCTTCGACGGGCGGCGTGAACGCGAAGCAGCTCGCCTCCTTCATCGACGTGAAGCATAAGACCGCTTGGCTGATGATGCGCAAGCTCCGTCTCGCGATCGGCGACGTCGAGGCCGCCTTTAAGCTGCAAGGAACCGTACATATGGGCCTCGAGGTGTTGGCGCCGAAGCGGATCTTCATCTTCCTCCCGCACCGGCATTATCGCTGCGAGCGGGTCGTGTCCGTCTCCGCGGCGATCGGGAAGGGCGGCCTTCCGACCGAGCTGAAGCTGGGGCATGTGAACCGCGGCATGCTCGTTCGCGGCTACAAGGAGCTGACCCGGGAAGGACAAGACCGCATCGTCTCGGAACAGGTGCACCCGAGCGCGGAGCCGATCTGGCTCCACCCGAACCGTATGGACCATAGCCCGATTCGCGGCTGTCTTCTCGAGGCGCGGGCGTGGATGAACCGCCTCTTCAACGGCATCGGATCCAAGTACTTGCAGACGTACTTGAACGAATTCGCCTTCCGATGGAACGCCGCCGTTCGCGGAACCGACACCCGCGACGCTTGGTTCGGTCTGTGTACTCGTTCCATTTCGACCATATGATGAATAATTCTAGATCGAAGAGAAAGTCACTCTGGAAATCACCCGACGCCAAAGGCTCGCCAATCGCGGGACGCCGACGATACCGATCCCCCTCGCTCTCTTCGCATCCCCGCAGTACGCCGCCGGTGTTGATCCTCCCAACCGGCCTCCCGAGCAGATGATATCGGCTAAGAATGGTGCACAGACTAGAGCATAATCCCTGCGTTCCTGAGCAGAAGACATCACTTAAGAAAGGAGCAGAGACTTGAGCATAACTCCCCTCCTCCCTGAACAGATGACATCAGCTAAGAAAGGAGCAAACTGGAGAATCTTCCCCGTGCTCCCGGAAGGAAATCATGACAAAACAAAAACGGCGCCGTTGCCGGCCCCGTTCTACAGCGATGCGTATTCCCTTAAAAAAGCGGCGATCCGCATCGAATCGTCGAAGTCGAACGTCGGCAGTCCGCTCTCTCGAGCAAGGCGATCCCGCAGCGAGGCGTCCCAGCTCGCCGTCCCGACGACGTACTCCAATTCGTTTAATAACGGCAGTTGGTCTTCCGTCTGGACGAGCGCCAGCTTCGGATATCGTTCTCGCTTCCAGCCTTCGACGATGACCAGATCGACGCGATCGGCCATCCGTGTCAGCAGTTCGGACAGCTCGGACGAGCGCTCCTCGAACCATGCCGTCCGCCGGTCGGAGACGACAGCCGTCACCGCCGCGCCGGAGCGGCGGTGCTTCCAAGAGTCGGTACCCGGCACATCCGGTTCGAAGTCATGCCCGTCATGCTTTACGGTCCCGATGCGGAAGCCGCGCTCAGCGAGCTGTTCCGCAAGGCGGCATACGAGCGTTGTCTTCCCTGTGTTCTTGTAGCCTACGATTTGCACCGCCGGCACCATGTGACGCATCGCCAGGGAGCCTCCTTCTATTCGCATAGCTTACATATGCAGCGGAACGATCTTCACGAGCGTTCCCGCGGCGGTGCCGGTTCCTCCGGGAGGAATGACGACGAAGCATTCCGCGCCGAGTCCGGGCAGCATGCGGCTTGATCGGTCGTCTCCGCCCGCAGCGCAATAGAGCGTGCCGCCCTCGCTCCACCATCGGCCGCGAACGTACCGCGGGTAGGCGTTCGTCCGCGGGAACGCCTCCGCCAGCCGCGCTTCGAACGTCCGAGTCGCCGGCCGGGGAACGCCTTGCAGGGCGAGCAGCAACGGCCTCGCGAACAGCTCGAAGCCGGCGAAGCAGGCGCCCGGATTGCCGGATAACGCGAGCAGCGGTTTCTCCCCGCGCATCGCTGCGGACGTTACGCTGCCGGGACGCATTTGCACTTTGTTAAACAACAGCTTGCCGTCCCATTCGTGCAGCAAATCGGTTACCACGTCATAGTCCCCGACGGATACGCCGCCGGTCGTAATCGCAAGGTCGCAGATCTCGAGCCCTTCCTTCAGCGCGTCGGCGATGATGCCCATATCGTCCTGCGCCGTCCCGAGCGGGATCGGCTCCGCGCCTGCGGAAGCGACCATTGCTGCGAGCATGTAGGCGTTGCTGTTGCGGATTTTCCCGGGGACGAGCGGCGAGTCGGGCTGCAACAGCTCGGAGCCGGTCGCAAGGAGCGCGACTCGAGGCTTCCGGTAAACGTTGACCATCGTTCGGCCGGCCGTCGCCAGCAACGCGATTTCGCCCGGTCCGAGCCGATGCCCGGGCACCGCGACCGCGGAGCCCGCCGAGACGTCCGACCCGACGGCGCTTACATTCGCCCCCGGCGCCGCCGGCCGTCGAAGCAAGACGCACGGCGTCCCGTCCGGCAGCGCCCCCGTTGCGACGGCTTCGAGCACGACGACGGCATCGGCGCCTTCGGGCAGCATGGCGCCGGTCATGATGCGCATCGTCGTCCCGGGAGCGAGCGCCGCCTCGGGCACATCGCCGCAAGCGACCTCGCCGACGACGCGCAGCGCGGTCGGCGACTCCGAGGCCGCGCCTACCGTATCGAGCGAGCGGACGGCGTAACCGTCCATCCCGGATCGCCGGAAATGCGGCACCGGGTCCGCGGCGACCACGCGCTCGGCGGCGATGCGACCGAAGGCGGACATCAGCGGCACCGACTCGACACCCGTCGGGACGATGTGCGCGAGAAGGCGGTTTCGCGCCTCCTCGACCGGGACGGCCGTCCGGCCGAAACGTCTCGACGCCTCCTTCATCCGCCGCTGACCGGCGGCAGGAACGCCACCTCGTCGCCCGGACGAATGACCGCGTCGTCGTCGGCGTACTCTTGATTGATCGCCGCGAAGCAGCTCGCCAGCCGCTCCGCCGCGGCCGGATAAGCCGCGGCGAAAGCGCGCTTCGCGTCGGCCACCGTCGCAGGCAGTCCAATCTCGAGGCGAACCGCAGAAGCGCCCGCCGCTTCTGCCAGTCCGGCGAATATCAAAATGTTAAGCATCGTTCATCCTCCGTTCGTATCCAATAATTCCGTTAATGCAAACAGTATACATGATTTCGCCCGACGCAACGAAGCCGCGCCCCTACCCGGGGGCGCGGCTCATCCGCAACGTCGACGCCGCGCATTAGAACTGCATGCTTAAGTTGCTAAGCGTTCCGAATACGTAGCTTCGATGAATCGCCTCCGGCATCCGGGAAGGATCGCCGCTGCCGAAAGCGATGTAGTACGGCACGAAATGTTCCGCGCGCGGCACCGCCAGACGAGCCATCGGCGCCAGACGCTCGTAGTCGAACAGCTCCTCCATCCGTCGCTCCAACGTCTTCTCGAGCAGCCAATCGTCGAATGCGACGGCCCACGGCTCCGGCGTCTGCTGCCCCCACTTCACCGCGCGCAGGTTATGCACCGTCACGCCGCTGCCGATGACGAGAATGCCTTGCTCTCCGAGTCCGCGCAGCGCGGCGCCGATCGCGAATTGATTCTCGGGCGATACGTAAGGATTGACGGATGCTTGAACGACGGGCACATCGGCTTCGGGGTACAAGCGGCGAAGCAGCGTCCACGAGCCGTGATCGAGCCCTCGATCGTAATCGCGCTCGAACGGCAAACCGGCGCCGGCGAGACGATCCGCGACGAGCCCGGCGACGACGCTCGAACCGCGCGCCGGGTACTTCACGCTGTACAGCTCGTCCGGGAAGCCGCCGAAGTCGTAAATCGTCTCGTAGACGTCGTCCGAGGCGGAGATCGTCGTCGTCTCCGTCTCCCAGTGCGCCGTAAAGATGACGATCGCCTTCGGCTTGCCGAGCTTCGGCGCGAAGTCTTCCAAGAAATCCGCATATGGCGACTGCTCGATCGCCAGCATCGGCGAACCATGAGCTAAAAATAGAGAGGGCATATTCACTGCGTTTCAACCATCCTCGTATAGTTACTATTTGTAACTAACTTTACCGCCGAAACCGTCCCCCGTCAACGATGGATTGCGCCCGTACGTAATCTTCCGGCGTGTTCATGTTGAACAGCGCCGTTCCTTCCGGATCGTAGCGGGCAGTCTCGGACTCCCGCATAGTCAAAACGCGTAAACCGTCCAACCACTCCATCGCCCTCCGTCCTCCCTGCCTCCGATAGTACCGAAGACGGTCGCCGGCGCCAGCTGCATAGACGGCGAAGAGCGGATGGCGCCGCCCGCCCCGCTCCGGCACCGCAGCCTCCGTTCCGGCGTCGATGCAGCGGCGGAACAACGCTTCGGCGAGCTCCGAGCTCGCGAACGGTACATCCGCGGCGGTCGCCAAACACCATTCGCCGATCCCAGCCTCGTACGCCGCCTCGAGACCGGCCAACGGCCCGGAATCCGGCTCCGCATCGGCGAGCCATCGCACTGGAGCGATCGGCCGCGCCGCGCGCACCGCCGCGTCCGCCCGCGCCCGCAGCTCATCGCCGGCGTCGTACGGCAGGACGATGACGAATTCGTCCGCGACGCCGTCGAGGGTGCGAACGACGCGTCCGAGCACGGGCGTCCCGCCGACGGGGAGCAGCCATTTGTCATGCCCCATGCGCCGGCTTGCCCCTCCGGCCAACACGACGACGCTTCTGCTTGCCATATCATCGCCCCCGGTAGTACTCAATGCATTAAAGCATAGCATTTCCTGCCGAATTATGGTACATGTGGTTGTGTGTATATCACGGAAAAAACAAACCGAATCTACCGGAAGAGGTGTTTCGATATGAAGAAAATAACCACATGGCTCGCGGCTGCGATGCTCGCGTTCATGCCCCTGCCCGCCTTGGCCCACGTCAAATGGTTCGACGGCACGGAACCCCCAGTGAAAGAATCGCTCGAGCACGTGCTCTCGCCCTTGTTTATGACCGTCGCGCTCATCGCGGCCGTCGTGCTCGGCTTGCTTCCGCAAGTAGACGCGAAGTTGACGGGCATGAACGGCGTTCGCCGTTTCGAAAACTGGTTCGACCGCAAGCGCACTTGGACGTACCCGATTCTCCGATTCGGGACGGCTGCGGCGCTCGTCATTCAGCTGGTAACCGGCGCCATCTTCGCGCCCGACATTCATGTCACGGAGCCTCAGCTCTACCTTGGCGCGGCCGTCGTCGTCCTGCTGCTGCTCCCCTTCGCCGCGACGGCATGGCTCGCCGCCGCAGGATTGTCGGCGCTGTTCGTCCTGAGCGTCGTCGAATACGGCGTTTTCCATATGCTTGACTATGGCTTCTACGTCGCCGTGGCCGTCGCGCTCGCCGTACATCATTCGAAATACAAACAGTACGGCATGCCGTTTCTCTATCTAGGCACGGGATTGTCGCTCTGCTGGGTCGCCGTCGAGAAATGGGTGTTCCCCGGCATGAGCCTCGGCATCGTTCATGAATACGGCGTCCCGACGTTCGGCTTCCCGGCCGACGTGTTCATCAACCTGGCGGCGTTCATCGAATTCGTCGTCGGCTACTTGCTCGTCGTCGGCCTGCTGAACCGATTTCTCGCGATGATTCTGACCGGCATCTTCATTCTGACGACGACCGTGTTCGGCTGGGTCGAAATTATCGGCCATCTCATGCCGCATATTATACTGATCCTCTTCATTATCGAAGGCGTCAGCTTCTATCACCCGCCGATCAAAATACATAAGTCGGTGATCGACCAGATCGTGTTCGTCAGCTTGAACTTCTTGTTCACGCTCGCCACGATGATACTGCTGTATTACCGGTTCGCTTGAACGCGAATCGGATAGGAGGTTACCCATTAGTTGAATAGCCGACCTCTCACACCACCGTACGTACCGTTCGGACTCGTTTCCATTGTTTCCAGAAGACCATCCCATCCCGTCGATTCCGTGCGACCCTTGTTCGCTTTGACTCGTTTGAACGCCTCGTTCAAGTTGTCTCTGCTCACGATTTTCTCAAGCATCCGCTCCTAGCTTATACGGCGTAATCTCGTGTCCGAGAGAAGGAATATAAGCAATTAATCTATTACGCTTCGGTGTCCTCCCTCATATTATATTTAATAAAATGTAGAGGGGGCATCCGGAGTGGGAAAATACATTACTGCCGCCGATCGTCTGGCGATCAAGCATTGGATCCCGAAACTGACGCGTCACGGGATCGGGATCGAGGCGACACTGGAAGCTTTGGATTTGCCGTATCCTTATATCGGCGCCGGCAAAAGCCGGATGGTGTTCGACCTCGACGAAACACATGTGTTGAAGATCGCTTATAAGAAGGCCGCTCTGAATACGAACGATAGAGAGGTTCGGCTGTACCGTACGGTTCCTTCCAAGCTCCGTAAGTATTTAAGTACGATTAAAGACTATGGGGACGGTTGGATCGTCATGGAGAAGTGGGAACAGCGGGTTCCGAAATCGATAGAAAAAAAGAAACTGCCCGGTCTGAAAAAAAAGTTCGCCGGCGAAGGCTTTCGACTTACGGATGCGGGCCGTAACAATATTCGTTGGAATCCGAAGAAGGAACGAATCGTGATGATCGATTACGCCAACTACGAATGTAAATAACCGCTGTACCGTTCGCCGAAACGAACGGTACAGCGGTTTTCGTTTAAGCTACCACTCTAACGTTTTCTCGTATTTCTTGTATGCTTTCCGAAACGGGTGACCATGCTCCCAAGGCTTCTTCGGTCCTGTGTAATGGATAATGGCCGGCTTCGCTTTTTTGTTTCGACGCGCATAGGTCGTAATGAAGTTCCATTTGCGGGAAAGCTTCCGCCACTTTCCTTTTATTACGGCGTTCATCGGGTCTTGACTGCAGTACTCGATCGATTTTCGATGCTTTTTGCTGAACGTAACGATTTTTTTGGCGATGTTCCGCTCCCGCCATTTTTTTAGGTTCAGTAACATAACCCCTGCGTTGAAATAGCGGGCTCTCTTCGGCATGCCGAGTTGTTTTTTCTTCCGGCGGGACACGTTGTCCTTTTCTACCGCCGCTGCATAGCTGCCGTTTATATTTTTTTCCCAAAGTATGCGAATATCCTTGCGGACAATCATGTCGCTGTCGAGGTAAAGCGCCTTCGTCACGGTGTCGCCGAGCAACTTCGGAATCGCGATCCGATAATAAGTTTCTTGCGTCAAGTAACTTTTCTTCTTCAGATTTCCGAACAGCGAATGGGGGACCGTCAGAAAATTGACCCGCGCTCCGCCGGAATAGGCGACGCGCGCCAATCGCTTCTTATTTCCGCTCGAAAGCCCGCTTTCAATGATATACAACTGTATTTTATCGGCACTCTTCGTATTTGAAAGCATAGAATGAATCATGACCCCGAGGGGCTTCGCATATTTATCGTTGGTCGCCGTTACGATATGAATGTCGTCCATCGCGCTCAACTCCTTTTCCTGAGAAGTTCGTCGTAATACTGCTCTTGCACTTTGATTTGGGCAGGCAGATGAAAAGAACGTTCGACTTTCCGTCTCGCTCTGATTGCATAGGCGGCGGCTCGGTCCGGGTTTCGCAGCAGCCGTATGATCGCTTCCGCCAGCGCTTTCGCGTCCTTTTCTTTCACTAACGCGCCTTCCTTCCCGTGCGCAATCAGCTCGGGAATGCCCGCATGGAACGTCGATACGACAGGCACGCCGCAGGACATCGCTTCCTTTAAGACGTTCGGGATCCCCTCGATCGCGCCGTTGCGCGTCGTATGACTCGGAAGACAGAACAAATCCGACCGGTGCATCTCTTTAACAATGTCGGCGTTCGGCATCGCGTCTTTCAGCTTCACGGCGTCCTTGAGATGATTGGAGCGAATATCGCGCTGCAGTTCTTTCTTTTCTTTCGGCTCTCCCTTCCCGACGATGACCAGCTTCGCCTTCGGCAGCTTCGAGCGTACGATCTTGAAGGCTTGAAGAAGAACCGGCACCCCCTTCTTCCCTGCCAGGCGGCCGACCATGAGAATGCGGTAATTGCCTTCTTTGGTCGTCTTCACGCCGCGGAAACTAAATTTATCGGTATCGATGCCGCCGTAAAGCACCCTAATCTTTTGTTTCGGAAACCCTAGCTTCATCAACTCTTTCTTGAAGAACTTACACACGGGCAAAAATAAACTTCCGTACTTCGCCAATTTACGATAGGCTTTCTTATTCTCTTTCTTGCGAGAGGAAGCGTCGTTCCCGCGAAAACTAACGATCAGCGGAATGTTCCAGCGTTTGGCGATCGGCAGCATCTTATTCGCGTCGTATCCGAAGTGACAGTGGATCGCTTTCACGTTGTGCTTTTCGAAGAAAGCCCCCCAGTCCTTAATATCGCCGCGGTATTTATACTCGTAGGGATAGTCCCGTTCCGAACTTCGGCGCGGAAACTCACCGACTACGATCGAACGATACGACCGAATTCCGACGATTTGACGATATTTAAAGTCCTGATTCACTTTAATATCCTCGACCAAATAATGTACGATCGTGTCCACCGAAGCACCTCCTCTTTGATTTGTCCCTATACTCTATGACGGTACCTATGGCTTGCCTGTATATTTATCCATATCTTCAAATAATAGGTAGCAGCATTTATATTTTCGACTAGTAAGTTTAGAATAGTCTATGAACCTAGCCCGCGATCGCTGGGTAACCATCATGCACCTCGCTGGATTGGAAGCGAAAAAAAAGAACCCGGTTTCCCGGATCCTTGTTTTGTTCTATTCTATTGATCGGGTCAGCAAGACGTACGTGCCATCGTTCCGCGGTAGACGAGTTCGGTTTCATTCGTCTCGGCGTTCAGGAACATGTAGAACTGGTGGTCCAACGTATAAACGTTAAAGGACCCCGTCATTCCCGGCGAGGCCCTTCCGCTTACATATAATAGGTTTCAGGTTGGAGACGCCATGCAGACAACGCTTCGACGTCTTCGGGCCGAACCCGATTCGTTCGCACCGCCTCTTCGATCAAGGCCGTATAGTTCGACAGCGTGCGCAGCGGGATGCCGCCGTCCCGGAACGCCGCCTCCGCCTTCTCGAACTGGTACGTGAAGATCGCCAGCACCGCGAGCGCTTGTCCTCCCGCTTCGTTCACGGCTTGCGCCGCCTTCAGCGAGCTGCCCCCGGTCGAGATCAGGTCTTCGATGACGACGACCTTCTGCCCCTTCGAGAGCTGACCCTCGATGAGGTTTTGCTTGCCGTGCCCCTTCGCCTTGTCCCGTACGTAAATCATCGGCAGACCGAGCTTCTGCGCCACCCAGGCCGCATGCGGAATGCCCGCGGTCGCCGTGCCGGCGACGACGTCGGCTTCCGGATAATATTCCTGAATGAGCGCCGCGAAGCCGTTCGCGATCTTCTCGCGGATGTTCGGATGGGACATCGTCAGCCGATTGTCGCAATAGATCGGCGACTTGATCCCGCTCGTCCACGTATACGGCTCTTGCGGCCGCAGCGAGACGGCGCCGATCGACAGCAGCGCCTCGGCGATGCGTTGTTCAAGCGGTGTAGTGGTCAAATCGAACGTCCTCCTTATCGTCGCACGCTGGCGATTTCTTCTACGACCCGCTGCAGCGCTTCGCGCGGATCCGGCGCTGCCGTAATCGGCCGGCCGATGACGAGGTAGTCGGCGCCGGCCGCGAGCGCGGCCGAAGGCGTCATGACGCGCGCTTGGTCCGCGACGTCGGCGCCGGCGGGCCGGATGCCCGGCGTCACCGTCACGAAGTCGCCGCCGCACGCCGCCTTCACCGCAGCCGCCTCGAGCGCCGACGATACGACGCCGTGCAATCCGGCGTCTTTCGCCAGCGCCGCGTAGCGCACGACGACGTCGGCGATATTGCCGTCGATGCCGATCTCGCGCCGCATCGTCTCCTCGCTCGTCGACGTCAGCTGCGTCACCGCGATGATCGTCGGCAGCGAGCCGTCCGCACTCGCTTCGCGAGCGCCCTCGAGCGCCGCCCGCATCATCGCGGAGCCGCCAGCGGCATGCACGTTGAACATGTCGACGCCGAGGCGGGTCGCCGAACGCGCCGCCCCGCGCACCGTGTTCGGAATATCGTGGAATTTCAAGTCCAAGAAAATCCGATGCCCCTGCGCCTTCAGCCGGCGAACGAGGTCGGGACCCGCCGCATAGAACAGCTCCATCCCGACCTTCATCCACACCGGAACGCCTTCGAGGCGCGCCGCAAGGGCGAGCGCCTCGTCGGCGCTCGGGAAGTCCAGCGCAACCATGATCGGATGCGCGCCATGCCCCGCAGAACGTTCCCGCATCACTTCACCGGCTCCAGCGCCGACTTCGACGCCTTCGAGAATTTCCCCGAGCTGACGAAGCCCGGCATGTTCTCCGAAGAGAAGTTGATCGCCTGCAGCATGTTGAGCAGGGCGCGTACCGTATCGAGCGACGTCATGCACACGACGCCGTTCTCGACCGCTTCGCGGCGAATCCGGAAGCCGTCCCGCTCCGGCGCCTTGCCCTTCGTCAGCGTGTTGACGACGAATTGCGCTTCGCCGGTCCGAATCATATCGAGAATGTTCGGGCTGCCTTCGCTCAGCTTATGCACGTGATCGACCGGCATGCCGGCGTCGGTCAGCGTCTGGGCGGTGCCGCCCGTCGCGTAGATGCGATAGCCGAGCTCAACGAAGCCGCGGAACACGTCGACCGCGTCGTCCTTGTCCTTGTCGGCGATCGTCGCGATGATGTTGCCGGACATCGGGATTTTCATGCCCGAGCCGATGAGGCCCTTATACAGCGCCTTCGAGAAGTTGCGGTCGCGGCCCATGACCTCGCCCGTCGACTTCATCTCCGGTCCGAGCGTCGTATCGACGCGGCGCAGCTTCGCGAACGAGAACACCGGCACCTTGACCGAGACGTTGTCGTCTTCCGCCCACAGGCCGTTGTTGAAGCCGAGATCTTTCAGCTTCGCGCCGAGGATGACCTTCGTCGCCACGTTCGCCATCGGCACGCCCGTCACCTTGCTTAAGAAAGGTACCGTACGCGACGAACGCGGATTTACTTCGATGATATAAATCTTGCCCTTGTAGATGACGAACTGGATGTTCACGAGGCCGACGACGTTCAAGGCCTTCGCGATCGATGTCGTCATCTCGACGATTTGCGCTTTGATTTCCGCCGACAGCGTCTGCGGGGGATATACCGCGATCGAGTCGCCGGAGTGAACGCCCGCGCGCTCGATATGCTCCATGATGCCCGGCACGAGCACCGTCTCGCCGTCGCAGATCGCGTCGACTTCGACTTCCTTGCCGAGCATGTAGCGGTCGATCAGGACCGGATGCTCCGGATTGACCTTCACCGCTTCGACCATGTAGCCGAGCAGTTCGTCTTCGCTGTAGACGATCTCCATCGCGCGTCCGCCGAGGACGTACGACGGTCTCACGAGCACCGGGTAACCGAGCTTCGCCGCCGCGCCGGCCGCTTCGTCGACCGACGTGACCGTCGTGCCCGGCGGCTGCGCGATGTCGAGCGAGCGGAGCAGCGCTTCGAACTTCTTCCGGTCTTCCGCGGAGTCGATCGACTCGAGGTCGGAGCCGAGAATGCGAACGCCCGCGCGATGGAGCGGACCGGCGAGATTGATCGCCGTCTGGCCGCCGAACTGGACGATGACGCCGATCGGCTTCTCTTGCTCGATGACGTTCATGACGTCCTCGAAGAACAGCGGCTCGAAGTACAGGCGGTCGGAGGTGTTGAAGTCCGTCGACACCGTCTCCGGGTTGTTGTTGATGATGACCGCCTCGTAGCCGGCATCCTGGATCGCCCATACCGCGTGTACGGTCGAATAGTCGAACTCGATGCCTTGGCCGATGCGGATCGGACCGGAGCCGAGCACGACGACCTTCGGCTTGTCGGATGCGATCACTTCGTTTTCGGTTTCGTACGTCGAGTAGTAGTACGGCGTCGACGCTTCGAACTCGGCGGCGCACGTGTCTACCATCTTATACACCGGCTTCAGGCCCTGCTGGAAGCGCAGCGCGCGAATATCGGACTCGACTGTCAGCTCCGCGTGGCCGCCTTCCTTCCGCAGCTCGGCGATCGCGCGGTCGGTGAAGCCCTTGCGCTTCGCCGCCTTCAGCAGCTCCGGCGTCAGCGCTTCGACGCGCAGCTTGTTCTCGAAGCCGACGATCGATTGGATGCCGCGCAGGAACCACCAGTCGACCTTCGTCAGCTCTTGCAGATCGAGCAAATCCCAGCCGCGGCGGAACGCCTCGGCGATCAGGAACAGGCGCTCGTCGTCCGGACGGATGAGCCGGCTCTTCAGCGTCTCGTCGTCGAGCGCCGCCGCATCCTTCAAGAACAAGCGATGCGTGCCGATCTCGAGCGAGCGGACCGCCTTGTGGATCGATTCCTCGAACGTACGGCCGATCGCCATCACTTCGCCGGTCGCCTTCATCTGCGTGCCGAGCTTGCGGTTCGCGTGGATGAACTTGTCGAACGGCCAGCGCGGAATCTTGGACACGATGTAGTCGAGCGTCGGCTCGAAGCAAGCGTACGTTTGCCCCGTGACCGGGTTGACGAGCTCGTCGAGCGTATAGCCGACGGCGATCTTCGCAGCCATCTTCGCGATCGGGTAGCCGGTCGCCTTCGACGCGA
>JAPSKX010000066.1 GCA_031181325.1 Paenibacillus sp.
ATCCCCATGTGGACCTTCGTCAGCTCGGGCCGTTCGGCAACGGATATACCGTTCCATCGCGCTTCGCCGCGGTCCGGTCGAAGGAAGCCCGCCATCGCTTGCAGCGCCGTCGTCTTCCCGGCCCCGTTCGGCCCCAATAAGGCGACAACCTCGCCTGGACGTACAGCGAGGTTGAGCCCTTGGATTCCGCGACCGCCGGGGTAGACCTTCGTTAGATCGTGAACTTCAAACATCGTAACGTCCCCCCAAGTCGCCTTCCTTTTTAGTTCCGGTCGTCGAACGCGGCCGCGTCGATCTGCTCTACGTTACGTTCGGAAGGGTCGTAAATTTCAGGCGTCGTTGCATTGAGGGCGCCGACTTCGCCAGCGCCTTGGATCTCCACGCGACGGGATACGCCCGCTTCGTCCTTGCCGGCGACCTCCAGCTCGCCTTCCACGCGCTGCAGCGCATTGTTCCGGTCTACCGTCAGTTGCAAGTACACGCGCTCGATCGCAACGTCGTCCTTCAGCTCCGGAAGCCGCTCCTCCAAATTCAGCTCATCAAGGCCCTGGAAGAACGGGAATTGCTTGAGTCGCTCCCACTCCGCCGCTTCTGGTTCGGGAACCTGCTCCTCGCTCCGGTCCTCGGCCGACGCTGCATCCATCAGCAAACGGAGCGGCAACGGGATTTCCTCCTTGCTCACATCGACCGCAATCGTCTTCGAGCCGTCCGCATGATGCGTTACGCTGAACTCGTTTTTCAGATCCCCGACCATATAATCCAGCAGCGCTTCTTCCGCTTGGGTCATCGGCTGACCGTTTCCGCGCTCCCATTCGCGCTCCCGCTCGGCGTCGTCGTTCTTGTCGTCCAGATTGATCACTTGATAGTGGAGGTCGTTCGTGCGATCTACGATATAGATAGAATTTTCGTCGCCGGCGTACACGCTGGCGCTGCGCTGGACGCCCGCAAGGGTAATGTCGAAGTCGCTGCTGACCCTATGCATGTCGTCCGTACCCCGCACCTTCGTCGTTCCGTTCGCCGTCAGAATCGATTCGCCGTCCGCCGTAATGGCGAAGCTTCCGTTCAGCGTGGCGCTGTCGATCGGCGCCGCCGAATGGTTTGCTTTGAGCACTTCCTTGAACGCCTCATACCCCGCCGTATTCGGCGTCGATGCCAATGCCGTCACGGTAAACAAGCTCACTGCAGCCACCGCCGCGCCAATCGTCAACACTTTGCTTTTCTTGTTCATATACAACTCTCCTTTAGGTAGGTATGGCTTCTCTCCGGCCTACAACTTCAGTCTAAAGGAGGAGTCTAAACTCCCTCGAAAGCAATTCTAAAGAGTTTCTAAAGTCTCCTTTCTTCGAATTCCTTACTGGTTCAGAGCAATCCCCCGGGCGAAAAAATGGCGCGCGTAAACTGAAGTGGATGAATAGGGAAGCGCTGTATACAATGGAGGGAGGATGTCAAATTTAGTAGAAAAATGTCGAAATTAGTCGAAGGGGGCTGTGTCAGGAAGTATGAAGTACATATTAAACAGAAGCCTTATCGTTACGATCACCGTTGCCATCTCCGTCATCATGTGCGTTTTGATCGGGTCGATGACGATGCTCAGCTATCAGACCAGCAAAAATAATTATCTCGCTGAATTCGATCGGGTCGGAGCTGCGATCGCGGCGCAATTGCAAACCGAACACGATCAAGTGTCGGAGGCCTTCAAGAGACTTTCGTCTAACGAATTGGATCATGTTTCATTCTCCCTGCTGCGGGAGCGTTTGGACGCTATGACGGCCGATTCGCTCATTGGAAATACATACATTTTGGCTCCGGACATCGAGCTGGTCGATGACGCTCCGTTCGTGACCACGCTCCAGGTCAACGAAGCCCTCTTCGACGCCGGGCTTACGCCGGGGACGCATTACGGTCTACCCCCCCTCTTCCAAAGCGCCTACCATGAAGTTATGGAGAAGGGAAGCACGCGCACTCCGCTGTACGTCGACGACCTCGGTACGTGGATTTCGTATTTGCACTCGATCAAGGACGACCAAGGCCGCGTAATCGCCGTGCTGGGACTCGATTTCGAATATCGGCTGGTCGAGAAGGACTTGAACGCGTTGCTAATCCGGAGCATTCTCAACGGGGTGGCGTTCGCCTTGCCCGCCGTCATCCTCTTATTCTTGTTAATTTGGTATTCGCTTCGACCGCTGCGGCAGCTGGCGGACATGTCCCATCGCGCGGCGGCGGGAGACTTGACCGTCACGATCCCCGTGGCGAACGGGAACGAGATCGGGAAGACGGCCGCGGCGTTCAATCATATGATCCGCGGCCTGCGGGAATTGATCGTCAGCATCCAGCGGACGTCTTCCGAGGTGAGCGGCTCGGCGGCCGACCTGCGGGCGGGCGCCGCCCAAACCGCCCAAGCGTCGCAAGAAATCGCGGAGTCGATTCAGGACATCGCGGAAGGCTCGGAGCTCCAGTTGCGCAACGCGGACGATTGCCGCCAATCGATGACGGAGATGGCGGCGGGCGCGAATCGGATCGCAGAATCGTCGCAGGTCGTCGCGGAGCTCGCCGCGAAGACGTCGCGCGACGCGACGGAAGGGGAAGCCGTCATCGCCGCCAATGCAAAGCAGATGCAAGCGATCGAACGGGACGTAACGGATACGTTGACGAACATCCATGAACTCAAGCGGCTCGGCGGAAACATCGGCGACATTATGTCGCTCATCCGCGACATCGCCGGCCAAACGAATTTATTGGCGTTGAACGCCTCGATCGAGGCGGCGCGAGCGGGAGAATACGGCAGAGGCTTCGCTGTCGTCGCTCAAGAAATTCGAAAGCTCGCCGAGCGTTCGAGCCAATCGTCCGATCAGATCGACGGCATACTGCAAGGCATCGGCGCGAAGACGGAGGAAGCCGCTGTATTCATGGAACGGTCGGTCCGCGAGGCGCGGAGAGGAACCCAAGTGTCGGAAGAAGCGGGGAACACGTTCCGACAAATCGCCGAATCGATTCGGACGGTCAGCGCTCAAATCCAGGAGGTGTCCGCCGCGGCGGAGCAGATGTCCGCGGGGACGGAGCAGGTCGCGGCATCGTTGGGCGGGCTTGCGCAGGCCGCCACCGGATCCTCCATGAATTCGGCGAGAGTCGCCGCGTCGTCGGAGGAGCAGCTGGCATCGATGGAGGATGTCAGCAGCTTGTCGGAACAGCTGAGCGAAGCGGCCGGACATCTGGACCAGGCAATCAAGCGGTTCCGCGTATAAGTACAGGGGGGCTGCCGCGTGCAGCCCCCCCTTCTCGCGATGCGCCCTCTCACCGTTGCGTCGCGACGTTTACGCTTGCGCTGCCCAGCCCTTCGGCCTCGACGACGATGCGAATCTCCCCCGGCTCCGGCGTCGACTGCACGACCGCCAGCGCCAAGCCGTTGAACGTCCGCCGACGGGGCGACTTGTAGCTCTCGTGACTGTCGGGTCGACCGTTGTCGGTCCCGATCAACGCGCCCGCTCCTTCGACGTGAAAGACGAGCGGCACGCCGGCGGTCGGCACGATGCGGCCTGCCTCGTCGACCACGCGAACCGTCGCGTGGCAGACGTCCCGGCCGTCCGCCGTCAGCGTCGCGACGTCCGTCTCCGTTCGAATCGCCGCCGGTGCCCCGGTCGTCTCGACCGTCGTCTCGACGGCGACCGCACCGTCCTTATACCCGACGAGCCGCAGCGTGCCCGGCTCGTACGGCACGTCCCACGATAGATGCAGATCGGCCGTCGTCACGTGTCGGTAAGGCTTCTCGAAATGCGCCCACGCCTTCGTCATCCCTTGCCGCGGGAACTCGTAGGATTTGACCCCGAACGATCGACCGTTCACGAACAGCTCCGCGCTATCGCAATTCGTATAACAAATCACCGGGATGACGCGCCCTTCCTGCCCCGCCCAGTTCCAATGCGGGAACAGATGCGCCACCGGCCGGCCCGTCCACTGGCTTTTGTAGAAGTAGTAGGAATCCTTCGGAAAACCGCACGTATCGAGCACGCCGAAGCTCGCGTTCTTGTTCGGCCATCGCGTCTCTCCGATGTAATCGATGCCCGTCCACATGAAGTCGCCGGCCACGAAGTCGTGCATCCGGGTGTACTTCCACAGCTGCTCGACGCCGATCATGGCGGTCGGATACGGGCCGCTCCACCACGCCTCCGGCGACGGTTCGAGCGAATAGTCACCTCGAACGGACACGATGCCCGGATTTTCGGTGCCGATGACGCGGCGATGCGGATACCGGTGCCTGTCTTCGCCGTAGAACGTCTCCGTGCGCGTGCGCCAGCGCCCGACGTAGTTGTAGCCGACTACGTCGAGCGATTCCAGAAACTCCTTCGTCGCCGGCGTCGGCTCCGCTTCGATGTTGTCGCAGGCGGCCGTTACGAGCCGCGTCGGATCTTCCCGGCGGCAGATGTCGATCAGCCATCTCGCGATTTCGTGCCCATTCGTCTCCCGCTGTTCCGGGATCTCGTTGCCGACGCTCCAGAGGACGATCGAGGGATGATTGCGGTCGCGCCGAAGCATCGTCGTCAGATCGCGCTCCGCCCACGCCTCGAAGTCCTCGGCATACCCGTGTACATCCGCCCGTCCGTTCTTCCATTTCGCGATCGTCCACTCGTCGAACGCCTCATCCATGACGAGGAAGCCCATCCGGTCGCACAGATCGAGCAGCTCCGGATCGGGCGGATTATGGCTCATCCGAATGCCGTTGCAGCCCATCTCCTTCAGCAGTCGGAGCCTCCGCTCCCATACGCGTTCCGGCACGGCCGCGCCGACGCAGCCGCCGTCGTGATGGAGGCAGACGCCGTTGATCTTCACCTGGCGGCCGTTCAAGAGGAAGCCGCGATCGGCGTCGAACGTCGCGGAGCGGATGCCGAAGGTCGTGTCCTCCCCGTCGATCGCCTCGCCGTTTCGCAAGACCGTGGACCGCAATGTGTACAGCCGCGGGTCGTCGACGGACCACAGCGCCGGCCCCTCCAGCCGAAGCCGCTGCTCGACGTCCGCCGCCGCGCCGGCTTCGATCGGCGTCAGAGTCGTCTCCGCCGCGGCGACGACCGCCCCCTGCGCGTCGAGCGCCTCCGTCCGCAGCGCGATCGCCGCCTCCGGCCGAGCGCCATCGTTGACGATCCGCGTCGCGACCGCGATCGTCGCCGCCTCCGGCGACACGTCCGGCGTGCGGACGAACACGCCGAAGCGGTCGATGTGCAGCCGGTCCGTCGTCTGCAGCCAGACGCGGCGGGTAATGCCCGAGCCGGAATACCATCGCGAGTTCGGCTGCGCGCCGTTGTCGACCCGAACTGCGACGACGTTCGTCCCTCCGAAGACGAGATGCGGCGTCAGCTCGTATTCGAAGCTGCCGTAGCCGAACGGGTAGCGTCCTAGATGGACGCCGTTCACCCAGACGTCGCTGTTCCGATAGACGCCGTCGAATTGGATCGTCACTCTCCGATCCCGCCGCGCCTCGTCGGCGCGGAACGTCTTGCGGTACCAGCCGACGCCCCCCGGCAGGTACCCGCCGTCGCCGCCGGACGGTGCATGCTCGTCGAACGCTCCCTCCACGCTCCAATCGTGCGGCGCGTGCACGACGCGCCAGTCGCCGTCCTCGTACGCAGCCGCCTGCGCCCCGTCGAAGTCGCCCGGCGCGAATCGCCAATCCCGATCGAATGCCGCTCTGATTCTCCCTTGCATACACGTACCTCCTTTAAATTTCGACAACTCCATCGTCCGCCGGCTGAGCGAAGGTCATTCAAGGAGAAGGAAACGCCAACCGCCTCTCTTCCCCCTTCCCGCAACGGAACGCTGCAACGCGACAAGGAGGCCCACCCGATCGGGCGACCTCCTCTCGGCTGCGTCACGCTATCGCTTCAGCATGCGAATGCCGTGCGTCGGCAGCGCCAGCTCGCCGGACACGGGAGCGCCGGTCTCGAGATCGACGTACGCGCGACCGTCCAGCGCGACCGTCTGCGGCGAGCCGCTGAAGTTCATGACGAACACATACTCGTTCTCTCCGTCCGTCCTCGCCTGCGCCGTCACGCCCGCCGGCAGCGGCGACTCCAGTACGCGCGGCACGCCCGCCTCCGCCGCGAGCTCCGCGTAGAACCGCTCGTAGAACGGCTCCTTCGCCCGCGTCGCCAAATAATACGCCTTCCCCTTCCCGAACCGGTTGACAGTCAGCGCCGGCCGTCCGGCATAGAAGTCGCTCTCGTATGTCGCGAGCACCTCGGCGCCTTCGCTGTGAATCAGATCGCACAGCTCGTGCGACTCGTACGCGACGCCGCCGTAGACGAAGCCGTTCGCGTCGTGCGGATGCAGCCCTTCGATTTCCTCGGACCAGATGCCGAGCGTCTTCCGCAGCGGACCCGGGAAGCCGCCCAGATGGCACAGATCGTTCTCGTCGACGATCCCGCTCCAATACGTCGTCACGAGCGTGCCGCCGCCGGCCGCGTACGCCTCGAATCGGCGTCCGGCCGCTTCGTCCAGCATATACATCATCGGCGCGACGACGAGCTTGTACTTCGACAGGTCTTCCGCATGTCGGCTGACGACGTCGACGGAGATGCCGAGCTCCCAGAACGCGCGGTAATGCTGCACGACCGTCTGCTCGTAGTGGACGCCCATGTTCCGCGGTCCTTGCGCGTCGCGGATCGCCCAGCGGTTGTCCCAGTCGAAGACGATGGCCGCCTTCGCGTCCGTGTCCGCGCCGAGCACCTCGCCCGACAGCCGCTCGAGCGTCTCGCCGACTTCGGTCACGTCGCGGAAGACGCGCGTATGCTCGTGCCCGACGTGGTCGACGACCGCGCCGTGGAACTTCTCGCTGGAGCCCCGGCTCTTGCGCCACTGGAAATATTGAACCGTATCCGAGCCGTGCGCGACGGCCTGCATGGACGACAGCTTATGCATGCCCGGCCGCTTCAGCTTGCTCACCGGCTGCCAGTTCGTCAGGCTCGGCGTGCTCTCCATCAGCATGAAGGGCTTCCCCTTCAGCGAACGGAACAAGTCGTGGTTGAACGCGAACCACGAGGCGACCCCCGCCTCGCTCTCGTCCGCGTGCCACGTCGGATACGCATCCCAAGACACGACGTCGACCGCTTCGGCGAACTTCCAATAATCGAGTCCGTCGAATAAGTCCATCATGTTCGCCGTCGCGGGCAGCGCCGGGTTCGCCGCCTTCAGCGGCGCTTCCTCCCACCGGTAGAAGTCGATCGTCTGATCTGTGACGAAACGGCGCCAATCGACGTTCATGCCGTGGACCGCCATCTCGCCGTGCGGCGCGGGCGACTGAATTTGCGCCCAATCGGTGATCGTATGCGCCCAGAACGCGTTCCACCACGCATGATTGAGCGCCTCCAGCGTGCCGTACTTCCGCTTCAGCCATTCGCGGAACGCGTCTTGGCAGTAATCGCAGTGGCATTCGCCGCCGAACTCGTTGGAAATATGCCAGCCGACGACGGCCGGGTGATGCGCATAGCGCTCCGCAAGCTTCTCGTTCATGATGCGGACCTTCTCGCGGTACACCGGCGACGTATAGCAATGATTGTGACGAGCGCCGTGTAAGTTGCGCACCCGGTTCGCCCCGACGCGCAGCACCTCCGGATATTTCTGCGACATCCAGGCCGGCCGAGCGGCGCGCGGCGTCGCGAGCCATGCATAGATGCCGTTCGCCGCGAATTCGTCGAGCGCTAGATCCAACCACTCGAACGTAAATACGCCTTCCTCCGGCTCCAGCGCCGCCCACGCGAAGATGCCGATCGCCATGACGTTCGAATGCGACAGCTTCATCAGCCGAATGTCTTCCTTCAACACGTCCGGCGCATGCAGCCATTGGTCCGGGTTATAGTCCGCCCCGTGCATGAAGACGGGCAGTTTCCCGCTGATCGGGGGATACCGTTTTGCCATAATGATTCCCTCTCCTCTGCTCTATAACTAGGCTTGTAAATAAAAAGCAGCGGCAGGACAAGGACGCTGACGTCCGGTCTGCCGCTGCAGGGGAACTTCTTATTGCGCCGCCAGGAACGCGTCGATCTGCGCTTGCAGCTCCGCTTGAATCTTCTCGACGCCGGCCGCCTTCAACTGCTGATTCAGCTCCGCGATGCCTTGATCGATATCCTTCACCAAGCCGTATTCGAGCGGGATGCCGTAGCGCAGCATGACGTTGCCGACGCTGGCGATCTCCGTCTTCACCTTGCTGTTGTCGAAGACGAACGTCTCGAGCGGATAGTGGTACACGCCGCTCTCGAAGCCGGTCACCATATCGCTGACTTCTTTCGGGAACGCTTCGTTGGTGCGGTTCAGCGGCGAATTGAAGCTCCAGTTGGAGAAGCCCGTATAGTTCGCGCTCTTGTCCGTCGCCTTGAACAAGTCGTCGCCGACCGGCTCGTAGTGTACGCCTTGGACGCCGTACATGATCAGATCGTGAATTTCCTTGTCGTACTGCATCAGGTCGATCAGCATAAGCGCGCGCTCCGGGTGCTTCGACGTCGCATGGATCGCCGTGCCGTTCTGCGTCGAGATCGCGATCGACTTCGCCTTGCCTACGTTGACGTCGGCGACGGCCACTTCGTACGGGGAGCCCTCGCGGCGCATCTGCTCCATGAGCGACCCCGTCGTGCCGGTGTTGTGCGTAATCGACGCCGTCTTGCCTTGGCGGAAGTCCTGCTGATGGTCGTTCTTGCTGTTCAATACGTTCTTGGACCATGCGTTGTTGTCCGCGAGGTCTTTGTAGTAGACGGCTAGATCTTTAAACTCTTGCGTCTCGTAGACGTTGAACACTTGGCCCTTCTCGTCCTTCAGCTTGAACGCGAACGGAAGGTCGAGGTCGAACATGTTCCATTCGTGTTGCTGCTTCAGCATGATCCGGTCCAGATTGTGGTACTTCCAATCGCCCGTCTCCGGCGTGAACGGCACGACGCCCTTCTCGTTCTGCGCGACCGCCTTCAAGTAGTCGGCATACGCTTCCGGGCTGTCGATCGCCGGGAGGTTATACTTCTTGCGCAAGTCCTCGCGGTACAGGATGATCTTCTCGACCGATTCGCCGTTGTTTTGCGGCACCATGTACAGCTTGCCCTGCACCTTCGCTTGATCCCAGTTGACCGAAGGCGTCGCTTCCCAGGCCTTCGGAGCGTACTTCTGCAGCATGTCTTCCGTCAGCTCGAGGAAGCCGCCCTTCAGCGCTTGGTCGTTGTACCCGGCCCAGTTCGCCGCGTAAATCAGGTCGAAATCTTCGTTCGCCGCCAGCAGCATCGGATATTTCTGCGCCCAATCGGACCAATCCAAGAACTCGCCTTCGAGCGTCGCGTTGATTTTCTCCTTCAGCTTCTTGTTCACTTCCGCGAACACCGCGTCGTAGTCGACCGGCTTCGGACCGACGAACACCATCTTCAGCGCGACCGCCTCGGAGGTGTCGGCGCCGCCTTCGCTCGGCGAAGCCGCGTTATCGGCCGCCCCCTGCGCGTTGTCCGTCGCAGGCGCTTCGTCCTTCGGCTCGACCGCATCCGGATTCGCGTTGCCGCCGCAAGCGGTAAGCGCCATGACAGAAGCGAATGCCGCCGCAAGGAACATCGTTTTGTTTTTCTTTTGCATCGAGGTCCATCCCCCTAGTGATGAATAAATTCTATCGATAAACCAGGTTTCCCCGGATTCATCCTAAGCCCCAAAGTTCATCCCTTCACTGCGCCGATCGTCATGCCTTGCACGAAGTACTTCTGAATGAACGGATACGCCGCCATGATCGGCCCGGTCGCTACGACCGTCATCGCCATCTTGAGGCCCTCCGACGGCAGCGACGTCGTATTGACGGCTCCGGCGCTCATCATCGCCTTCCGCATGCCGTCCATGTTGCCCAGCATCTTATACAGGTAATATTGGAGCGGTACAAGCTTCTCATTCGAGACGAACAACAAGGCGTTGTACCAGTCGTTCCAATACGCGAGGGCCAGGAACAAGCCGATCGTCGCGAGAGCCGGCTTGGACAGCGGAAGGATCAACTGCGCGTATATCCGGAAATCGCCTGCGCCGTCGATCTTCGCCGATTCGACGATCGCCTCCGGAATCGCGCTCATGAACGACTTCATGACGATAATGTAGAACACGTTCAGCATCATCGGCAGGACGAGCGCGAGCGCGGTATCCTTCATGTCCAGATAGTTGACGATGAGCAGGTACCAGGGCACGAGTCCGCCGCTGAACAACGTCGTGAAGAAGAAGTAGAACGAGAAGCCGTTCCGCCACTTGAAGTCCTTCCGCGACAGCGCGTACGCCGTCATCGAGGTGAGGAACAGCCCCGACAGCGTACCGGCGACGGTGACGCCGATCGTGACGAGATAGGCGTTCAGCAGTTGCTGCGGGTACTTAAACAAGATGCTGTACGCTTCGGTCGAGAAATCCAGCGGCAGGAACTGATAGCCCTCCACGATGATCGTGCTCTCCTCCGTCAAGGACGAGGACACGACCAACCAGAACGGGACGATGCAGAGCACCGCGAGAATTACCAGAGACACGTACCCGATGCCCGAGAAGAGGGCCCGGTCCAGCTGAATCCTTCGCCGAGCCGACGGGGCGAGCGACGCCCCGATGCTTACTTCTTTCGCATTCATGCGCTCGCCTCCCTTAGAATAATGTGCGGTCGCGATCGTACCTGCGGACGGCGTAGTTCACGAGCATGATCGTCGCGAAGCCGAGCACCGATTGGAATACGCCCGCCGCGGCCGACATGCCGATATCGTTCGACGTAATGAGCGACCGGAATACATAGGTGTCGATGACGTCCGTCGAGGAGAACAACAGTCCGTTGTTGCCGATCATGTTGTAGAACATTCCGAAGTCTCCCCGAAAGATGTTCCCCACCGCCAGCAGCACCAGAATAATGAGCGTAGGATACAGATTCGGGATGGTGACTTTCATGACTCTCTGAAAAATGTTCGCCCCGTCGATCTCCGCAGCCTCGTACATCTCCGTGTCGATGGCCGCGATGGCCGCGAGGTACATTACCGTGCCGTACCCTAACGTCTTCCATGCCGACACGGCGACCAAGATGAACGGCCAGTACGAAGGCGTGTTGTAGATGTCGATCGGCTCCAGCCCAAGGCCGCGAAGCAGCGCGTTCACGGTGCCGATGTCGTAGTTTAACAGGTTATAAGCGATCGCCCCGACGACGACCCACGAGATGAAATACGGGAGGAACAAGGCCGACTGCGTCAGCTTCTTGAACCACTTGCCCCCGACCTCGAAGAGCAGAATCGCCGCGAAGATCTGCAGCGCGTTGTTGACGGCGATGAACGCGATATTATACAGCGCCGTATTCCGCGTCACCCGCCAAGCGTCCCCGGATTCGAAGAAAAACCGGAAGTTCTCCAACCCGTTCCAAGCGCTTCCGAAGATCCCGCCGACATAGTCGTATCGCTTGAAGGCGATCACGATGCCCGCCATCGGAAGATACGCGAATACCAGGTAGAACAATACGGCGGGCGCCAACATGAGCAAGAGGATCTTATACCTCGCCAAGTCGTCCGCGAACCTGCGCAGCCTCATTCTCGATCCCTCGCTTCTCTCTGTGTGTACTTTGATTATAGTTAACTTACAGACAGGGCATAATTAAGGGGAACAACGAAAAGTAATACGTTTTCAACGATGAAAAAAAGACGCCGGTCGAATCCGGCGCCGCGTCACAGCTTATGCTTCTTGCGGTATTCCCCGGGCGAGACGCCCGCGTATTGCTTGAATTGACGATTGAAGTAGATGATGTTCTTATAGCCGACTTGATCCGCGATCTCGTAAATCTTCTTCGTCGGGTCCTCGAGCAGCTCGCACACCCGCTTCATCCGCAGCTCGGCGAGGAAGTCGCTGAACAGCTGATTCGTCTCCGTCTTGAACAGGTGACCCAAATAATTCGGCGTGAAGCCGAAGTGCGCGGCGACCTCGTTCAGCGTAATTTTCTGATCCAACCGTTCCTTCACGTATTCCGTCACCTTATGGACGATCCCGCGCTTCTGCTTCTGCCGCTTCATATAGAGCCGCTCGGACAGCTCGAAGAACCTTCTTCGGAGCCAAGAGATAATGTCGTGCACGGTTTCGAATTGGAACAGCATCTCGGGCTGATGGCTCTCCCACTGCAGGATGTCGTACAGATGCTCGTTCATCTGCTGCAGCTCCGCATGCAGCTTCGAATTGATCCGGATGATCAGATCGTACATTTCATTCTTTTGCGACAGCGGACGGTCCCCGCCGAACAGCTCGCGCAGCCCGTCGTCGACCGCCACGAGATCGTAGTCCAGCATCGCCCGCAGCATGCGATCGACGACTTGCTCCACATTGGCCGCCATCTTCTCCCTCGGGGCTCCCATGGAAGCGTCCTGGATCAATCGGTTCTTGCCGACGATCCACTTGATGCCGAGCGCCGCCTTCGCCTGCCGGTACGACTCGTGCAGCTCGTCGACCTCCCGGACGGTCTTCCCCGTGCCGATCGTCATCGTGAAGGAGAACTCGCGGGAGAACGCCTGAATCAGCTCCTCCAGCAACGCCTTCCCTTCCTCCTCCGACGCCGTCGTCAAGATCACGAACCGGTGATCATGGCCCGCGACGACCGTCCCGAGACGATGGTTCTTCGCGTACTCGCGGACGAAGTCGTTCGCCCTCGCGGCGAAAGCGTTCCGCTCGCCGTCGTCCATGCCTTCCAGCTTCCGGAGCAGATCGTCGACCTCGGCGATGGCGACCGCCGCGCCGCCTTGCGCGATCGGCGCCAGCACGCTGCGGACGTGCGCCTCGATTTGCTCCGGCGTTCCCTCGTGGAACCAGCGAAGCAGCAGCTCTTGATTCACGATCGACAACGTCTCGGTCAGGGACGCCCGCTGACGGCGGTCCCCCGCGATCTTCGCCGCCAGCTCGACCAACGTCCCGTTCAGCTCCGCGTCGTCCACCGGCTTGAGCAGGTACCCTGCGGCTCCCAGCTGTATCGCTTCCTTCGCGAAGCCGAAGTCCTGATGTCCGCTGATGAATACGACCTGGACTTGGGGATGGATGTCCTTCGCCTTCCGCACGAATTCCATGCCGGACATGATCGGCATCCGGATATCGGAGAGCACGATATCGATCGGATACTGCTCCATCGTCTTCAGCGCTTCGAAGCCGCTGGAGGCGGTCCGCACGCGCTGAAACGCGACGTGCCCGTTGCCGACCACCCGCCGCCTCAACCATTCCAGATCGACCGTCTCATCGTCTACTAGCAATATACTGATCTCCATCGGCCGCTCCTCCTCGTCTCTATGCCATTGCCGCGTCATCGCTCGAAGACGGCTTCGCTTCGATCGGCAGCACGATCTGCACCGTCGTTCCCGCGCCGTACCGGCTGCCGATGCGGATGCCGTAGTCCGGCCCGTATTTCAGCTTGATCCGTTCCTCCACGTTCTTAAGGCCGTACCGATCCGAATGATTCGACTGCGTCCGCATGGCCTCCAACGTTTCCGGCCGCATGCCGACGCCGTTGTCGATGACCTTCAACTCGATGCGGTCGCCCAGCTTTCTTCCGGCGATCCGGATGGTTATCGTGTCCTCGTACCAGGCATGCTTGAACACATTTTCCACGAAAGGCTGCAAGATGAGCTTGATCACGGGCACCTGCATAATGTCCGGATCGACGTCGATGTACGCCTTGAAGCGGCCCGCATACTTCACCTTCTGGATGTCCAGGTACGTCCGCACTTGCTCCAGCTCCTTCTCGAGCGGGATGCCCGCTTGTCCTTGATGGATCGACAGCCGATAAAACTTCGAGAGGCCTTGCACCATCTCGGTCACCTTCCGCACTTCCCCCAAGTTCGCCAGGCTGCCGATCGTAGACAAGGTGTTATACAAGAAATGCGGGTTGATCTGCGCCTGCAGCGCGTCCAGCTCCGCCTGCTTCTTCTGCACGCCCTGCACGTACACGTTGTTGATCAGCTCTTGGATGCTGGTCGCCATCTGATTGAACGCGTCGGCGATATGGACGAACTCGTCGTTCCCTGTAAACCCGATGCGCTTATGCAGATTCCCTTCCTCGAACGATTGCACCAGCGTGACGATCCGCTTGATCTTCTTGCCGGACAAGCGCGCGACCATATACCCGATCGAAGCCATGACCAGGAAGCTGATCGCGCATACGGCGAAGATGAGGCCCCTCAGCCGGCTGGCGTCCTTATTCAGGTAGGCATAGGGTACGTGGGTTTCGATGACGTAATTCGTCTCCGGGATGTCTTCCCTGACGATCAGATACGACCCGTTCTCGACCGGACCGTCGGCCGCGCCTCGTTCGTATAAGGCGTCCCCCGTCGCTTGATCGATGAGGCGCAGCCGCACCCCCTGCTCGATCGGATACGCGTCGAAGTTGCCGAGCAGCTCGTCGAAGCGCGCCGTCACGCGCACGTACCCGATCACGTCCGTGGAAGCGGATACGAGCTTGCGGAAGTAAGAGATGTTCCCGAGCGCTTGATCGGTGTCGAGCTGCCGCCAGACGCGATCCTGATTCTGCGCCTCGATCGTCCGAAACCAAGGTCGGTCCTCGATTCGCCGGGTGAGAAACACGTAATAGTCGCTTCGGCCGATCGGCGTCGCCAGGTCGTCTCCGTCGATCTCGAGCATCGCATCGTTCGAAGCGTACACGATCAACCGGAGATGGTTCCCGTACAGGCGCAGCGGACCCTTCAGCTGCGGCGCGATGTCGTCCCGCATCGCGAGCATGACCTCCATCGCCTCTCCGCGATGCTGCAGCGCGTTCTGGAAGGCGTCGTTGTTAAACAAAATATCGGCCATCCGTACGATCTCGTTCACCTGATACTCGATATTGTTGCGGGTTTGCTTCATCGCCGTCCGAATGTTCGTCTCCGCCATCTCGGTTCGAGACTGGACGAGCATCGTATACGACACATAGCCGATCACGATATCCGTCATGAGCACGAGCACAAGGTAGGGGAGCATCATTTTGTACGTGAACGGCATGTATTTTCTCGTCGGGCGGGTTGTCCTCATCTTCGCAAGCTCCTCCCTGTAACCGATTGCAGACGATGGTAACGCGATAAACATAACGATTCTTATCGTAAATCACTTTATTATCGCGCCACAACCGGAAAAAAGCGATGGAAGGCAGAGGAAATCGCCGGCCGGCGAAAAGAAAATCAGCCGACCCGGATTCGGATCGGCTGATTCCTTACTCTAGCGGGCGCGCTTCGACGCCCTCGAACGTAATCGTCACGGGCGCGATCAAGCCGTCTTCATCGAAGACCAGCCTATCGATGCAGAGCACCCGGTGGTGGCGGTCTTCGACCCCGAGCGGTCGGCGGTGGTAGACGATGTACCACTCGTCGGTGCCCGGCACGTTCAAGAAGCCGTGGTGCCCCGCCCCGGTCGCGACCCCCGGGTGTTGCTGCAATATCGTCCGCACGCGCCGGAACGGTCCGAGCGGAGAATCCGCAACGGCGTACGCGACCGCGTAATCGGGTCCCGTCCAGCCTCCCTCCGCCCACATGAAATAATAGCGACCAGCCCGCTTGATCATGCATGGCCCTTCGACGAAGCCCTCCGGCGTGACTTCTTTGAACGTCTCCCCGTCGGCGAACGGAATGAACCCGTTCATCTCGTCGTTCAGCAACGCGACGTTGCAATGTCCCCAACCGCCGTAGTACAAATACGCCTTGCCGTCGTCGTCGACGAACGCATGCGGGTCGATCGGCTGCGCGCCGTGGTGGAATCGATCGATCAGCGGCGCGCCGAGCGCGTCGCGGAACGGCCCCTCCGGCCGATCCGCGACCGCCACCCCGATGCCGCCGACCTCGTCGTCGCTCTGGATATCGTTCGCCGCGAAGAAGTACCAGATCTTCCCGTTCCGCTCGATCGGCGAAGGCGCCCACATCGCTTTATGCGCCCAGCCGACGTCATCCGCGGTCAAGATCCGCGGCACCTTCGTCCACTGCACCAGATCCTTCGATCGGAACGCGTCGAAGAACGTTTGCTCCTCGTACGGCGCGGACACCGTCGGATAGATCCAATATTCGCCTCCGACGATGCGCGCTTCCGGGTCCGCGTAGCGGCCCGGAACGATCGGGTTGCCGGAACGAGCGGGTCGTTCCGTCGTTGCTTTCCGGTTTTCCATTGGGCTCCCGCCTCTCTTTCGTCCGCTGTCTCTCGTCCTAATCTTGCCTCACCCTTTGAGCCCCGTCAATGTGATGCCCTCGAGGAAATACTTCTGACCGAGCAAGAACACCGCGATGCACGGCAGGACGACCGCGGACGCCGCCGCCATCAACAAATCCCACTGCGACGTATAGGTGCCTTGGAACATCTGCAAGCCTAGCGCGAGCGTGAACTTGTCTTCCGATCGCAAGTAGATGAGCGGACCGAAGAAGTCGTTCCACGCGCCGAGGAACGTAAACAGGCCGACGACGATCACCGCGGAACGGCTGAGCGGCAGGATGACGCGCCAGTAGATTTGGAAATACGACGCTCCGTCCACCACCGCCGCTTCGTCGAAGTCGCGCGGAATCGTCATATAAAATTGGCGCAGCAAGAAGACGTTAAAGATGCCGCCGCCGAAGAACGCCGGCGCGACGAGCGGGTAATACGTATCGTAAAAACCGAGCGCCCTCCACCCGATGAAGGTCGGAATGAGCGTGACGGCCCCCGGGAGCATCATCGAGGTGAGCAAAATCATAAATACGAGATTGCGTCCCTTCCATTGAATCCGAGAGAAACCGAACGCGGCGATCGTGCTGCTGAGAACCGTGCCGGCCACCGTGGCGACGACGATGACGACAGTGTTCAGAAAGAAGCGGTCGAACGGCAGCACCGTTAACGCACGGGCGAAATTGTCCCACTTCACGGGATTCGGGAGCCATACCGGGGGCATTTCGAAAATTTGCGAAAGACCCATCAGCGAGCTGCGCAGCATCCAAATCAGCGGAAGCAGAAACAGGAACGAGATCGCGAGCAAAGCCGCATACGTACCGGCCTGCCGATACGGCGCCGTTCTCATGGGCGTCCCTCCCCTTCGTAATACACCCACGACTTCGACGTTCGGAAGACGAGCATCGTGAACGCGAGAATGATGACGAACAACACCCAGGCGATCGCCGAGGCGTACCCCATCTCCGTATCGCGGAACGCCGTCCGCCACAGATAAAACACATAGAACAAGCTGGCATTGTTCGGACCGCCCTGGGTCAGGATATACGCTTCGTTAAACACCTGGAACGAGTGAATAATCGCCATGATCGTGTTGAAGAAGATGGTCGGACTGACCATCGGAATCGTCACGTGGACCAGCTTATGCCAGCGCGATCCGCCGTCGACGTCGACCGCTTCGTAATATTGCTCCGGAATGCCGGTGAGACCCGCAAGGAAGATGACGACCGTCCCGCCGATGCCCCACATCGTCGTCAGCACGATCGACGGGACGGCGCTGTCCTCCGCGTACAGCCACGAGCTCGTAGGCAGATGCAGCTTCTCGAGCATCGCGTTGACGAGGCCCAGATCCGGATTCAACAGCCACGTCCAGATCATGGCCGTCGCCACGGTCGGCACGATGCTGGGCAAATAGATGATCGTCCGAAACAGCGCCCGGCCTTTGATATTCGCGTTGAGCAGCAGCGCGATCGCGAACGAGACCGCAATCGTGAGAGGCACCTTCAACGCGGCGAAATAGAACGTCACTCCAAGCGACTTATAAAAAAACAAATCCTCGCCGCCGAACAGCTTGGCGTAATTATCGAACCCGACGAAATAAAACTTGTCGCGGAACACGCTGAAGTCCGTCAGCGACAGCGCGGCGCTGGCGATCATCGGTCCCGCGACGAACAGCAGAAAGCCGAGCGTCGCCGGCAACGTAAACAAGAGCCCGAAGAATAACGCCTTTCTCTCCCGAACCATCGGCTCTCCCCCCTTTTTTCCTTCCAAACCTTCCTCTCCGGAAAACGGGACGACGGCCTCGACGACCGTCGCCCCGCGCAGCGCGCTTATTTGTCTCTTCGACCTTGCACCTGCGCCTGCGCCTGCGGCGCGATCGCGTCCAAAGCCTCCTTGGCGGTCTGCTCGCCCAGCCATACCTTGTCGAGCGCCGGATTGACCAAGTCCATGATTTTATTGAAGTTCTTCACATAGCCCGTCGGGGTCTGATGACTGTGATTCATGAGCATGTCGAGCGCCGTGTCCCGGTACCCCGGCGTGCGCCCCTTCGAATCCTTCGTCCACTTGTCGAGCAGCTCGGGGTCCTCGTACCACGAAGAGAGCGCCGGCATCCATAAGCCCTTATGATTCAATTCGAGCGATCCCTCCGGGTCGAGCAGCGCCTTGACGAGCTCCCAAGCTTCTTTCGGATGCTCCGTGGACTTGAAGATCGTGAACATGCCGGATACGACGGTCGTCACGGGCTCCCCCATCACGGGAAGCGGAGCGACGTCATAATTCACGTCCGTGCTGCCGAGGTCGGAGTTCGCCCACTGCCCGTCGACGACCATGGCGACCTTCTTCGTCTGCAGCGCGACGTTCGTGCCCGGCACGTTCTTCGCGGCGATCGGGGACGGCGCGACATGATGCACGTTGATCAGGTCGGCGACGCGCTGCAGCGCCTCCGCGGCCGCCGGCTCGTTCAGCGCGAACTTCGTGCCGTCCTCGGAGAGGAAATCGCCGCCGTTGCTGTAGACGAAGTTCGACCATGCGCCCCACCAGCCGTTGGCGCCGTTGATTCCATACTGCTTGATCTTCTCCGGATTGAAGTTCGGCGACGTCGCGTCGTTGCCGTTCTCGTCGATCGTCAGCTTCTTCGCGACTTCCACGAATTCGTCCCATGTCCACGCCTCATCCACCTTGGGCGACGGCGGCGCGACGCCCGCTGCTTCGAACATATCGACGTTGTAGTACAACATGAAGATTTCGGGTCCGGGCCCGAGGCCGACCAGATTGCCGGGCTCGGCATAATACGAGATGTTCGGCACGAGACCGTCGGCAGGAAAGTCCGGGTCCTCGGTCAAGTATTCTTCGAGATTGATGAACTTGCCCTGCTCCGCCAGCGGGAAGGCGAGGGTCGCAGATTCCATCATGGCGACGTCAGGTTCTTCGCCCCCGGCGATCATCGTCGTCATCTTCGTATCGTAATCCGCCGGAATGTTCTCCAGCTTGACCGTGACATAGGGAAATCGCTCTTCATATCGTCCGATCGCCGTCTCGAACGTCGCTACCTCGCTCGGACTGCCCCATAGCGTGAGCCGCAGCGTAACCGGCTCCTGCGCAGCGCCCCCGCCGGACTCCCCGCCTCTCGTCTCTTGATCCGCCGAAGCCGGCTCGCTTGCCGCGCCGCCTCCGCCCGTAGAGCAAGCGCCGAGCAGCGTCGTCGTCAGAAGCAACGCCGCCGCCGCGATCGATATCGTCCTCCAAGAACGCTTCATGTTCCTAGAACCCCTTTCGTATTTCGCCCGTTCGGTGTCATAGCTGCAGTCTATGATGTTTTCATTATAGGTTCGTTACAGCGCTTACAAAACCCGAACTTCATTCGTTTTGGTGGAGTTCTATTGGGTGTTGAAGGGGAGCGCAATGCGGATCGTCGTGCCGCGCGAGGCCGCCGACTCGATGCCGACCTCGGCCTCGGGGCCGTATTGCATGCGAATGCGCGAGATCGTGTTGCGGACGCCGATCCGCTGCGAATCGCCGCGCAGCAGCAGCTCTTGAACCGTCTCCGGCGCCATCCCCCGGCCGTTGTCGACGATTTCGAAAAACCGGCGGTCGTCCCCCATCCGTCCTCGAATGTCGATCCTTCCGCCCGTCTCCATGCGATCGAAGCCGTGGAGGATGGCGTTCTCCACGAACGGTTGGAAGAGCAGTCTCGGCACCTTATAGGCGTATAGCTGAGGCTCGATATCGTACGTCACCGTAAACTTGTCTTCGAACCGAGACTGCATAATGTAGAAGTAATGCTTCATCCACTCCACCTCTTCCGACAGAGGAACGGCGTCCCAATCCTTGCGCGTCGTGTAATGAAGCATGCTGGACAAGCTGACCAGCATCTTGCTGAGCTCCTTCTGCCCGTTCTCGATAGCGACCCAGTTCATGACGTTCAGCGTGTTATATAGAAAATGCGGATTCATCTGCATGTTGAGGGCATGAATTTCCGCTTCCTGCTCCTTCAAGCGGATTTGGTAATTTTCCTTCACCAGCGTATGGATGCGGTCGCTCATCGTGTTGAACTTCTCGATGAGCACTCCGAATTCGTCGTTCGTCTCGGAGGCGACCTTCGTCGTAAATTCGCCTTCGCCGACGAATCGCATCGCGACGAGCAGCTTCTTGATCGGTCCCGTGATGCGGCCGAGCACGAAAAACGCGGAGGCGACCGCGACGACCGCGAGCACGCCGGCGAGCACGAGCGTCGACCTGAGAATCTTCGGGACGAGCGACTTCACGAGGCTTGCTTGCGGAATCGTGACGACCGACAGCCAGCCCGTCACGTCGGAGCGATCGTACAGCACGATCGTCGGCTCCCCGAACAGCTCGATGCGCGCGACGCCCGAGCCTTGCTCGAACAACGGCCGCACCCACGCCTCGCCGAACGGCTTCGTCACCCGGGCGTCGTCGGAATGCGCCACGACGGTGTCGTCCGCGCCCAATACGACGTACGTCGCATCCTCCGAGAAGCTGTTCTCGAAGAGGGCCCGGAACGCGTCGGCGCGGAACAGCACGGCGAGCACCGGCCGCTCGACGCCGGGTTCGAGCGTGCGCATCGACTGCCAATCGACGTGCGACAGGTTCATCAGCCGGCTGGCCGCGAACATGTGCCGGACCTCGATATCCGCATCGCTCGCCCAATCTTGGCCGAACATGGCCGCGAAGTCGAACGTCGGCGTCCACACCATGCGGCCTTCGCCTTCCACCGCCGCTCGGTACACCTCCGAGCGGGAGCCGTCGCCCGGCGGAAGCACCCGATTTTCGCCGAACGCGAAATAAGACGTCCATAGCTGCGACATGAAAACGTCTTCATTTGAAGAAAAGTATTTATTCAAGATCGCCTTCAAGCGCCGATCCATCTGCAGAATGCCGGCCTCGCTCGACGGATCCGCCCCTGCGAAGATATCGAACATCTCCTTATCGACGAACAGCGACCGGCTGGCGGCTTCGATCTGGGCGAAGCGCGTATCGAGCACATCGTTGTTTTTCCGTACGATCTGGTATGCGGACTCCTGCGCTTGCTCGGTCAACAGCTCGAGGCTCGTCCGGTAATAGATGACGCCGAGCAGCGCGAGCGGGAGGGAGATCAGCAGCAAATAAGTGACGAGCAGACGGTCGCGAAGCTTCATTGGGCGCCTCGCTCCTTCCCGGCGGCGACGAGCGAATGCCGGTACGCTTCCGGCGGCGCGCCGACCGTCTTCTTGAAGATGCGGCAGAAATATTTCGTGTCCCGATAGCCGCATCGCTCGGCCACCTCGTACACCTTCCATGCGCCGTTCGGGTCCGCGAGCAGCTCCTTCGCGCGCTGCATCCGCGTCTCGGTCAGCAGCTCGGAGAAGGTACGGCCCGTCTGCTGCTTGAACATCGTACTGAAATACGACGCGTTGAAATAAAACCGTTCCGCCATCGCCTCGAGCGTCAGGTCGTCCATATAACGCTCCTGGATGAGGCGGATGCAGGCGTCGACGGCGATCTCGCTCCGCCCCCGCTTCGACGGCGGCAGCGGCTGCGCTCCTCCGGCGACGTCCGGCGCCGCCGAAGTTTCCGCTTCGAAGCGTTGTAGCACCGCTTCGACCTTCTCCGGTTCCACCGGCTTCAATAAGTAATCGTAGGCGCCGTTCCGAATCGCCGTCTGCGCGTATTCGAACACGTCGTAGGCCGACAGGAAGACGACCTTCGGCCGGTCCGGGACAGAGACGAGCTTCTGCAGGAACGTCAGACCGTCCATCTCCGGCATTCGAATATCGCTCAACACGAGCTGCGGACTCGTCTCCTCCACGCAGCGCAGCGCTTCGGCCCCGTTCTTCGCGGAGGCGACCTCGTACGCAGGCCGGAGCGTCCGGATCATCTGGGTCATGCCGCGCACATGTCTGGCTTCGTCGTCCACGATCAATAGTTTCATGTCGGTCGCACCCTTCGATGGTTCCTGATTTGAATGTAGTTCCATTATAAGGAAATCGCAGGGCCTGACAAGGGACGATCCTTAGATTTGGTGGACTTATATTGGTTTTTCGCGGAATCACTGAATCCGTATCCGGCGAGGGGGGGATGTTTACGAAAAACAAGGTCGACCGAAAAAGAAAGCGGTCGCGCAAGCAAGCCACAACCGGAATCACGAGAGGGAAACGCATCGAAACCGCGCGAAGAAGCCCCGAGCGGTTCGCTCGAGGCTTCTTGCCGGGCATAGCGAGAAAGTTATAAAGCTAGAATTCCTTTCCCACTGCGATATAGATGTCTATTTGGGCATTCTCCGGATCGAACTCCCGGGCATCGTACAGCTCGAAGTCTCCCGTATAAGTTCTCTTCAAGGGCGAAGGCGAGTCCTTGAAGAAAGCCCAGATGTCGCCCCACGCTTGCGCGACCACCTCGTACACAGGACCCCGCTTCGTCGAGAAGACGAGATACTCGCTCTGCGGAATGACGGCGCGATCCAGCTCGTCGGAAGGGGCCCCTTCGCCGAGCTCGTGCCCGATCAGAACGGTATACGCACCGGTCGCGTCGCTCTCGTAATCCGTATATAACGCATAGATGAGATGCGGGTTGTCGATGCCCGTCCGGGAAGCGATGCCGCTCCGGAAGTAGGACTCCCACAGCTTCGGCAAGCGTCCGTTCGGTCCAGCTTCCG
>JAPSKX010000067.1 GCA_031181325.1 Paenibacillus sp.
AGGGCGTTATTTGTGTTTCGAGACATCACCCATGCTCCGCGTCTGGAGTTGGCCATGGCAAAGCAGGCCCATTCAGGGACACCGAGGGCTCGCAGTTCACGGATGCGTGTTTGTGCCCGTTTCCACTTACTGTCTTCGCGAGAGGAAGGCGCGACTTGTGCCGACGAAGAACTCGGCGCTCCGGCATACCCTTGCGGCTTCACCGCTACGCTTTGCCGCGAGCCCCCTAGCGGGGTTTTCTGCTGTCGTTGCTCTTCACGCGAACGCATCGTTTCCTCTCTCCTTTCGGTTCGGCCCTTCCGCTTTCCGGCGTCCCATACTCGCGTACTATGGCCTCTGCTGACTCCTGTCGATTCAACAGTGCCTTCCGGCTCTGGTTACGAAGTAACTTCGCGTATTCCACAGGCCTCCCCAGATAAGAACGTCATCTTTCTGCCCGCAACCACTCAAGTTTACAGGGGGAACCCTTGGCGACTTTGGATTTCGTCATGCGTTGGTGACTCATCCGATTCACCCTGCCTCGAATTGAGTTCGTGTACCTTGGCTCGTGCATTTGCCTCCAGCTTCCTTCAGATTCCGCCTCGCGACGGACACCCTTGCTCTTGGCTAACGGTAGGTGTTCGCCAACCCCCGTTCGGGACTCTTACCCTAGAGATGACGCCCATGCTGGGCGTACAACGGACGAAGGGTCGCCGGATTTCGGCGACCCTTCGCTATGTCGTATGACGTTCTACTTCTTCCCCGTCTCCGCCGCCCAAGCGTCCAATCGCTTCTGGAGCTCCGCCATAACGGCTCCGGCGTTGCTCGGCTTCTCCAATTCCTCCGGCACATACGTGGCCGGATCGATGGTACCGATCATGAGCAACGACTCATACTCCGCCTTGACCGCCGCTCACGACGGGCTCGCCGATCGGCCGGCCCGCGGCGACACGCCGCCGCCGTTCGGTCGGTTTACGAATAAGTAATATAGCCCGGCCATGACGAGCGAAACAAGGCCGCCGACCAAATACGCCCCGTCGTAGCCGGCGCGCGCGGCGACGACGCCGAGCGCGTACGAGCCCGCGCCGTACCCGGCGTCGAACAGCAGGAAGAACGTGCCGGTCGCGAGGCCCGCGCGGTGGCGAGGCGCGGATTGAATCGCGAGCGTCTGCAGGCTCGGCAAGAGCGCGCCGAAGCCGAGGCCGATGACGGCGCCCGAGCCGAGGAAGGCGATCGGCGTCCGCGCGAAGCTGAGCGCGATCATCCCCGCCGCGAAGAGGATGATGCCCGGGTAGACGAGCGCGTTCGCGCCGAACCGGTCGAACCACCGTCCCGTCATCGGCCGCGTCAGCACGATCATCGCGGCGAACACCGCGAAGAAGGTACTCGCGTAGGAGCCTAGATGAAGCTCGACCGCGTAGACGGATAAGAACGTCGACAGCGAGCCGTAGGAGAACGCGAGGAACGCGCTGGCGACGGCCACCGGAAGCGCCGCCGGCTCGATATAACCGCGCCAGCCCGAAGCGAGCTTCTTCGCCGCGGGAAGCGGCGTCCGCTTCGGCAGGCGAAGCGTCAGCCCGCACAGCAGCGACAACGCCGAGAACGCGATGCATATCAGGAACATCGCGTTCAGGCTGAAGCGATCCGCGATCGTCAGGCCGACGAACGGGCCGACGACCATCGCGAGGCTCATGAACAAGCTGAAGTAGCCGATGCCTTCGCCCTTGCGGCGGTCGGGGACGAGCTCGGCCGCGACGGCGCCGCCCGCGGTCGCGGCGAGGCCGAAGCCGACGCCGTGCGCGAGCCGCAGTCCGATCAGCGCTCCGAAGTGATGCATCGCCGGATACAGCAGCGCGCAGACCGCGAACAGCAGCAGCGAGCCCGCGAACAGCTTCTTCCGGTCGTACCGGTCCATCCACTTCCCGGCTAACGGACGGAACAACACCGTCGTCAAGATGAACGCGGTCATGACGAGCCCGACCTGCGTCTCTGCGGCGCCTAATTGCTGCGTAACGAACAGCGGCAGCGTGACGGCGTAAATATAAAACGTCATAAACAGAAAAAAATTGCTGAGGCATACCGCAACGAAGTTGCGGGTCCACAGCGGCGTGCGAATCGGTTCGTTATCATGCTGCATCCTGCGTATCAAGTCCTCTCCGATTGTACCTGTTCAGAGGCGCGATGCCATAGATGAGCCAGCGCTTCGCGAAGAGCCGCGACGCGGTCGTCCGGCAACCCGTCCAGCAGCCCGTCGATCGTCTTCCGCTCCACCGGCGCGAGCTCCGCGGCGAGGCGGCGGCCCTTCTCCGTGCCGTGTACGAGGAACGACCGCCGATCGCCCTCGTTCGGCTTGCGGACGATCAAGCCCTTGCGCTCCAGCTGGTCCAATATTCTCGTCACATTCGTCTGGTCCTTCTCCGCCCGGGTCGCAAGCTCCTTCTGCGTGACGCCGTCCTGCTCGGCAAGGCGCTGCAGCACCGAATATTGTTCGGGCGTAATGCCGAACGTCTCGAAGCGGCTCGCAAGCAGCTGGCTGATTTTCCGCGTCGTCCGGCTCAGTTGAAACCCGATCGATTCATCGAGCATGGCTCGCCCTCCACTTAGTTGCTATAGCAATTATAATTATGGCAACTGAAATTGTCAAAGCCGTTCCCCGTTTATTGGAATTGTGATTTCCGCCGTAACCTGCTATAGTCGAACTGGACTTATAACCGAAGAAGAAACTCCGACGCTCCGGCGCCGGGAGAGGTTCGCGAACTCCCTCTATAAAAAACTAAGATCGGTGCAGACGCCTATTGAGCTGCGCCCTGCTTCGTTTTTTCCGAATGTAGAGTGCTGTTCCCTGAATCTCGTCTTCTTTTCCCGTCCTAATGACCCCGGAGAAAAGAGAGGAGATTTTTTTATGCCCGCAGGCAGAACGAACGAGGAATTGCAAGACATTACGCTGCTCGGCAACAACAACGTGAAGTACATTTTCGAGTACGATCCCAAGCTTCTCGAAGTGTTCGACAACAAGCATCCGTACCGGGACACGTTCGTGAAGTTCAACTGTCCCGAATTCACGAGCCTCTGCCCCATGACCGGCCAGCCGGACTTCGCGACGATGTACATCAGCTACATCCCCGACGTCAAGATGGTCGAGAGCAAGTCGCTCAAGCTGTACTTGTTCAGCTTCCGGAACCACGGCGACTTCCACGAGGATTGCGTCAACATTATTATGAACGACCTGATCGAGGCCATGAATCCTCGTTATATCGAGGTATGGGGCAAGTTTACGCCGCGCGGCGGCATCTCGATCGACCCGTACTGCAACTACGGACGCCCCGGCACGAAGTACGAAGCGATGGCCGAGCGGCGGATGCTGAACCACGACATGTATCCGGAAAAGGTGGACAACCGATGAAGCCGTTCGTCCTGCTCGCCTATCTCGCCGCCATCGTCGCCGCGAACGTCGTCACGGCGTCGTTCGCCCCAGTTCCGATCGGCGCCCTGCTCGTCCCGGCCGGGTCGTTCCTGATCGGCGCCACCTTCATCCTGCGCGACTTCGTGCAGCGCGCGTTCGGACGCCGCCGGACGTACGCCGCGATTCTGGGCGCGCTGTCGCTGTCCGCCGCGACGTCGTACGCGCTCGGCGACACGCTTCTAATCGTCTTCGCGTCCGCCGTCACGTTCCTCGTCTCCGAGACACTCGATACGGAGACGTACACGCGCTTAAAGCTGCCGATGGCTTCGCGCGTCTTCTTCAGCGGCCTCGTCGGCGGCTTCGTCGACAGCGCGCTGTTCGTCGTCATCGGCCTCTCGCCGATCGGGGCGAACTTCCTCCCGTGGGAGGCGGTCGGCTTCGCGATCGCCGGCCAAATACTCGTGAAGACCGCCATGCAGGCGCTCGGCGCGGCGGTGATCGCCGTCTCGCCGCTCGGTCGCATACGATAACGCGCTTGCGTTCGTTCATATGGAATTCACATTCGTCGGCTATGATGGAAGCAACAGCCCATCGCAGGAAAGGAAGAAACGAATGACATCCATACCGCAATCCAAGAACGAACGCACCGGCTGGAGGCCTTTCCTCCGCCTCGTCCGCGACACGAAGCCGAACAAGTGGCTCGTCGGCTTCGCCCTGCTGCTCAGCATCTTCAATACGTTGGCGGGTCTCGTCATTCCGCTGCTGACGAAGGAGCTCGTCGACGGCTTCTCGGTGTCGCAGCTGTCTCCGCTGCAAATCGTCGGCATCGCCGGCGCCTTCCTCGTGCAGGCGGCCGCGGGCGGCCTCGCGGCGTACTTGCTCGGCAGAGCGGGGCAAGCGGTCGTCGCCGCCATCCGCGAGCGGCTGTGGCGCAAGCTGCTAATGCTGCCCGTGTCGTATTTCGACGCCAATCGCTCCGGGGAAACCGTGAGCCGCATGACGAACGATACGACCGTCGTCCGCACGCTCATCAGCGATCATCTGATCGCCTCCGCGACCGGACTCATCGCCATCGCCGGCTCCGTCGCGCTCATGCTGTCGCTCGATTGGCGGATGACGGTCGTGCTGCTCGCCGCCGTGCCGATCACGATGCTCATTATGATGCCCCTCGGCCGGACGATGCATAAGATTTCGAAAGGTTTGCAGAACGAGACGGCCCGCTTCAGCGGCTTCCTAAACCAAGCCGTCTCGGAAATCCGCCTCGTCAAGCTGTCCGGCGCGGAAGCGGCCGAGCTCGAGAACGGCAAGGAAGGCATTCGCAGCCTCTACCGATTCGGCCTCCGCGAGACGCGCGTCGTCGCGATGATCGGCCCGCTCATGGGCGTCGTCATGATGGCGATGCTCGTCACCATCGTCGGGTACGGCGGCGCCCGCGTCTCGAACGGCGATCTGTCGGCCGGCGACCTCGTCGCCTTCATCTTGTATCTTGTCCAGATCGTCATGCCGGTCGGGCAGATTACGCAGTTTATCGCCCAGCTGCAGAAGGCGCGCGGCGCGACCGAACGGATCGTAGAGACGCTGCAGGAGACAGAGGAAAACTTCGATCGCGGCCGGGCGCCGACGGACGCCGATTTGGCGAAGCCGATCCGGCTTAGCGGCGTAACGTTCGCGTATCAACCGGACGCGCCGGTGCTGCACGGCGTCGACATCGAGATCGCGCCGGGGCGGGTCACCGCGATCGTCGGCCCGAGCGGCAGCGGCAAGTCGACGCTGTTCGCGCTGCTGGAGCGGTTCTACGCGCCGACGGGCGGCGTCATTCGGATCGGCGAGGAGCCGCTCGAAGCCTTTTCCCTGCAAGGGTGGAGAAGCCGTATCGGCTACGTCTCGCAGGAGAGCCCCGTCGTGGACGGGACGATTCGCCACAATATCGCGTACGGCATCGATCGCGTCGTGTCCGACGAGGAGCTGCGCGCGGCGGCGAAGATGGCTTATGCGGACGAATTCATCGAGGCGTTGGACCAAGGCTACGACACCGAGGTCGGTGAACGCGGCGTCCGCCTCTCCGGCGGGCAGCGTCAGCGGATCGGCATCGCGCGGGCGCTGCTGCGGAATCCGTCGATTCTGATGCTGGACGAAGCGACGTCGAGCCTGGACAGCAATTCGGAAAAGTACGTCCAGCTCGCGCTCGACGGCTTAATGAAAGACCGCACCACCGTCGTCATCGCCCATCGCTTGTCGACCGTGCTGCGCGCGGATCGCATCGTCTTCCTCGAGCGCGGCGTCGTTACCGGCGTCGGGCCTCACGAGGAGCTGCTGCGCACGCATGTGCTGTACCGCGAGTTCGCGGAGCGGCAGCTCGCGCTGGAGCCGACCGCCGACGCGGAGCGCCGCGAGCTCGAAGCCGTTCCCGGAAGGAGCTTGTTGCCATGACCCGCATCTTGATCGTCGACGACGATCCGCATATTCGCGAGCTCGTCGGCGTGTTCCTCCGGCGCGAAGGCTTCGAGACGGCGGAGGCGGGGGACGGCGTCGAAGCGCTGGAAGCGATCGCGGCGCTCCCGGGCGTCGAGCTCGCCGTCGTCGACGTTATGATGCCGCGCATGGACGGTTGGACGCTGTGCGAGGAGCTTCGGTCGTCCTACGATATCCCGGTGCTGCTGCTCACCGCCAAGGGAGAGACGCCCGACAAGCTGCGCGGCTTCGACCTCGGCGCGGACGATTACGTCGTGAAGCCGTTCGATCCCGCCGAGCTGGTCGCCAGGGCGAAGGCGTTGCTGAAGCGCTATCGGGTCGCCGCCTCGCAGCTCGTCGATCTCGGCGGCTTCGCGCTCAATCGGCGCGCTTTCGAGGTCGTCGAAGGGGATCGGCGCGTCACGCTGCCGCTGAAGGAGTTCGAGCTGCTGTTCCTGCTCGCGAGCGATCCCGGGACGACGTTCGCCCGCGACAAGCTGATCGAACGCGTCTGGGGGTTCGATTACGAAGGCGACGAGCGCACCGTAGACGTGCATATCAAGCGGCTGCGGGAGCGATTCCCGGAAGGCGAGGTGCCGTTCCGCATCGTCACGATCCGCGGGCTCGGCTATCGATTGGAGGTGCGGCATGCGTAAGCGAAGGAATCGCCGGCTGTTCGCGGCCGCGGCGACGCTCGCGCTGCTTGCCGCGCTTACGGCTTGCGGCACGGGCGCGTATTTCCTGCTGCGCTGGATCTACGGCTGGACGGGGCCGATCGCGACGCCGTGGTTGAACGCAGCCGCCCACTTTCTGACGGGCTTCTTCTTACTCTGTATCTGCATGTACTTGATCGGCCACGCGACGAATCAGCTACGCCGCGATCAACCGTTCATGCAGATGATCGAGGCGCTCCGGCGCATCGCCCGGGGCGACTACGACGTAAGGCTCCCGACCGAGCTGGCGGCGGCGCATCCGGGGAATCCGTTCGCGCGATTGGCGCAGTCCATCAACGACGTGGCGAAGGAGCTCGACGAGACGGAGCGAATGCGTCGGCAGTTCATCTCCGACGTATCTCACGAAATTCAGTCGCCGCTCACGTCCATTCGCGGGTTCGCTCGCGCGCTCCGGAACGACGTCGCCGGCCGTGAGGAGGCAATGCGCTATTTGGACGTCATCGAGGCGGAGAGCGAACGGCTCTCGCGCCTAAGCGCCAATTTATTGAAGCTCGCTTCGCTCGAAACCGACGCCCACCCGTTCGAGCCGAGCGCGTACCGGCTCGACCGCCAGCTGCGATCGACCGTGCTCGCCTTCGAACCGCAATGGAAGGAGAAGGGCATCGAGGCGATCGCGGACCTGCCGGACGTCACGATCGTCGCGGACGAGGACTTGCTTCATCAGGTGTGGGTCAATCTGATCGGCAACGCCGTGAAGTTCACTCCCTCCGGGGGATGCATCCGGGTTTCGGCGACGGTCGTCGGATCCGGCGCCGACGCGGCGGTGCGCGTCGCCGTCGCCGACTCGGGTCCGGGCATCCCGGCGGAGGAACGGCAGCTCGTCTTCGACCGGTTCTATAAAATCGACAAAGCCCGCCTTCCCGGCGTGCCGGGAAGCGGGCTTGGCCTTGCGATCGTGAGACGCATCGCGGAGATGCACGGCGGAACCGTCGCCGTCGTCGACGCCGGTTCGCAAGACGCCGGCGCCGAGGCCGGAGCGTCGGGCGCCGTCTTTATCGCGACGCTGCCTGCGACCGCTCCTCGGCGCTCCCGCCCCGGCGAATAGAGAGGCCCCATGCGAAGATCAGGGCGCTTACGGCAAGATACGCGAGATCGTACAGGAGCTCGTACGGATCGCCTTGCTTGACATGATGCAGCTGCAGCACATGATGATTGATGATGCCTTCGATGACGTTGAAGCCGCCAAAGCCGAGCAGCGTCCCCCCGAGCAGCAGCCGCTTGCCCCGCTCGAGCCCGCCGGGATGACCGGCGCGCCACAGCATGACCGCCGCCGCGACCAGCGCGACGACCGCGAACGCGTGGAACAAGCCGTCGCTGACGATCTGCCCGTGCCGATGCGTATGCATGTACACGCTATGCCACTGCAGCAGCTGATGAAAGACGATGCCGTCGAACGCGCCCGCGAGTCCGACCCCAAGCATGATTCCGCCGTAGTCCAGCAGCTTTCTTTTTTCTCCCGCCGTCAATTCGAATCGCCTCCGCTACTTTTCCTATCATTCTTCCCATTCTAGCGGAGGCATATACGAATCTATGATTTTACTTTGATTTCGGCGGAGTACCGCTCCATCGCGCGCGCGAGGCGACCGAACGCTTCCGGCACGAGCGCCGGCGGCGTATGCGTGAAGTTCAGGCGCAAGGTGTTCCGCGCCGGAGCGCCCGCGTAGAACGGCTCTCCCGGCACGAAGGCGACCCCTTCCTCCACCGCCAGCTTCAGCAGGTCGGCGGCGACATGCGTCTCGGGCAGCGACGCCCACAGGAACATGCCGCCCGTCGGGCGATTCCAGCGCAGCCGATCGCCGATCGCGCCTTCGAGCGCGGCGACGAAGCCTTCCATCCGCTCGCGATACATGCGCCGAATGAAGTCGATATGGCCGTACACGTCCCAGCCGGTCGCGAGCTCGAGCAGCGCCAGCTGATCCACGGCGCTCGAATGCAGGTCCGACGCCTGCTTCGCCTTGGCCATTCGGCGAAGCACGTCGACCGGGCCGGCGGCGAAGCCCGTACGCAGCGCCGGCGCGACCGTCTTCGAGAAGGAGCCGAGGTAAAGCGCATTGCCGTCCGCGGCGCCGCCGAGCGCGGCATCGAGCGCGTACAACGCATCGACGCGGCGATTGTCGTCGAACCGGATGTCGCCGTACGGATCGTCTTCGATGACGAGCGCGCCGTGCTTTCGCGCCAGCTCGACGAGCGATCGGCGGCGAGCGGTCGACCACGTCTTCCCGCCCGGATTCGAGAACGTCGGCGTGACGTACACGATCTTCGGCCGATGCGCGAGCAGCTTCGCCTCGAGATCGTCCGGCAGCATGCCTTCCTCGTCGGAGTCGACCTCGACCGCCCGGCCGGACGCCAGCGACAGCGCTTGCAGCGCCGCCAAATACGTCGGACGCTCGACGAGCACGACGTCGCCGGGATCGATCATGACGCGGAACGCGAGATCGATCGCTTGCTGCGAGCCGGTCGTCAGCAGGATGCCGTCGACGGACGCCGCGATCCCCTTCGCGGCGAGGAAGGACGTCAACCATTCCCGCAGCGCGGGCACGCCTTCCGTGACGCCGTATTGCAGCGCCCCCTTGCCGCGCGCGAATACCCGCTCGTAGGCGTCTCGGATCGCCTCGACCGGGAACGAGTCCTCCGCGGGCAGGCCGCCCGCGAACGAAAGCACCTTCGAGCTTTGCGTCAGCTTTAAGATATCGCGCACCGCGGACGACTGCGCCCGCTCGATCGTCTGGGAAAACCTACGTTCCATATGTTCGTCCCCTGCCTTCAACTGTTATATAATCTTATTAAAATACGGCAGAACGGCTATAACAGTAAACTGCGATGTATAACAGTTCGCATGACTAGCGCAGACGGAGAAGGAGGCGCGTTCGACCTTGCATATCGAATTGAATCGCCAGGGCGGGACGCCGCTGGCCGAACAGATCGCCCGCGCGTTCGAGGACCGCATCGCCTCGGGCCTGCTGACGCCCGGCGAGAAGCTGCCGTCCGTCCGCTCCCTCGCCCGGCTGCTCGGCGTCAGCCTCGTCACCGCAGCGAAAGGCTACGCCGCGCTCGAGGAGCGCGGCGCGATCCGCTGCCTCCAGGGCAAGGGCTGCTTCGTCGCGCGACCGGCGGCGCATCGAACCGAAGCGTCTTCGAGCGCCGCGGAAGCCGGCCCGGGCGGCGCGTTCGCCGCGGACCCGTTCGCTTGGCAGCATGCCGTGCCGGACTACCTGCCTCGGGCGCAGCTATGGCATCGTTACCAACACGTTCCGGCCCGGCACCAGCTGCATCTGTCCGCCATTCAGCGAGAGCTGCTCCCGTCTAAGGATATTATGAGGCAGATCCAAAGCCTCATGGCCGAAGACCACGCGCTGTTGACCGCCTACGGCTCCTTCCAAGGCGACGACAGGCTTCGCGGCGCGATCGCCCGCATGCTCGGCCAGATCGGCATTCGGACGTCCGCCGCGGACGTGCTCGTCGCGAGCGGCGCGCAGCAAGGCATCGATCTCGTCGCGCGCACGTTCGTCGGTCCCGGCGACGTCGTCGTCGTCGAGGGGCCGACGTATAACGGCGCGATCGACGTGTTCGCGAGCCGCGGCGCGCGCATCGTCTCCGTGCCCGTCGACGAGGGCGGCATGGACGTCGACCGACTCGCTCGCGTATGCGACCGCGCGCGCCCGAAGCTCGTCTACACCGTGCCGACGTATCACAACCCGACCGGCGCGACGATGTCCGCGGCAAGGCGCCGGGCGCTGTACGCGTTCGCGGAGGCGATCGACTGCCTTGTCGTCGAGGACGATCCTTACCGCGATATGTACTTCGACCGACCGCCGCCCCCGCCGATCAAGTCGTTCGACCGTACCGGTCATGTCGTCTATATTAAGAGCTACAGCAAGCTGCTGTCGCCCGGCTGCCGCATCGCCGCCGTCGCGGCGTCCGGCACCGTGCTCAGCCGGCTCGTCGCGGCGAAGACCGCCGCCGATCTCGGCAGTCCGCTGCTGACGCAGAAGGCGATCTACGCGTATCTCGCCTCCGATCGATTCGGCGCTTACGCTAGATCGCTCCGCGCGACGCTCGCGGCTCGCTGCGCGCTGGCGGAATCGCTGCTGCGGAGGCACGCGCCGAAGGGAACCCGCTGGGCGTCTCCCGACGGCGGACTGCATCTGTGGGTGACGCTGCCCGCAGGCTGCGACGACCGCGCGCTCACGCTCGCCGCGCAGCTCGAAGATATCGCCGTGCTGCCGGGCTCGGCCTGTTACGCGACCGACGCCTCGCATCGGCATGTCCGCCTCTGCTTCTCCTACATGCCGGAGGAGTCGCTGCGCTACAGCCTCGTCCGGCTCTGCGAGCTGATGAGAGGGATGCAGACGCGCTGACCGAAGGGCGCGAATACGAACGAAGCCCCGCCCGCAGCCCGCCGCCGAGCGGCGAAACCGCTCGACGGACGGGATGGGACGAGGCTCTGTCAGACCGCTTCTACCCCTTGTTAGCCCTTGAACCCCGCTTACTGACCGAGCTGCTCGATTTGCTGTACCAGCGAAGCCATATTGCGGATCGTCTCGAGCATCGGCGCGTTCGCGAGCTGTTCGAGATCGATGACGTTCTGATCGATCTGCTGCAAGTAGTCGTCGATCTGCCCTTGGATCGTCTCGTTGTACTGCACGAGCTGCGCGTGGATGTCCTCCGCGAAGGCGGGCGCCTGCAGCGCGTTGAACGTTGCGATTCGTTCCTTCATCGACTCGAATTCCGCCGTCAGTCGGTCGATCGTCTGCGGATCCGTCAGCGCCTGCTCCGCGAGCAGCGGCACTTGCTCGGCGAACCGGTTCGCATCGTTCACGAAGCCGGTCGCCTCCGTGGCGTAATTCAGCGTCGTATTCACCTGCTCCAGCATCGAGCAGCCGGCCGTTGCCAGCAGCGTCGCCGCGAGCAGCAGGACGAAAGCGAATTTCTTTCTTTTCATCGTGAAAACCTCCCTTTTCCGATCGCGTACCTTACCTATGTATACTGCATCGGAACGCCGGACGTTTCACGAAAAATATCGAACGGCCCTACAACAACCGATCGAGGTCGAGCGCCGCGTCGGCCACCTCCGCCCAACGCCTCCGCCAATCGGACCACTCGGCGTCGCTCTCGGGCGTCCCGGGTATCCACGGCAGCTTGCCGATCACGGGCACGTCCGCGAACCGCTCGATCATCATGGCGTTCTCGGCCACGACGTCCGCTTGCCCGTCGCGGCAGCCGTTCAGCACGACGCCGATCGGCGAGAGGCCGGCACCGCGCGCATACGCGACCGTCAGCAGCGTATGGTTCACCGTCCCGACGCCGGGCCGGGCGACGATGAGCACCGGCAGCGCCAGCGCCGCCGCCAAGTCGGCGACGACGTGCCGATCGGTGAGCGGCACCGCGAGGCCGCCGGCGCCGTCCACCACGAGCCGGTCGCTCGCGGCCAGCCGCTCGGCGCCTTCGCTTTCCAGCTGCGCGAGCGAGATGCGCGCGCCGATCCGCTGCGCCGCCATCCACGGCAGCACCGGATCGGGGAACGCATAGCTGAACGCGTCGGCTTCGCGGATCGAGAGGCCGCTCCCGAGCACGAGCCTTGCGCTGTCGGACAGCGACGAGGCGTCCCCGACACCAGTCTGCACCGGCTTCCACAGCCCGACGCGGCCCCCGCCTTCTTCGTCGAGGCGCCGCTGCAGCGCCGCAGCGAGCACCGAGGCGACGAGCGTCATGCCGACGCCCTTGTCCGTTCCTGTGATGAACACGCCGTCGGCCACCGAATCGCCCCCCTTCTCCGCGGAAATGGATTTGGTTTATCCCTCCACTATAACAGGAAACGCTTTCGAATTGAACCGCCGGCGAGACCGCGAAACTTTCCCTCGACACGTTCCGACCCGTTCGCCGGCCTCCCCCTTGGCAGAGCCTCGTTTCGACGGCGTCTGACCCGATCGTCCCTTCGGCTCTGTCGAATGGCGCGATATTTCTATGATACAATTTTTTCCATTTCCCTTCCTTACGACTCTCTTTTCATATAAAATTGATGCTGTCCGTTTACTTCGTAACCTTAAGGAGTTTGTTCATGCCGAATCGCACAACGATAGACAGATCGCTGTTCGTTGTCGGGATCGGCGCTTCGGCCGGCGGGCTCGAGGCGCTCCATCTCCTCTTCGACCATATGCCTTCCGATACGGGGGCGGCGTTCGTCGTCATTCAGCACTTGTCCCCCAACTACAAGAGCTTCATGGCAGAACTGCTTCAGCCGCACACGAAGATGCCGGTGCATATCGCGGAACACGACATGACGCTCGAGCGCGATAACGTCTATTTGATTCCGCCCAATAAAAGCATGACTTTACGGGACGGTCAGCTGCAGCTATCCGAGAAGGACGTCGGACTGCATCTGCCGATCGATATCTTCTTCCATTCGCTGGCGGTCGATCGAGGCGGCCGCGCCGTCGGCGTCATCCTCTCGGGAACCGGAAGCGACGGCTCGAAGGGCATCGCTTCCATCAAGGAGCGCGGCGGCTTGGTGCTCGCGCAGGACGACCGGTCCGCGAAGTTCGACGGCATGCCGAAGAGCGCGAAGCTGACCGGCCTCGTCGACAACATCGTCTCCCCGAAGGAGATGCATCGCAAGATCGCCGACTTCGTGGGCGGCAACGCGATCGAGCCCGACGAGCGGGCGCAGCCCGAAGGCGCCGCGCCGACCGAGACGCAACTGTCCGCACTGTTCGATATCCTGCGGTCCAAGACGTCGATCGACTTCAAGGAATATAAGCTCGCGGGCGTGCTCCGCCGCATCGAACGGCGGATGGCGCTTAATCGAATGACGGATTTCGACCAATACATCCGAATGCTGGAACGCGACGTACGAGAAATCTCGTTGCTGCACAAGGACCTCTTGATCGGGGTCACCCACTTCTTCCGGGACTCGAAGGCGTTCGACATTATCGCCGCCAAGGTCATTCCGGCCATCGTCGAGCGCAAGCGGCGGGAAAACGGGGAAATCCGCGTATGGGTCGCGGGCTGCTCGACGGGGGAAGAAGCGTATTCCTTGGCCATCCTGTTCCAAGAGCATCTCTCCGCGACGGGCGCGAAGGTGAATTTGAAATTATTCGCGACGGACTTGGACAAGCAATCGATCGAACACGCGAGTCAAGGCACGTATCCGGATACGATCGCGCAGTCGGTCCCGCCGGAGCTGCTGCGCAAATATTTCGCGCAGCGGCATGACAGTTACACGATCGCGGACGACATTCGGAAGAAGATCATTTTCGCACCCCATAACATCATGAAAGATCCGCCGTTCATCAACATGGATTTGATTACGTGCCGCAATATGCTGATTTACCTGCAGCCTAGGATGCAACAACGCGTCATTTCCCTGTTTCATTTCGCCCTGAATCCCAAAGCGTTCCTATTCTTGGGACCGAGCGAGACGATCGGCCGTCTAGGAGGATTATTCAAGGTGTTCGACAAGCGATGGAACGTATTTCAACAGAATGAGACTCCCGTCGGCAACTCTTACAACGCCATCGGCATCTCCGACCAATTCAACGAAAACACCGGCGCGGCGAAGCCGCAAACCGAATCGAGTCCCACCGTCCGCCAGCTGAAGCTGCAGCGCCGCGCCGACGATTTGAATACGACCTATATGGAAGAGCACTTCCCGCCGTCCATCGTCGTGGACGAGCATCTCGACATCGTGCATATGACCGGCCGCATCGATCCGTTCATCGCGATGACGAAGGGCAAGCCCAGCCTCAATGTACACAAGATGTTTCACAGCCACCTGTCCGTAGCGCTCGTAACGGCGCTGCACAAGGTGCGCAAGGAACGTACGGAAATCTCGTACCGCCACTTTAAGACGGGCATTCCGGACTTTCCGTTCGTCGACCTGACGATCCGTCCGTTCTCGCAGACGAACAAAGCCTACGAGCATCTGCTCATCGTCCTCTTCGCGAAGCCTCGGGTCGAGCCTCCGGAGAAGCCGGGCGAAGACATAGAACTTGCGAGCAGCGTAAATCAACGCGTCATCGACCTGGAGCAGGAGCTGCTTCGCGCCGAGGAGACGCTGCAGATTACGATCGAGGAGCTGGAGACGTCCAACGAAGAGCTGCAAGCGACGAACGAGGAGCTCGTCGCGGCGAACGAGGAGCTGCAGAGCGCCAACGAGGAGCTGCAATCGGTGAACGAAGAGCTGCTCACCGTCAACTCCGAATACCAGATGAAAATTCAAGAGATGACCGAGCTCAACAACGACATGGACAACTTCTTGGTCAGCACGAGAATCGGCACGATCTTCCTCGACACCGAGATGCGCGTCCGCCGGTTTACGCCCGCCGTGACGAAGGAGATCCATCTGCTCGACATCGACATCGGCCGGCCGATCTCTCATATTAAGCATCATTTCGAATACGACGACTTCCTCGTCGACGCCGAGCAGGTGCTGCACACCTTAGTCCCGATCGAAAAGGAGGTGCGCAGCCGCACCGGCAAATGGTACAGCCTGCGCATTCTGCCGTATCGGACGGCCGACCAATTCGTGCAGGGCACCGTCATTACGTTCGTCGACATCACCGATCTGAAGCTGCTCAACAACGAGCTGAAGATTAAGTCGTATGCGATCGACCAGAGCCCGAGCATCGTGCTGATCGCCGACCCGAACGGTTCGATCGAATACGTGAACCCGAAGTTCCTCGAGCAGACGAAGCTGGCGAGAGAGGACATCGTCGGCAAGCCGCTGTACGTCACGAATCGTTGGGAGCTGTCGAACGAACCGTTCAAGGACGTCTGGGGCAAGGTGTGCCGCGGTCAGAAGTGGACGGGTCAACTGAAGTGCCGCAAAGCGGACGGTTCGATGTATTGGGAGGAGCTGTCGCTCATTCCGATTCTGGGGGACGACGGCGAATTGATCCACGTGCTCAAGGTCGCTTCGGACATCACGGATCAGAAGACGTCCGAGGAGCTGCTTCGCAAGTCCGAGATGCTGTCCGCGGTCGGTCAGCTCGCGGCCGGCATCGCGCACGAAATCCGCAACCCGCTGACGTCGCTTAAGGGCTTCACGAAGCTGATCGGCGCGGGGCGCAGCAACGCGAAATATTTGGAGATCATGAGCAAGGAGCTCGAGCGCATCGAAGAAATCATCAGCGAGCTGTTGATGCTCTCGAAGCAGAAGGTGACCGAGTTTCTGCCGAACGAGGTCAACGACATCTTGAACGACGTCAAGCTGCTGCTCGACACGCAGGCGATCCTGAACAACGTCGATATCGTCTGCGAGCTCGACGCGTCGCTGCCGCCGGTATTCTGCAACGAGAACGAGCTGAAGCAGGTGTTCATCAATCTGCTGAAGAACGGCATCGAATCGATGCCGAAGGGCGGCAAGCTGCTTATTAAGACGGAGAACGTGCATAACCACAAGATCCGGATTTTGTTTATCGACGAAGGCATCGGCATTCCGAAGGAGACGCTCGTCCGTCTCGGCGAGCCGTTCTATACGACGAAGGAGAAAGGCACCGGCCTCGGTCTGATGATCTCTTATCAAATCGTCGAAAATTTGCAAGGCACGCTCCGCTTCGCCAGCGAATTCGGCCTCGGCACGTCGGTCGAAATCGTGCTGCCGGCTTACCATCAAATCGAACCCAACGACGAGTTCATGGTATAACGCGAATAAGCCGTCCTCGACTGTATGGCAGTCGAGGACGGCTTTCGTTACGTTCCGGAGATCGTGACGCATACTTAACGATGCTGTTTGAGCGCGTCGATCAGCGCGCCGTGAATCCGTCCGTTCGTGGCGGCGACGTCGCGGACGTGGAGCCCGTACGGCGTCCCGTCGATGTCCGTGATGCGCCCGCCCGCTTCTTGGACGAGCAGCATGCCCGCCGCGATGTCCCACGCATTCAGATTCGCTTCCCAGAAGCCGCTCAGCCGGCCCGCGGCGACGTACGCGAGATGCAGCGCCGCGGAGCCCCCGGAGCGGATGTTGCGCACCTTCGGCGCGACCGCTTCGATCTGTTTCAACGCAAGCGGCAGCACCCGCTCGCGATCCGTCGGGAAGCCGGTGGCGACGAGGCTGTCCTCGAGACGCGCTTCGAGCGATACGCTCATTCGCTTGCCGTGCACGTAGGCGCCCTTCCCTCTCTCCGCGACGAACAGCTCGTCGCGGGACGGATCGTACACGACGCCGACGATGACCTCGCCCCGATGGGCGAGCGCGATCGATACCGAGAAGAACGGCAAGCCGTGGACGAAGTTCGTCGTGCCGTCGATCGGATCGACGATCCACACGTATTCCTCGTCCTTCACTTCCTCGAGGGCTCGTCGGGACGCTTCCGCGCCCGGCTCCACGCCTTCCTCCCCGAGAATGGCATGCGTCGGGAAGTACGTGCGGATGAAGTTCCGGATCAATACTTCGGTTCCCTTATCGACCTCGGTCACTAAGTCGTGCAGCGACGTCTTCACCTGCACGTTCAAGGCTTGGCCAAGCTTGCTCTTCATATATTCTCCCGCCTTGGACGCCATATTGACGGCGACCGCGGTGAACGACTTCCCGGTAACGGTGTAGGGCTCCCGTTCATAATTGTTCATTCGTCTTGTTCTCTCTCCTCGATAAACCATGCTTATCCCATTATACGCCGCGAGCCTCGCATTCGTTTCGCCCTTCGCCCGGCCCGCGCAAGAAAAAAAACGACCCGCCGTCTGAATGACGACGAGCCGCAAAGCCGTTAGACGCCTACGATGTTGTAGCCGTTGTCGACATAGATGACCTCGCCCGTAATTCCGCGGGATAGATGGCTCATCAGGAACATCGCCGTATCGCCCACCTCCGCTTGCTCGGTCGTCCGGCGCAGCGGCGCCTTCTCCTCGACCTGCTTCAGGATCGAGTTGAAGCCGCTGATCCCCTTCGCCGCCAGCGTGCGGATCGGTCCGGCGGAAATCGCGTTGACGCGGATGTTGCTCGGTCCGAGGTCCGCCGCGAGGTACCGGACGCTCGCCTCGAGCGCCGCCTTCGCCACGCCCATGACGTTGTAGTTCTTCATCGCGCGCTCCGCGCCGAGGTACGTCATCGTCATGATGCTGCCGCCCTCCGTCATGAGCGGGTGCATGCGCTGCGCCACCGCGACCAAGGAATACGCGCTGATGTCGTGCGCGAGCGCGAATCCGGCGCGCGACGTGTCGACGTACATGCCCTCGAGCTCCTCCGTCTTCGCGAAGGCGATGCTATGCACGAGTCCGTGCAGCACGCCGCAGCTCTCCTTCACGAGGGCGGCGAGATTGTCGATTTCTTCGTCGACGGTGACGTTGCAAGGCAGCACGATCGAGCCCGGAATCGTATCCGCCAATTTCTTCACGCGTTCTTCGACGCGTTCGTTCTCGTATGTAAAGATGAGCCGAGCCCCTTGCCCGGCAAGCGATTGCGCGATCGCCCATGCGATGCTTCGATCGTTCGCTACGCCCATGACGAGAATAGTTTTGCCGTTCAATAGAGGTTCCATCCGGTCCGACTCCCTTTCGTGTACAAGCTTATTCCCCGACTTCCAACGTAACCCAACGACCGGGGAAAAGCAAGAATGAAAGCTGTCGAATCTCCGGAAAATTTCGACGTCTTTCGCGCGGCGTTACAGCTCTACCGACGCGCCGTCGATACGGCGGACCCCGGGCATCGCCGCGATCTCCCCCACGAGGCGGAACAGGGCGTCGTCCTTCTTCTTCGCCTCGATCATCGCGTCGAGTCTCGGCGTCATCGGCGCGACCGACTTCGCGAAGGCGAAGAACGCGTCCGCGTCGACGTAGTCGGCGTGGCCTCGCGGGTCGCTCTCGCTCTTCGGGCTCGAGACGTGAATTTTCGGCGCGAGCAGCTCGTCCGTCTCCGCGTCCGGCGGCTCGGCGACGGCGACCGCGGCGCCGCCCTTGTCAGCGCCGCCGACCTCCCCCGCGCGCGCGGAAGCGGCTGCGCGGGCCGCGGCTTGGCGAGCCTTTTCCCCGGACCACGTCTCTAGAATGCCTCCCCACAGCTCCTCGATCCGCTCGCCCTCGTTGTTGACCGCATGGTGGTGGATGTCCAGCACCATCGGGACGCCGACCGCCCGGCACGCCTCGAGCGTCTCCTTCGCGGTGAACGTCTTGTCGTCGTTCTCGAGCGTGATGCGCCGGCGGAGGCGATCCGGCAGCGCGGCGAATTGGCGCACGAATCGGTCGTACGCCTTCGGCTTGTCGCCGTACGTTCCGCCGATGTGGATGTTACACTTGTACCGATCGTCGAGCCCCATGCGCTCGAGCATCGACACATGCCACTCGAGATCTTGGATCGACTTGTCGAGCACGTCCTTGCGCGGCGTGCTGAGGACCGTGAAGTGGTCGGGGTGGAAGCTGAGGCGCATCCCGTTCGTCTTCGCGTAGTCGCCTATCGCGCGGAAGTCCGGCTCGAGCGCGTCGAGCGGATTCCAGCCCGCGAGCAGCTCGTGCGTCAGCAGGGGCACGAGCTTCGAGGAGAGGCGATACAGTTTAATTTGCTCCGCTCGATTGTGCCTCAGCAGCCGGAGCGTGTTATGCAAGTTTTCCGCGGCGATGCGCTCGAGCTTCCGGACGGCGGCTTCGCGGTCCTGGAGCGTCTGGAAGTGCGTCGCGGTCATCGTCTTGGACGGGGATGCGTTCTTGATGTGGACGGACATCGCCACATAGCCGAAGCGGATGATCATGGCGCGAGATGCTCCTCCTTGGTCTGGTTCCGATGGGTGACCTTTATCGCTTAGCGTTCCCGGACCGTTCTAAGTCATACGGGACATCCCGGCTTGAGGCGCGATGCTTCAGGCGGACGCCTCTAAGCTCGAATTCGCGCTTAGATCGCACCGCAAAGCGGGTTCTTCCGCCTTTAAGCGCGATTTCGCGCTTATATCTCCCCGCCGGGCGCTTTCCGCCGCCTCTAAGCTCGAATTCGCGCTTACATCCCTCCGCAAGGCGGATTCTTCCGCCTCTAAGCGCGATTTCGCGCTTATATCTCCCCGCCGGGCGCTTTCCGCCGCCTCTAAGCTCGAATTCGCGGTTCTGCGTCGGTCGCCCATGCAAAAATGAAAAGAGCGCCGCCCGAAGGCGACGCTTCAATTGTCGGAGCTCAAGGTCCCTGCATGCCGCTCGAGCGCGAGCCGAATCAGTTCGTCGAGCAGCTCCCGATAAAGCAGCCCGCTCTCCTTCCACAGCCGCGGAGCCAACGACGACGGCGTCAGTCCCGGGAGCGTATCGATGTCGTTCACGAGCAGCTTCCCGTCCTCGCGCCTCAGGAAGAAGCCGACCTGCGCGAGGCCCGCGCCGTCGATCGCCTGGAACGCGCGAACCGCTAGATCCTGCGCCTCTTTCGCCGTCTCGAGCGGAAGATTCGCCGGAATCGTAAACACCGGTTTCCCTTCGACATACCTCGCGCGAAATTCGAGCGCCTCGCTCGCGCCGGCGATCTCCCCGGGCACGGAAGCCTCCGGCGCGTCATTGCCGAGCACGCTTACCTCGATCTCGCGGGCGTCGACGAATTCCTCGACGACGACCTTGCGATCGTGCGCGAACGTATCCCGCACCGCTTCGATCAGCTCCTCCCGGTTGCGCGCCTTGGACGCGCCGAAGCCGGCGCCCGGCTTCGCGGGCATGACGAAGCACGGATAGCCGAGCGACATCTCGATCTCCATTAAATAATACGCGCGGTCGCGCTCCCACTGGTAACGCGTGAAGGAACGATAGACGCTCTGGGGCAGCCCCGCGGACGCGAACATCCTCTTCATCGCCGGCCGGTCCGCTCCGACCGCGGCGGCGAGCATGCCCGCCCCGACGTACGGGACGTCCAGCGTCTCGAGCAGCCCTTGGATCGCGCCGTCCTCCCCGCATGCGCCGTGGAGCAGCGGGAACGCGACATCCACCTTCCGCGGCGAGGGGAGACGGTCGAGCAGCGGCGGCGGCGCGCCTGCGCCAGCCTCGATCCCCCCGTGGGCGTCGAACGTCAGCCGGGCTGCATCGTCGACGGCGGCATGCAAAACGGGGCCCGCCCTCCATTCGCCTTGCTTCGTAATATAGTAAGGGAACACCTCGTATTGATCGAAGTCGATCTCGGCGATCACCGCCCTCGCCGTAGACAGCGACACCTCGTGCGTTCCCGACTTCCCCCCGTAGATGAGGCCGATTCGAAGTTTCTTGTTCATGGAGACCTCCGTCGCGCATAGAATGGGCGCTTCTCAGAAGCGGTTCCGAATCCGGAAAAACCGGTATACGGTCCGATCCGTCCACGCATAGGAATCGCGGTAATCCCAATACCGGGCGCGGCTGTTCGTCGTGTGCGCGTTGACGAGCGGCATCCCCGCCCCGTCCGCGCCGGTCACCACCGCGCTATGCTCGAACCGCCCGTCGCCGTCGAAGTCGTACAGAATGACGTCCCCGATCGTAAGCTCCTTCGGCTCCGCGACCCGGTCCGCCGCGAGCCCCTCGTTGCGCCCGGTCATTAAGTACCAGTGAAGCGAATGCGCCACGCTCCAGCTGAAGCTCCACTGCTCTCGGCCGCCGGAGCGTCCGCGGTACCACCAGCCGGATTCCCGGCCGACGCCGAAATTCATCGGCGCGCCTCCGGCGTATAAACATTGCGATACGTAATTCGTGCAATCGATGTCGAAGTGGACGAACTGCGGATTCGGATCGTTCCAATGCCGTTCCGCATAGGCGCGCGCCGCCTCTCGGTCGTACACGCTCGAGCGCTCCCATCGTTCCGGGTACGCGCGGACCAGCACGCGCTCGTTCAGGAACGGCGCCGTGCGGACGGCCGGGCCCGCCTCGCCGTAGACCGCCGCCGGACCCGCCCCGGCATGGCGCTCCTCCACGATCGGTTCCGCCCGCGACACCGTCCATTCCCCGTCGGGCGACCGCTGCACGGCGACCCGTTCGCGGTCGATGCGCTGCTCGGCGTGCTCGACGCCCCTTGTCCGAACGTACATCGTCCGCTGGAGCTCGAGATCGACGACGACCTCGCGTTCGCCTTCCCGTTGCCGCGTAATCCGCAGGCGCGTATCGCAGCCGACCGGGCTCGCCCCTCGGTCGGCGTAAGACGCCGCAAGCCGGCGCAAGCGCGCCCGTTCCGCGGGGAGCAGCGACTCGGCGGCGACCGGCTCCGTCTCCCTCGCATTGGCGGCGCTGACATATTCGTACAGTGCGGGTTTCCAAGACATGAAAGGGCCTCCTCCGAGAAAAAATATAAGAATAGGAACCGGGACGCACCATGCTGTACAAATATGTATATGCGCCTGAACGCCCCTGCATGAGCAAATTTAGCCCTTTACCTGCGCGGTCCGAAAAGCTATACTAAATGTAGTCGCAATAATGAAATCGAGTTTCATCTAACGAAACACCTGATTTCTTTGCTCGCAGAATCAATTATGAGAGGATGGGGCGTAACTATGACTACGCGCGACCATTACGCGGTACGCAAGACGCTGGCGGTAGGCAGCAACGAATATCACTACTACTCGCTGAGCGATTTGGAAGCGAAATTCGAGGACATCTCGAAGCTTCCGTTCTCCATCAAAGTGCTGCTCGAAGCGGCGATCCGTCAATTCGACGGCCGCGCCATCACCGAGGAGCACGTCGCGCAGATCGCAGGCTGGGCGAAGAACAAGGACGACAACAAGGAAATTCCGTTCATTCCGGCTCGGATCGTACTGCAGGACTTTACGGGCGTTCCGGTCGTCGTCGACCTCGCGGCGATGCGCGACACCGTCAAGAAGAAGGGCGGCGACCCGAAGAAGATCAACCCGCTCGTTCCCGTCGATCTCGTCATCGACCACTCGGTCATGGTCGACGCGTTCGGCACGACGAACGCCCTCGAGTACAACCAGAAGGTCGAATTCGAACGCAACGAAGAGCGCTACCGGTTCCTCCGCTGGGCGCAAACCGCGTTCGATAACTTCCGCGCGGTGCCTCCGGGCACGGGGATCGTGCACCAGGTCAACCTCGAGTACCTTGCGTCCGTCGCGGCGACCAAGAAGGTCGGCGACGCCACGGAAGTATTCCCGGACTCCCTGGTCGGCACGGACTCCCACACGACGATGATCAACGGTCTCGGCGTCGTCGGCTGGGGCGTCGGCGGCATCGAAGCCGAAGCCGGCATGCTCGGCCAACCGCTCTACTTCGTCACGCCGGACGTCATCGGCT
>JAPSKX010000068.1 GCA_031181325.1 Paenibacillus sp.
ACCTCGCAATCTTCGCTTTCACTGCGAGTCCTCCCGTTGCGCCCGCCCAGCGATCGAGCTCCCGGTCGATTCGGCCGAGCAGCGCGGTTTGTTCGTCGATCGTCGAGCGAACCCGATCCGCATGCTCGCGCAGCACGCGCGCGAGCCGCGCGCGATCCGACAGCGTGCCGCCGGCGGCCAGCTCGCGAATCGTCTCGAGCCCGACGCCCAGCTCCCGCAAGAACAGGATGGACCGCAACGTTGAAATCTGCTCCGGAACGTAATACCGGTACTGATTGTCCGGATTGATATCCGCCGGGGCGAACAACCCGATCGCTTCATAATGCCGCAGCGTCTTCGTCGTGATGCCGAACAAGCGGGCCAACCGGCCGATCGTCAGCTTTGCCATGCGGTTCGTCTCCTCTCGATCTCGACTTCTCCCACACTGTACAACATTCCCCCAAGGTCAAGGTCAAGGGCTCCCGAGGAAAATGTTTCTTTCGGATGCCTTCGCTTCGACCGGCGGAGGCGTCGACGCGAGCGCGTGCGGGCGCGGGAAGGCTCCGGCGAGATCGGTCGCTCACGTCACGTCGAGCAGAAGCGACTCGTTGGCGTCTTCGCGACCGTCCCAGGACGCGGCGAAGCGCACCTTGTGCGACACGCCGAGGATGTCGTACGGCGCGAGCTTGTGCTGCCGGGCGGAGCCGACGATGAGCGTGTGGAGACGGAGCTCCGCCGACGTCCCGAGCGCCGCGAGCTCCTCGCGGACGGGCGGCGAGACGGCTCCGACGCCGTCCGTCACCATGACGATGTCCGCGTCCGCCAGTCCGCGCGCCTCGCGCACGAGCTGCATGCCGCGCCGCAGCGGCGCGTCGAAATGCGTGCCCCCGCCGAACGCGAGCTGCGACAGGCGGTAGAAAGCGGCCCAGTCGGGGTGCCGGTGGCGGAGATGCCGTTCGATCAGCTCGCCTTTGGCCCCGAACAGGAGCAGAACGAAGTCCCGCGACTCCGACAGCGTCAGCGCCGCGAACGTCATGACGAAGATTTGCGCGAGCCGCTGCTTGGCCCCCCGCATCGAATGCGAGGAGTCCAATAAGCAAATGACAGGCCCTTTGCCGACGTCCTTGGACGGCGAGCGGGCGCTGTACGTGAGCAGCTTGCCGTCGAGCCATTTTTGCAGGAAATAGACTTCATAGTCGGGGTCCGCGAGCAAGCTCGCTTCGCTCGGCAGCATATGCGCGAGCGAGCCGGACAAGCCGAGCTCGTCGTAGCGGTCCGGCGCCGTCCGCTGCCGCTGCTCGCGCCGCAGTCGGACGAGCCGTTCCGCGTTCCGGCCGACCTCCCGCACCATCGCGACGAGATCCGGGTGCCGCTTCAGCCGCTCGACCCACTCAAGGTATCGGGCGTACGACTGCCGCCGCAGCTTGCCGAGGTCGCTGCCCCAGCGCCGATTCGCGAAGCGAAGCGACGCTTGAATCAGCTCCTCGAGCGCCTTCGACTCGCGGTCTTCTTCCTCGAGCGTCCCGTGCAGCGCGCCGCTCAGCCACGCCCCGAGCTCCTTGTCGAGCGCGCCCTCCGTCGCCTTCTCCGCCGCTTCCAATCGTTCCAGCGCCTTGAGCCGCCCGCTCAGCTCCTCTTCGGCTTTCTCGAGCTTCTTCTTCCACTTGTCGCGCCGCACGAAGTCGGTGCGCATCGACTCGCGCAGCTCGGCCACGCGAGAGCGCAGCGCCGCGATCTCCGCCTCCGCGAGGGGCTTCGCGTCGGCGGCGGATTGCCGCAGCGAAGCCTCGTGCTTGGCGGACTCGAGCGTATAGCCGACCTTCTTCAGCCGCTCCAGCTGCTCCGCGCTCATGCGCTCGGCGAGCGCGCCTTCGGCCTTCGCGGCGGACGAACGCTCGCCGTCCCGCTTGCGGCCGGTCGGCGACGCCTTGTCGCCGAGGTCGAGCCCGGCGCCGCCCGCCGCGCCCGGCGTCTCCCCGGCGCCCGCGAGCTCGCGCTCCGCGAGAGCGGGCATCTCGCGGCGGTCCTTCTTCCGCCGCGCCGCCTCCTCGGCGTATTGCGCCGACAGCCACAGCGCCGCCTTCAAGGCGGTGCGGAAGGCGGCCGGCGCGGCGCCCTCGGTGCGCGGGCGGAGCCGCACGAATAAATATTGCCGCATCAGCGTCTTGATCAGCCACCGGTGGAACGGCGGCGCGTCGCCGCCCGCTTCTTCGGCCGGATGCGGCAGATAGAAGCAATAGAAGACGTCGGCGAACAGCGCGTCGGTCAACCAGGGCGCGCGCGTCTTGGCGACGCGGACCCGCTCCCGCGCATCGGGGCTGGCTTCCAGCTGCTGCTCGAACACGTACCGGTCGACGTTCGCGTGGCGAATCATAACGTGAAGTCGTAATCGACGCCGGGCATGTCGGCGTCGAACAAGGAGCGGTACAGCGCCAGCATGTCGTGCAACATCCGCTCGCCGCGGAGACGGGCGGTGACGTACTTGGCCGCGGCCGACGCGGGATCGGGCAGCAGTACGTTCAGCCGGCGCAGCTCGTCCGCCCGCCCGCGCTCGCGCTCATGGAAGCGTACGAGCGCGCGGCGCAGCGACTGCCCCGCGGTTTCGAGCTCGTCCCGGCATTGCGAGAGCAGCGCCTCCGCCGCTTCGGGGCGCGAGCCGCCGGCCTTCATCTCCTTCTTGAACTGATGCCCGAACAGCTCCTGCTTGCGCGACGTCCAGCGCTCGAGCGTCGCCGCGTATCGCGCGAGGTGCAGCTCCGCTTCGCTCTCGACCTCGAGCGCCGCGTCGAAGCGCGATTCGAACCATTCCCGAATGCCGGGCAGCGCCTCCGGCACGTCCCAGAGCATATGCGGCGTGAAGACGGTATCCCAGATCGAAACCTCGTCCCGGCCGTTCAGCGCGGCGGACGTCCGCCAGACGTCGCCGATCTTGCGCCAGCGCCGATCGGAGACGGACAGGTCGCGCTCGTCGGCCTCCGTTTTCAACTGGAACAATAACATCACCATCGGCTCCGGCAGCGCGACGCGCGACGCGCGTTCCCGCACCGACTCGACGTCTCGAACGGATAACAGCGCCGGCACGGGCTCCCGCGGCAGCGTAAACATCCGCTCGTAGCTGGACATATGCCGCAGGAACCCGACCTCGTACCGAATCAGGAAGCGATCGTACAACGCCGACAGCCCCTCCGTCTCCTCGGGCAGCTCGTTGGAGGCGGCGAGGAGACATAGAAGGGGCGAGGCTTCTTTCGAACGGCCGTTATAATACACTCGCTCGTTCAATAAAGACAGCAGCGCATTCAAGATCGCGCTGCCGGATTTGAAAATTTCGTCGAGGAACGCGAACCGCGCCGACGGCAAATAGCCCTCCGTCTGACGGACGTAGCGATCCTGTTTCAGCTCGCGCAGCGAGACGGGGCCGAACACCTCGTCGGGCGTCGTGAAGCGCGTCAACAAATATTCGAACCAGCCTTCGCCGCCGAACAAGCCCGACACCGCCCGGGCCAGCTGCGACTTCGCGGTGCCCGGAGGCCCGACCAGCAAGACGTTCTCCCCGGACAAGACGCCGAGCAGCGCGAGCCGGATCAGCTCCTCGCGTTCGAGAAAGCGGGCTTCGAGCGCGGCGACGGCGGCTTCGATGTTCTTCTTCAACGGTTCCATGTCCCTCTCGACCCCCTTCGGCTGGATGTTCCGTACATGCTTATCATTGTAGCAAACCGGGAGGAGCAATTCACATTCGCGCGTCGCGGCTCCGATAAGGAAACGTATGCAAATACCGGAAAAATGCAGGAATATGGCGATTCGTGTCGAATAAGATGTGTCGGATTCCCGGACGGAACGCCGGGAGTATGGGAGGGATCGGCCTGTTTCGCGATTTAATCATTAACGGCGCCTTGTTGATCGCCATGATACATATAGGGAGCTTGTACTATCGGTACCGCTCCGAGGACAGTCGGGCCCTCGTAAGAGAGCGGCTGCTGCTCGGGGTCGCCTGCGGCGCGGCGGGCATCGTATTAATGTTCTACACCGTTCGCGTGTCGGAGACCACGATTCTGGACGCGCGGCATCTCGCGGTCGTCTTGGCCGCGAGTCAAGGGGGGCTTGTCGCGGCGGCGGTCAGCGGGGCGATCGTCGCGCTGTTCCGCCTCGTCTTCTTCGGCGTCAGCGAGACGGCGTTGCTCGCGGCGGCGAACGTCGTCATGTATTCGCTCGTCTGCGGCTGCATCGCGAAGCTTCGGCTCAGCCGGAAGAAACAGTACCTCGCGATGAGCTTCGCCGCGGTCGGGAGCACGCTCGCGGTCTTCGGCATCGCGCTCCCGAAGGAGCTGCTGTGGCAGACGTGGCTCATGTATATCGGCTTCTCGGCCGGCGGCGGCGCATTAGTGTATCTGCTGATGGAGAACATCATCGTCTCCGACTTGCTGTTCCAACGCTTCAAGCAGCAGTCGACGACCGACTTCCTGACGGGGCTGCACAACGTCCGACGGTTCGACAAGGCGCTGAACGAATGTATGCGCACGGCCGTCCAACGCGGCGAACGGTTGTCGCTGCTCATGATCGACATCGATTTCTTCAAGTCGATCAACGACACGTACGGACATAAGGCGGGGGACGACGTGCTGCGGGAGATCGCCGTCGTGCTGCAGCGATCGAGCCGCTCGGTCGATATCGTATCGCGCAACGGCGGGGAGGAATTTTCCGTGTTGCTGCCGGATTGCTCGATCGAACGGGCCGTCGAGGTCGCGGAGCGCATCCGGCAGTCGGTCGAGGCGCACCCGTTCCCGATCGAAAGGGGCGAATCGCTGCGCATGACGGTGTCGATCGGCGCCGCGACGTACCCGGACATGCTGAGCCGTTCGGACGAGCTGCTGCAGAAAGCCGACGACGGCTTGTACCAAGCGAAGCGAACCGGCCGCAACCGGGTGTGCGTCGCGGCTTGAAGGCGTATTTCCAATTCCGGTCGCGAAATAAAGTACATGTTGCCGAAGCGAATGGGTCGGTCGCAGAAAAAAAGAACGTCGAGCGGGACGCAATCCGCCGACGTTCTTTTTCGCATATGCCGGTACCCGAGCTTACTTGAACAACCGGAACGGGAACCACACATAAAACAGCCCGATGAAGAGGAACAGCGCCGCGGCCACGAGGAACGGCACCGACAAACCGAACGAGTCGGCGATAATGCCGCCGATGACCGGCCCGAACATGACGCCGATGCCCTCCACCGTCGAGAAGACGCCCCAGCCTACGCCCTTCTGCTGCGGCGGCACGAATTGCGCGAGCAGCGCGTTCCAAGCGGGCAGGACGGCCGCGTAGGAGACGCCGAGCACGATCGCCCAGAACAAGCAAACCCACAGCGTCTCGATCGTCGTGATCATGTAGAGGCCGAAGGCGACGGCGAGGAAGCCGCCGATTAAGAACCACTTTTTCCCTAATTTGTCGCTGAGCCGGCCCATCGGGATGAGCGCCAGCACGGCGAAGGCGCCGCCGGTGAGCAGGAAGAACGAATACTGCGAGTTCGTCAGCAGCAGGTTCTCCTCCGCGAACGTCGGCAGAATCGGGAGCAGCATCGCCGCGCCGAGCGTCTGCAGAATCATGCCCGGCAGCAGCGGCTTGACCGCCTTCATATGATGCGCGAGCGCGCCGATCTGCTTCAAGAACGGTTCGGGGTGCGGGATGCTGTCGGCGCCCTTCACGAACCAAGAGACCGCCCACGCGAGCGCCGTCATGCCGAGCAGCACGAGGAAGGAGATGCCGTAGTCGAACCAGTCGAGAAAGAAGTTCAGCAGCACCGGACCGAGGCCGAGCCCCATCATCCAAGCCATGTACAAGGCGCCCATCTGTTTGCCGCGTTCGTTCTCCGTCACGCTGCTCATGCCGACGAGCCAAATCGGCGATGCGCCGATGCCGAACAAGGTGGAGCCGAGCACGAGCATCCACGCCGTCAGGGCGTACTCCAGCAGAAGCAGGCCGACGATCGAGAGGGCGAAGCACGTCTGCAATATCCATTGCAGCGGAAACCGGTCGAGCAAATAGCCGATGCCGAGCTTCGCCACCGTATCGGCGACGTAGTGCATCGTGACGGCGAAGCCGACCGTCGTGACGGTCAGGTACAGCTCGTCGACCGCATATTTCGGAATATAGCTGATCAGGATGGCCCCTCGGACGAATTCGATCAGGAAAAAGAGAAAGGCGAGCCGCGCGAGCGGCATCGGGACGGATAAATTACGAATAGCGTTCACTCGATACTCTCCTTCGTTCCTCGGTGAAGACGGACGCCGAGCGGCGGTCGTCCATCGCCTCTAGGATGTCTCGGACGATCCGCTCGGCGGACTGCGTGCGCTTCAGGGCCGCCATCGCCTGCACCGCGCGGCGCCGGCGCTCCGGCGTCTCCAGCAGGGAGCGGATGATGTCCTCTACCTGCCCGTCGTCGTGCGCGACGAACGCGGCGCCGCGCGAGGCCATGTATTCCGCGTTGTCCCGCTCTTGCCCGGGCACCGGGCGAAGCAATACGACGGGAAGCTCGCATTGGATCGCCTCCGTCAGCGTAATGCCGCCGGGCTTCGTCACCATCGTGTCCGCGAGCGACATCAGCTCGTGCATCTCTTTCATGAAGCCGAACACCTTGACGTTCGGCGTTCGTTCCGCCATGTCGCGCATCGAAGCGTACAGCGACTCGTTCTTGCCGCACACGACGGCAAGCTGCGCGTCCGGCAGCGCGGCCAAGGCGTCGCATACGTCTCGGAGCCCCTGCAGCACGCCGTACGAGCCCGCCATGATCAGCACCGTGCGCCGAGCGGGATCGAGGCCGTATTTGGCGTAGAGCGCCTTGCCGCGCTCCATCGGGCGGAAGGCGCGCTTAAGCGGTATGCCGGTCACCCGGATGCGCTGCTCCGGCACGCCGGCGGTCGTCATCGCGGCCGCCAGGTCGTCCGTAGCGACATAATACCGGTCGATCAGCGGATGGATCCATCGGGCATGGAGCACGTAGTCCGTCAATACATTGAAGATCGGAATCGGGACGCCGCGTCTGCGCCGCAGCTCGGGCATCGCCAGCGTCGGGAACGTGTTCACGACGGCGTCGGGGCGTTCGCGCTCGAGAATCCGGCGCAGCTTGCCCGTTCCCCAGCCGTGGAACCATGCGGAAAACCACGTGTCGTCGCGCATCTCCCTCGTGCTGTAATACGACCACCCGTACAGCTTCGGGAATAAGGTGTAGCTCTTAATATATATGTATTTCGTCAGCTCGTTCAATCTCGGATACGCTTCTGCGAACAAGTCTACGAGCTTGACCTCGCAGCCCTCGTCTTCTTCGAATCGTTCTCTGAGCGCGTTGGACACTTGAATATGACCTTCGCCGTAACTCGCGAACAGGATCATTACTTTTCTTTTCCTCGTCGTCACTCCGCGTTCCTCTCCTTCTCGGAGTCCTTCCAACCGGTCCGTTGCTAATTGTAACCCGAACGACATGGAAATGCACACATCCTCGGAAAACGCGCTCCCCCGACCTAAGACGGGGAGGCGCCGTCGGCGGCAAGCACGTGCCGCTCGTATAGGGTTAAAGGGTGCTTCCAGCGGCTCACCTTCGGATCGGCGGCGAAGACGGCGACGAGGCGGCGCTCCGGCGCGACGAAGACGAGCTGTCCGCCGTGCCCGAGGGCGCAGCGGACGGGCTCGCCCGACGAGGCGCGGGCGATCCACCAGTGCCCGCCGTAGCGTCCGAAGGCGGGCAGCCCTTCGCCGAGCGGCGTGAACGCGAGGCGCGCGTACCCGGGCGGCAAGAGGCGCCGCCCTTCCCAGACGCCGCCGGTCGCGTGCAGCCAGCCGAGCTTCAGGAGGTCCCGCCCGGTCAACGCGAGGCCGACGTGGCCGACCGTCACGCCTTGCGGGTCGGCGTCCCATCGCGGCGGCGCGATGCCGAGCGGGCCGAAGAGCGCCTCCTGCGCGACGTCCAGCGCGCGGCGGCCGGTCGTCGCCGTGACGGCGGCCGACAGCAGATGCGAGTCGACGCTGCGGTACACGAAGGCGCCCCGCGTCGCGGGATCGACGGGGAGGCGAAGCGCGAAGCGGACCCAATGCTTGGAGCGATGGAGGCGCGGCACGAACGCTTCGCCGAGCCGCTTGCCCGTCTTCCAATGCAGGCCCGACGTCATCGCGAGCAGCTCCCGCGTCGTCGTCGCGCGGACCTCGTCGCCGGCGGAACGCGGCAGCAGCTCCGCGAACAGCGCTTCGAGCGTCGGGGGCGGCGGGGAGGCGCCTTCGCCCTCGAAGCCGCCGAGAACGCCGGCTATGGCGGCGACGGCCGCGGTCGCGCTCTTCGTCGCGGAGCGCAGGTCGAGCGGCGTCGCGGCGTCCGCGCCGCCGTAATACCGCTCGAAGACGAGCGCGCCGTCCTTGGCGACGAGGAAGCAGCGCATCTTGGGGAAGCGCTCTCGGATCTCCTCGTCCGCCCGGTCGAGCGGTTCGGGATGCAGGCCCGCCTCCGCCGGCGAAGCGACCGTCCATGCTCGGGAGCCCGCGGCGGGATCGAAGCGGGGCGGCCTTGCCGGGACGTCGTTCCTTGGGGCGTCCATGCGATTCCTCCTTTTCCCTTCGATGGAAATAGGTTGCCCAATTTTCGCGCGCTCCAAAAGAATTTAACGGGCATAATGAAAGTAAGGGACATAATTGTCTGAATATTGTATTATGGATATATAGATGCATTACTGCCTGACCTACCTAGCCGCTTACAGACCAAGTAATGTTACGGAGAGGAGCAAGCTTATGGCTGCAAAAGGAAGTAATGAAGTAAAGGACAGTGTGAGAGAACTCGTTCGAATCTATAGGCCTGCCAATCCGCGCAAATTCGTGAAGGAATACGTGAAGAAATACCGCATCCCGGGAGGGTATGAAGACGCGCTGACGCGTCTCGTCGAATTCGAAATGTCGAAGCTGGAAGGATCGGTATCGTAGCGTTGCAGATAAGCATACAACGACCGCCGTACGGAATTGTTCCGTACGGCGGTTTTTTTGCGCAAAGATGGTTTCCCGTTCCTTACTTCCCGGCCGGGGCGACGGACGCGGCGGGGGGCGTCGGCGCATCCGCGGGCGCCTCGACCGCCTCGACCGCGCCGCCGTGGCCGCCGCCCGAGCGCAGGAACAGCCATACGCCGCCGAGCAGCAGCGCGCCCGCGAACGCCTGCAGCGGCGTCAGCGTTTCGGCGAGCAGCGCCCAAGCGAGCAGGGACGCGCCCACCGGCTCGCCGAGCACCGCCATCGATACGGTGGTGGCGCCGACGTACTTCAGCAGCCAATTGAACAACAGATGGCCGAAGACGGTCGGCACGGCGGCCATGAGCGCGAAGATGAGCCAGTCGTTCGCCGCGTACCCGGCGAAGAAGGCGTGTCCGGCCGCAGCGTTGTATACGGCGAACGACAGCGCCGCCGCCAGGAATACCGTATAGCTGTATACGAACGACGAGATGCGGCCGCGAAGCGCTTGTCCGAGCAGCATATGCACGACGACCGCGAGCGTGCCGAGCACCGACAGCAGGTCGCCGTACAGCGCCGCGCCCGACAGGCGGAAGTCCCCCCAGCCGATAAGGACGGCGCCGACCAAGGCGACGCCCATCGCCGCGACCGCGGCGCGTCGAATGCGCTCCCGGAAGAAAATCAGGGCGCCGATCATGACGAGCACGGGCTCGAGCGTCATAAGCACGGTGGAGCTGGCGACGGTCGTATACCGCAGCGAGCCCATCCACAGCAGGAAGTGCAGCGCCAGCATGAAGCCGGATAACCCGAGCAGCAGCCAATCCCGCGTCGACACCGCGCGCAGCTCCGAACGATACCGGAGCAAGAACGGCGTCATGCCGAGCAGCGTAAGCCCGAGCCGGTACATGCCGATGACGGAGACGGGCGCGTCCGTCCACTTTACGAATATAGCGGAAAACGAGATCGCGACAATGCCGACGAACAATAAACTCCAGAGGAACGCTTGGCGCTCCGTTATTTTCGAAGTGAAATGCAATGGTACCCTCTCTTCTCTTCTAACCGATGTTCAAATAACAAATCTCGAAACCCAGTATAACAGGCGGGAGGGGCGGGGCAAACAAAAAAATAGACCGCCCGACGGCGGCCGTTCCAATCGCGTCACGCGGACGCTTGCTTCGCGTTCCCGTCTTGCCCCTTCTCCTTGCCGTGACGCGGCTCCTTCTCCTTCGCGGGCCGCAGCTCGCCGCCGCGCGGCGCTTCCATCGCGCATTCTCCCTTGAAGACGGCGCCTTCGGAGACGTGCAGCGAGCCCGCGTTGATGTTGCCGAGGACGCGCCCCTTGCTGGTGATCGTCAGCTTGCTCTTCGCGATGACGCTGCCTTCGATCGTCCCGGCGTTGAACACGCTGCGGGCGGCGATGATGGAGCGTACGATGCCTTTCTCCCCGATGGTGACGTCACCCGAGCATTCGATGTCGCCGACGACGCTTCCTTCGATGCGCAAGCTCGCCGTGGTCACGATCTTGCCCTCCACGATCGTGCCCTCGCCGATGAACGTGTCGGTGGCGCTCACGTTGCCTGACGACGTTTTGCGTTTGCGAAACATTGACGCGTCAACCCCTCTCCTGCGGATGGTCAGTCCACAGCTACTATATGAAGGAAGGGGCTCGTTTAGACGCCATTAGAACATATATTGCTAGACGGTCGGGTCGGGGGCCGCGGCGTTCGGGCCGCCGCCGTCTTCGAACCGCGTCCGCGCTTCCTTATAACAACGGCGGCATACCGGCAAGTAGCTCTCATTGCCGCCGATCTGAATTTGTTCGCCGCGGAACACCGGAATGCCGTCCTTGTACCGCATGTTCATGAGCGCCTTCCGGTTGCAATACCAGCAGATCGTCTTGATTTCTTCGATCTTGTCCGCCCAGGAAAACAGCGACAGGCTTCCCGGAAACAGCCGGCCCAAGAAGTCCGCCCGCAGGCCGTAGCACAAGACGGGGATCTTCAACCGGTCGACGATCTCGGTCAATTGAAGCACCTGCGCCTCCGACAGAAACTGCGCTTCGTCGACGATGACGCAATCCGGCATCGCCTCGCGCGTGAGCGCGACCATGTCCGTATCGTCGTCGACGATCAACGCTTCCTTATGAAGTCCGATGCGGGACGTGACGACGCCCGTGCCGTATCGCGAATCGATCGACGGCGTGAAGAGAAGCACGGATTTGCCCTGTTCCTCGTAATTATGAGCGACGCGCAGCACCTCGATCGATTTGCCGCTGTTCATCGTGCCGTATCGGTAATACAATTGAGCCATATGTGACTTCCTTTCGTCGCCTGCCGCTAAGTCTAAGATGGTCGCATCCCCCGCGGAACCGCGGATTGAAACATTATAGCAAATATTTCGGAACAGAGGAGTTTTTACCGAAAATGTCCCGCGAACGTCAGCTCATCGAACGCACGCACGAAGCATTGGGCCGCCCGGTCACGCGCTCTTGTTTAATAGAAGAACTTAAGGCGCTCGGGGTCGAGGAAGGCATGACCTTGATCGTCCACTCCGCGATGTCGACGATCGGTTGGGTCGCCGGCGGCGCCCAGACGGTCGTCGAGGCGCTGCAGACCGCGCTGGGCGATACGGGCACGCTCGTCATGCCGACGCATACCGGCCATCTGTCGGACCCGGCCCATTGGCAAAACCCGCCCGCACCCGAATCTTGGTGGGGATCGATCCGCGAGGAGCTGCCCGCCTTCGATCCGGATCTTACGCCGGTATGGGGCATGGGCGTGATCCCGGAGACGTTCCGCCGCATGCCGGGCGTTCGCCGCAGCCGCCATCCCCACCTGTCGTTCGCCGCGTGGGGGGCGCAAGCGGAGGCGGCGCTCGCCGGGCACGGCGAAGATCCGAACCGGCTCGCGGAGCCCCTCGGGGAAGACTCGCCGATCGGCCGCATGTACGAGCTTGGCGGTTACGTGCTGCTCCTCGGCGTCGGCTACGACAGCAACACGTCGCTGCACCTCTCGGAGTATCGGGCGAAATACGGCCCGAAGCCCGTCGACACGCTCGGAGCGCCCGTCGCGGTCGACGGGGAGCGGCGGTGGGTGCAATACGTCGACATCGCGTTAGACCCGGAAGACTTCCCGCGCATCGGCGCGGAGTTCGAGCTGGACGCGGGACTCGTTCGCTTCGGCCGGGTCGGCATGTCCGCGGCTCGCCTTATGCCGCAGCGCCCGCTCGTCGATTACGCGACGGCGTGGATGGAGCGGCATCGCGGCGAGCGAGGCGCGACGGACGCGTAACTTTTTCCTTCCATTTACGTCTTAAATATTTGGTAGGGTTTACCGATAATAATGGTAAACCTCAGTGATGTTACAGATTCGGCAGGAGGAGAAACCGAGAGATGTCTTTCGTTACCGTACGACGCACGAAGCTGTTCCTTGCATTATTATTACTGTTAACTATGGTTACCGGCGCGGCGTTGTCCGCTCGCGCCGCCGAAGTCGTGACGAACCTGGAGCTCGATAAGGAAGAAGAGATCCACTTATACGTCGACCACGACACCGTGCAGCTGAAGGCGCTGGCGACGCTGGAGGGCGTGGCGGCGAAGAAGGACGTCACGACGACCGCGGTCTGGTCGACGACGAGCGCCTCGATCGTGAAGGCGGACAAGGGGAAGCTGACGCCGATAGGCGCCGGCAGCGCGAAGGTGTCCGCGAAGTACGGCGGCAAGACGGTCACGATCGACGTCGAGGTCGATTTTCTGTACGAAGCGGTGCGATTGAACGTAGACGGCCCCGTCTCCGTCGAGCTGCAGGATCAGCCGCTTAGCCTGACGGCGAGCGCGGTCGAGACCGACGGAGCGACGTTCGACATCACGACTTCGGCGACGTGGACGAGCAGCGACGCGTCCGTCGCGACGGTCGACGACGGCAAGGTGCAGCTGCTGAAGAAGGGCACGACGACGATTACCGCGCGCTACAAGGGGCGGAGCGATACCGTTACATACACGGTGACGTCGCCGTATAAGGCGCTGGAGATCGAGTACGACGGAGATTACGAATTTACGGTCGGACAAGACCCGGTCAAGCTTGAAGCGGTCGCGACGCTGCTCAACGATAAGCCGGAAGATATCAGCGAAGAAGCTTCTTGGACGACATCGAATTCGGCGGTCGTCTCCGTCGAGGACGGGGAACTGACGTTCAAGGGCGCCGGCGTCGCGGACATCCAAGCGTCGCGCTTCGGCCACACCGCCAAGGTCAGCGTCGTGGTTCGCCTGCCGTACCAAGCGCTCGTGCTGACGCCGGCGAAGCCTGTGAACTTGTTCCTCTCGGACGCGCCGATCCAAGTGGAAGCAACCGTGGCGAACGACTTCAATCCGGAGAATCAACGCGACGTGACGGACGAGGCGGAATGGACGACGTCGAACCCGCTCGTCGCCTCGGTCGACGACGGCTTGATCAAGCCCAGAGGCGCCGGGACCGCCGAAGTGACGGTGACGTATAAGGGGCTTCAGAAGAAGATCGACGTGACGGTCATGCCGGTCGTGGACGGGCTCCATCTCGACGAAACCGAGATGACTCTGTTCAAGGGCGAAGTCGCTTCTCTGCCCGACGTATACGGGAAAGACTTGAACGGGACGGAATATTCGTTCGCGGAGCTCGCCGAATGGACGTCCGACGACGAGAGCGTCGTCGTCGTCGAAGGCGGCAAGCTGAAGGCGAAGAAGCCAGGCAGCGCGAAGATCACGATGAAGATTCGCAACGAAGCGCCCCAGAAGCTCGAGGTTACCGTGCGGGAGAAGGCGCTTGCGCTGCTGTCCGGCACCGCCTCGTATTCTCTCGTCCGCGGAGAGACGTCGCCGCTTCCGGCCGTGACGGCTTTACTCGAGGACGGGTCGGAGTTCGATATCTCGGGAAGCATCGAGTGGACGGCGTCCTCCCCGAACCTGCTCTTGTCGGGCAGCACGATGAAGGCGCTGCTTAACTCCAAGGTAACGCTGACGGGAACGTACCTGAACAAGAAGATTACGATTCCGGTGACGATCGAAGACAAGATGACGAACGTCGTTGTCGATCCGATCGCCGTTACGCTGAATCCGAAGCGCAGTCAATCGATCAAAGTGACGGGCAAAGATTCGATGGGCAAGACGGTTACGTTGTCTCGCAGCGTGACGTGGACGTCGTCCGACACGGCCGTTGCGACGGTGAACGGCGCGACGGCGAAAGCCGTCGCCGAAGGGACGACGACGCTGACGGCGTCGTATCAAGGCCAGACGCTGACGGTGAGCGTCTCGGTCGTGCCGAAGCTGCAGAAGGTCGTCCTGTCGGAGAAATCCGCCAAGCTTGCGGTCGGCGGGACGACGACGTTCGTGCTGACGGCGTATTACGACAACGGCACGACGAAGGACGTTACGAACCAGGCGACGTGGTCGTCGGCCAACGTCGGAGTCGCGACCGTGGCGAGCGGCAAGGTGACCGCGCTGAAGAAGGGCAGCGCCTCGGTGAAAGCGAAGTTCGACAATAAGACGGCGACCGCACGCGTGACGGTGCAATAGGAAGGGCCTCGATGCCGGGTGCGGCGTCGGGGCTTTTTATTTTCCGGGGGAAGGAGCGCTTGACAATTCTAACTGTAATAAATAAAATAACAGTAAGAAGTACGCCGACGACATGACGAGGAGACATGAACGATGAACAGCGAATTTACGATCGCGGTACACAGTCTCGTCTTCCTTGCCTACACGCCGGACCATATGGCGACGAGCGAGCGGATCGCTTGCAACGTCGCGACGCATCCCGCAAGGCTGCGCAAGGTGATGGGTTGTCTGCGGAATCGAGGGTACGTAACCACGAAGGAAGGGCTCGGCGGCGGGTACATTCTCGACTGCGACCCGGAGGGCGTGACGCTCGCCGAGATTTACCGGGCGATGTGCCCCGGCTCGCTGAAGCCGTCTTGGACTTCCGGCAATCCGGAAGAGAAGTGTATGGTCGCGGGGAACATGCAGTGCGTGATGGACCGCATCTTCGCGGACGCGGAGCGGCACTTGGAGACGTACTTCGAGGGGTTGACGATTGCGGACGTGCTGCGGTCGATCCGGTCCTCGCAGCAGACGAAGGGGTAGGATGGATGCCGCAGGGCGGGTCCCTTTCGTCAGGTTAACTGTCACTGGTTTAATTACAATTAGGTTCGATTGAGGAGGAGCGAAGATGACGGAGGATCGGAAGGCGACGCATGTGGCGGAAGGCGATTGGGTCGGAGGTACGTCGGTGAACGACGAGCGCATTCGGGGGTACGTACGCAGCTGCGATCCCATGACAGGCATCGTTGCGGTCACCGTCGTCGAGTCGGATCGGGCGGAGTCGGTCGGCAAGACGGTATTCGCGAAGGAAGCGCAGGTGAAGCGGCTGCCGGACGATGTGCTGACGAGTCCGGAGGCGCTTCGAGAGTTGATCGACATCGCGCTCGCGGCGCGGGACGAGGCATGGTTTTACGAGTTGACCGCAGAGTTGGTCGCTATGACCGCAACGATGCAAGGCATGACCGCGACGCCCGCATAACGCATGCTCTGCGGATCGGGTTGCGTTGCGTTGATTATATAGAGTTACATTATAGGGTAGGAGGGTTTACTATGGCATTGCAACAAGTGACGGATGGAACCTGGGGAGACGTCGTCGGGCAAGACGGCTTGGTGTTGGTAGATTTCTGGGCGCCTTGGTGCGGCCCGTGCCGGATGATCGCGCCGGTGCTCGACGAGGTGGCTGCGGAGGCGGGCGACAAGCTCACGATCGCGAAGCTGAACGTCGACGACAATCCGGAGTCGGCGGCGGCGAACGGCGTCATGAGCATCCCGACGTTAAAGCTGTTCAAGAACGGCGTCGAGGTCGATACGATGGTCGGCTTCCGCGACAAGACGCAGTTGAAGGGCTGGATCGAGCAACATTTATAAGAGGAACGCTATAAGAGGGAAGAGAAGTCGGATAGATGCTGTAAACTATATTGTGTAGGAGTGTGTAGATGATGGAGCCAACGATGCTAGAGCGGACGTCTTCCGTCCCGGAGACGATTCGCGTGATGGAAGAGCGGCATTCGGTCCGGGCTTATGTGCCGGATGTCGCAATGCCGAAGGAGGATCTGGACGCGATTCTTCGCGCCGCGGGAACGGCGCCGTCGTCGTGGAATTTGCAGCCGTGGAAGTTTCTCGCGATCGAGGATGCGGCGCTTCGGGAGAAGCTGCTGCCGATCGCGAACGGGCAGCGGCAAATCGTCGAGAGCTCGGCGGTCGTCGCCGTGCTCGGCGATTTGGAAGGTTGGCGCAATGCGGAGGCTGTGTACGGCGAGCGGGTGAAGGCGGGAGTTATGACCGCCGAAGTGAAGGATACGCTCGTGGGGCAGGTGAAGAGCGCTTATAACAGCGGCACGGTCGCTCGCGACGAAGCGTTCATGAACGGCGGTTTCGCGGCGATGCAGCTGATGCTGGCCGCGAAGGCGCTCGGCTACGAGACGTGCCCGATGGGCGGCTTCCGCAAGGACGCATTCATCGAAGCGTTCAACGTGCCGGCGCGGTATGTGCCGCTGCTGCTCGTGTCGATCGGGAAGCCGGCCAAGTCGGCGCATCCGACGACGCGCTTCCCGCTGGAGCAGACGGTCGTGCGGGAGACGTTTTAAGCATTGTTGCGCGAGGGGGGCGAGAGCCCTCCTTTTTTGCGTTGTATGGGACGCGGCGCCGGTATGGGGGACAGTTGCTCCTTCTCCTTGAGTTTCCTTCGCTCAGCCGCTTGCTGCCCGCCGAGATAGCCTCACAATTGCGCTTGGCATGGGCGGCACCGCCTGTAAGCGCGAAATCGCGCTTGGCATGGGCGGCACCGCCTGTAAGCGCGAAATCGCGCTTAGAACGGCGGAAGCCGCGGCGGGCCCCGCCTGTAAGCGCGAAATCGCGCTTACAGCGACGGGACAACTCGCTTCTCCCCGCAGGCGGACGGCCGGTTCGCCGCGAGACGAAGAGCGTGCACGAAAGTACCGCAACCCCACATCCTCGAATTCCACATCCTTCAAGATTCGTCGACTCGCCTCGCGAAATCCCGCGTGTCCTGTCACCTTTTCACCTGAAATCGAGCAACGTTCAAAAATTATTCAACCGATCCGACAGCATCCGACAAAAGCATACATAACCTGACTTCGTTCTTCGTTTACACGATTAATCGTTATCTCTATACTTTGAAAAGTGGTTCCGGAAATAGATTGGTAGATAACATATATTTACAGCTGGTGGAGATTAAAATGGACAGTCAAGACGATAGCGGCGAAGCGCGTTCAACCCCGTTCGGAGCGATGCTCGAGTGGATGCCGGACGTCAGCGTCGCGGAAAACGGCAGTATGATCGTCGTCTCGCAAAGCATGCGGGATCTATTCGGATACGGAGGCAACGAGATGATCGGCGAACGGATCGACCGCTTGTTCGACCCCGATTCGCTAGATCGCTTGTCGGGCGCGGACGACCGTCCGTTCCGGCTGCAGACGAAGGCGTACCGGAGGAACAAGACGACGATCGCCGTCGATCTGCACGCTTCGACGGTGCGGCGCGAAGGGAACGTCTATCTCGTCATCCGCGCCATCGAGGACGTGACGCCCCCGAAGCCCGAAGAAGCGAGCGCGGCGATCATCGAGGAACGATTCCGGTCGGCGTTCCACTTCGCGGCGGTGGGCATGGCGCTCGTGACGGTGCAGGGCGTCCTGCAAGAGATGAACTACGCGTTCTGCGAAATTATCGGGCTTCCGACGCAAGCGGCGGAAGAGCTCAATATTAAGTCGTTCCTGCATCCGGAAGACGTAGACAGCTACTTGGAGGGCTGCACGCGGCTCTTGATCGGAGAGACGCAGTCGTGCGAGATGGAGAAGCGGTTCCTGCATGCGTCGGGACGCCTCGTCTGGGGGGCGCTGTGCATCACGCTCGTTCGGGACGTCGACGGGCGGCCGCTCAACTACATTATCCAGCTGCAGGACGTGACGCAGAAGAAGGAGACGGAAGAGCTGCTGCGCAAGTCCGACAAGCTGACGATCGTCGGTCAATTGGCGGCCGGCGTGGCGCACGAGGTGAGGAACCCGCTTACGGTGCTTAAGGGGTTCGCGCAAATTTTGCGTTCGGAGGATCGGGACAACCGGTACTTCGAGCTGATGCTCTCCGAGGTGGAGCGGATCGAGGCGATCATCGGCGAGTTTCTGATGCTGGCGAAGCCCCAGATGGTGAAGTTCTACGAGGCCGATCTGAACGTGCTCGCGAGCGAGGTCGCGAGTCTGATGGAGACGAAGGCGATCCTGTACGGGGTCCAAGTCCATGTGCGCCTTCCGACGGAGCCGAGCGTCATTCTGTGCGACGCGAATCAGATCAAGCAGATGCTCGTGAACTTGATGCAGAACGCGATCGAATCGATGACGGACGGCGGGAAGCTGTGCGTCGTCCTGGAACGCAGAGAGCCGTATTCCGTGACGCTGACCGTGCAGGACGACGGCTGCGGCATTCCCGAGGAGCGGCTGGCGAGGCTCGGGGAACCGTTCTACTCCAGCAAGGAGAAGGGAACGGGGCTGGGGCTGATGATCAGCTATCAGATCATTCAGAAGCATCGCGGCCGGGTGAAGGTCATGAGCAAGGTGAACGAAGGCACGGTATTCGAGGTCGTGCTTCCGATATCGGAAAAAAATACGTATCCGGAGGTAAGTCAACCATGAGTGAGAAGAAGACGCTGCTGTCCCCGCCGACCTACGCGAAGATGACGAAAAACGACGCGATGCCGAAGGACGGACGCGGCGACGCCGCAGACCTCGAACAAGCTGCGGGCAAGCGGCTTCAGGAGCAGCGGCTGCGGGCGAGAACGTTCGCGAAGTACCAGCAGCTGTCGGAGCGGCTCGCGGCGGCGTCGCAGCAGCTGTCCGCGGGCGTCGAAGAGTCGCAGACGGCGATGAACGAGCTGCGCCAAGCGATGGAGCAGCTCGTGACGGGCGCGGAGGAAGCGAGCGCGGCGTGCGAGGAGAGCTCGGCTTCGATTACGAAAATCATGGACAACATGAATGCGATCACCCACAATGTGGCGCTGGCGATGAACCGAAGCCTCACGATCCAGCAGATCGTCGCAGGCTCCTCCACCGATATCCATCGCTTGGTCGAAGGGGTCATGCTCTCCGCGGCGAAGAGCTCGGACTCGGCGCGTTCGATCGCGCAGCTGGAGCGGCAAGCGCAGGAGATCGGAGACATTATCGGCACGGTCGTTCATCTGGCGGACCAGACGAATCTGCTGGCGCTCAATGCGGCGATCGAAGCGGCGAGAGCCGGGGAGCACGGGGCCGGCTTCGCCATCGTGGCGGACGAGGTGCGCGCGCTCGCCGAGCTGTCCGAGAAGTCGGCGAACGATATTCGGCGGCTCGTCGCGGACATCCAGTCGGAGGTCGCGCCGATCGCGGCGTCGATCAAGGACGCGGAGCGCATCGCGCTCGAGGAAGCCGATAAGGGGCGCGTCGTCGTCGAGTCGCTGCAGACCGTCGGCGAGAAGCTCGAAGCGTTCGTGCAGAGCGTGAAGGACGTGAACGGAGAGTCGCTGGTGCTGAGGACGGGCATTCGAGATTTCGAAAACGGCGCGCGCATCATCGCCCAAGCGTCCGAGGAGCAAGCGACGGGCGCCGCCCAAGCGCTTCAGGCGATTCTGCAGCAGTCGAGAGCGCTGCAAGACATAAACCAAAGCGCCCTGGAGCTGTCGGACCTGACAGAGGATCTCCGGTCGAGCAAGAACGTCGCCCGGTCCGCCGAGACGCTGGCGGCCGCGGCGGAGGAGCTGTCCGCTTCGATTACCGAAGCGGGGCAATCCGCGCAGCAGATCATGTACGCGATCAACGGCATGGATCGAAGCTCGGAGATGCAGTCCGTGGCGACGGAGCAGTCCGCGACGGCGGTCATGCAGCTCGAGCAGATGACGAAGAAGGTGTCCGGACTCGCCTTGTCGTCCGAGGAGCATCTGAGCGTCGTCGCCGAGCTGTACGACCAAGGGAAGCGGCAAACCGACGGCATGATCGAAAATATAACGGCGGGACTTCGCGCCATGGAAGAAAACCTGGACAAGCTGGTGCTGCTGGAAGGACAGTTCCGCAGCATCGACAAGATCGTGAACGCGATCGACCGCGTCGGCATCCAGACGAACATGCTCGCGGTCAACGGCGCGATCGAGGCGGCCGGCGCCGGGAAGTTCGGACGCGGCTTCGCCGTCGTCGCGGCGGACATTCGCTCGCTGGCCGTCGAGACGGCGGGGCATGCGGAGAACATTAAGGATTTGATCCGGGATACGCAGTCGCAAGTGTCCGCCGTGCTGCGGGAGCTGCACGTCTCCAAGGAGACGACGAAGGCAGAGGTCGAGAAGGCGCGGCGCATTCTGCACGATTCCGTTCGCATCGAGGAAGACTTGAAGCATATGCAGACCATGGTCGCCGACAACGCGGGGCGGCTGAACGAGATGGGGTTCGCCATCAACGAGTCGAAGCGGGCGGTCGACCAGATCGCCGTCACGTCGGCGGAGTCCGCGGCGGCGAGCAAGCAGGCGGCGCATGCCGGCCAAGAGCAAAATATCGGCATTAACGAGCTGGCCCGGGCGATCGAAGAAATCGCGAGCATGGCGGACGACATCTACTTGTAACGCATCGGAAAGAAGGGGAAGTCATGAAGGAGACGGGGGCAAGCAGACAGTTCGTGACGTTCGCCCTCGCCGGCGACGTCTATGCGCTGGATATCGAATGCGTCGCTTACGTCGTCGCCGCAGGGGCGACGACGCGCGTTCCGCACGCCGAAGCGTTCCTCGAAGGGCTGACGAACGTGCGAGGCGCACTCATGCCCGTCGTCGACGGCGTCCGTTGGGCGAGCGGGTCGCCCCGGACGGACGGGGCCGCGGGCAAGATCGTCGTCCTGCGGCGGCGGGGGCAGGGCGTCGGCTTCGCGGTAGACCGGATGCTCGGCGTCGCCGAGGCGGCGGAGCGGGACATCGCGCTCCTCTCGTCCGGCGAAGTCGAACGGTACGAGGGGCTGTTCATGAAAGGCGAGACCGCGATTCGCATCTTCCGCGCGGAGGCGCTGTTCGACGCGGTTCGGTCCCGCAAGGCGGCGGAGAAGGAACCGGATGCCCTGACCGGCCTCCGGACGACGCGCGAGGAAGCGATGGACGAGGAAGCGCCGAAGGGCCGGCGCATGCTGCGGTTCGAGTCGAACGGAGAGCTGTTCGGACTCGATATGTCTTGCGTGCGCGACATTCTCCCGATGCCGGAGCGGATCGTGCACGTGCACGGGCTGCCGCCGTACGCGCTCGGCACGGGCGTGTACCGGGACGGGGCGGCGATGCCGATCGCGCACCTCGGCGCCTTGCTCCGGCTCAAGGCGGAGACGGCGCCGCGCCGGGTCGTCTGCGCGGAGGTCGGAACGCCGCGCGGGCGGGAGACGATCGGTCTCGCCGTCGATTGGGTGCACGACCTGCAGACGCCGAGTCCGAACGACGCGGTGCGGTTCGCGTCGGCGCTCGAGCCGTATTCGGAGATGATTCGAGGGGCGGCGTACGCTTCGAACGGCGCGCCGATGTTCGTGCTCGACGAAGAGCGGCTGTTCGCGGAGGGCGGCGCGCTCAGCCGGCTGCTGCCCTCGTCGTCGCAGCGCCGCGAGCCCGCGCAGGACGCCGGGACTTCGGCGGCCGACGGCGTCGCGGATGCGGGGCGTCTGTATGTGTTCTTCCAAGCCGGAGGGCAAGAGTACGGCATGCCGGCCGGCGACGTGAAGGAAGTGCGCCGGTTATCGCGGCTCACGCCGGTGCCTTACGCGCCGGACCGCATCGCGGGAATCGCGAACGTCCGCGGCCGCATCTTGACGGTCGTCGGCGCGCAGGCCGCCTTGGAGCTGGACGGCGAGAAGGAGAGAACGACGCACCTCATCGTGATGGAGAAGGCCGGCGCCGAGTTCGGCATCGCCGTGCCGAAGGTGACGCGCGTCGTTCGCATTCCGCCGGAGGGAAGCCGGCAAGGGATATACCATTGCAGCCGCGACCGGAGGCTCGTGCCGCTGGTCGCTCCGTCTGCGTTCCGGTAACGGGGAGCGGGAAACACCATAAGAAATCGGGATGATACATATGGGCAACCGAATTAAAGTGCTGATCGTGGACGATTCCGCCTTGATGCGGCAGCAGCTGACGCTTCTGTTGTCCAAGCATCCGAGCATCGAAGTGATCGGCTCGGCGCGGGACGGCAGGGAAGGCGTCGAGAAGGCGATTCGGCTGCGGCCGGACGTCGTAACGATGGACATTCATATGCCGACGATGGACGGCATCACGGCCCTTCAATACGTGATGGAGATCGCGCCGTGTCCGGTCATTATTTTGTCGGCGTATTCGCGCAAGGGGGCGCTCGTCACGTTCGAGGCGCTCGAGCTGGGCGCCTTCGATTATGTGACGAAGCCGGAAGCGATGGGAGGCGCCGAGCTGCGCAAGACGGTGAACCTGCTCGTCGAGCGCATTCATGCGGCGGCGTCCGCATCGAATCAGGCGCGGAAGCGCCGCGTCGACGAGGAAGCGATCGAGCTCGAAGAGAAGAACGAGCCGCCGTTCCGCAAGGCGGTCGTCATCGGCGCTTCGACGGGAGGACCGCGGGCGGTGGAAGACATCGTGCGGCACTTCCCGGCGGATATGCCGG